>JACQVD010000163.1 GCA_016209945.1 Gemmatimonadota bacterium
CCCGTACACCGTCGCCAAGCCCAACCCCGTCCCCTTCCCCCGCCCCTTCGTCGTGTAGAATGGCTCGAAGATGCGCGCCTGCGTCTCCGCGTCCATCCCCACCCCCGTGTCCGACACCGCCAGCATCACATACCGCCCAGGCCTCACCACCACGTGCCGGCGCACGTACACGTCGTCCAGCCCCACGTTCTTCGTCTCGATCACCAGCCGCCCACCCTCCGGCATCGCGTCCCGCGCGTTCACCGCCAGGTTCATGATCACCTGCTCGATCTGCCCCAGGTCCGCCTTCACCCGCCCCAACGATCCATCGAGCGCCGTCACCAGCTCGACATCCTCCCCGATCAGCCTCCGCAGCATCCTCTCCACGTCGGAAACCACCCCGTTCAGGTCGAGCACTCGGGGCTGTAGAACCTGCTGGCGGCTGAAGGCCAGGAGCTGCCGGGTCAGCGACGCGGCTCGATCCGCGGCCTTCTTGATCTCGAGTAGCTCCGCCTGCCCGTGCGCGTCGGGCTTCACGTCGCCGAGCAGGATGTCCGTGTTGGCCATGATGGCCGTGAGGAGGTTGTTGAAGTCGTGGGCGACGCCGCCGGCGAGCCTGCCGATCGCCTCCAACTTCTGCCAATCCCGCAGCTGCTCCTCGAGCCTCTTCCGCTCGCCGATATCGCGCGCGTACACGGAGAGGCCATCGGAGGAAGGGTAGGCATAGACTTCGAAGGTCGTATTCAACGGCGTGTAGAACGTCTCGAACGCCACGGGCACGCCCTCCTCCATGGCCCTGTGCAGCTCCCGGTAGCCGATGGACTCCGGCGACGCTGGGAAGTCCTCCCACAGGACCTTCCCCAGGAGATCCTCCCTCGTCTTCTCCACCTTCCGCAGGAACCGGTCGGAGGCAGGGTTCAGGTAGGTGAACCGCCACTCGCGGTCCACGGCGAAGAACGCGTCCTGGATGCTGTTCAGGATCGCGAGCAGCTGGCGGTTCGACTTCTGAAGTTCTTCCTCGGCCTCTTTGCGATCGGTGATGTCTTCGAGGCTCCCCTCGTAGTAACGCACGCGTCCCTCGGCGTCGCGGACCGCGCGCGCGTTGTCCTCCACCCAGATGACCGTGCCGTCGCGCCGGCGAAGCCGCATCTCGATGTGCCGCACGACCCGGTCGCGCTCCATGAGCGCCATCCACCGGCGACGATCGTCGGGATCCACGTGCAGATCGAAGGCGCTCGCCGCCAGCAGCGATTCGCGGTCCGGATAGCCGAACATCCGAACGAGCGCGGGGTTCGCATCGAGGATCCGGCCGTCGGGCGCCGTGCGATAGAGACCGACGGGGACCCCGTTGAAGAGACTGCGGTAGCGCGCCTCCGCTTCTTCCATCGCCTGGCGCTCCCAGGCGACGGCAAGACGGTCCGCGCTGTCGCCGGCTGGGGGCTCTTCCGCGGGGGCCGGTGCCGTGCCCGGGGGCTCGTACACGAAACAGCGCTTTCCCTCCATCCGCTCCGCTTCACGCAGCGCCTTCTCCGCGGCGGCGACGAGTTCGCGGGGACCGCGTACCGACGGATCGTACGATGCGATCCCGGCCGCCACCGCGAGCTTCGCCCCCGTGAAGAGCCTCAGAGTCCCGATCGCAGCGCCCACCCGCTCCGCGAAGACACGGGCCCCCACGGCCTTTTCGCCGGAGAGGATCGACAGGAACTCGGCGCCACCGTAGCGGCCGCTCAGGTTCATCCGGCGCGTGTTCCGCTGGAGTGCGGCGGCGACCTTCTCGAGCGCTTCTTCCTCGGCGCCGGACCCAAAGCGCTCCCTGTACTCCTCCAGGCCGGCGATGCTGAAGAGGACGAGCGAAAGCGGCCGACCGCGCTCGGCGGCGTCGAACTCCTTCTCCAGGATGAAGTCGAGGAGCCGCCGGTTCGGCAGGCCCGTCAAGGGATCGACGTAAGACGATGCCGTGACCGCCTGCCGCCGGCTCCGCGGCTGCCGGGGGACGATCGCCAGGCCGACGGCCGCAAGTCCGGCGACGATCATGGAAACAAATGTCCACTCGGATGGGGACAGGGTAGGGCCGGCATCGAAGAGATAGGGCCCTACCAACGGAGCCGGGAGCCAAACTGCCGCCGGAAGGCCTGCACGGGCGCCGTCGCAGCTTGCCTCAGCCTGTGGGTCGGACCAACCCGACATACGTGGAGCGCCTCGGGTGTGTGGGGTCAGCGGGGCGGCGTCTAATGTAACGCCAGATGTTCCGGAAGGTAAACCCCCTCCTGGCGCCTACCGGCTCCTCACCTGCCGGCTCCTTAAAGGACGGTCAGGGCCTCCCCGGGGTCACCCCGGGCCGTCCCCGGGGTCACGCGCCTGTGCGACCCTCAGGGCCGCGCCGCGCTCGGCTCGCCCGCCGCCTGGGCGCTCACCGCCGGCGGCCTGTCGTACTCTAGCCGCCAGGGCGGGAGACCCGTTCGACGCTCCTTCAGGAAGTGATCGAACCACCGGAGCATCCGCAGATTGTAGTCGTAGCGCGATGCGGCCCGGCGGTTGCCGTGTCCCTCGCCGGGATAGGTCACGAGCCGCACGGGCACATCGCCTTTGCGCTTCAGCGCGCGATACAGCTCCAGCGACTGCCCCGGGTTCACGCGCGTGTCGTCCTTGCCGTGGAGGATGAGGAGCGGGGTGCGCGCGTTCTTCACGTGCAGGAGCGGGCTGCGATCCAGGGCGAGCTCGAGGTCGTCGTACGGCGTCGTGAGCCAGTGGACGAGCTCGAGCTCTCGCGGGATGTCGCTCGTCCCGAACTTCGAGAGGTTGTCCGAGATCCCGACGAACATGACGCCCGCCGCGAAGCGACGGCTGTGCTTCGTCGCGCCCCACGCCGTGAAGTAGCCGCCGTAGGAGCCGCCGGTGACCCCCACGCGCTCGGGATCGGTCACGCCTCGCGCGATCAGGGCATCCACGCCGGCCAGCACGTCGTCGAACTCCGAACCGCCCGGATCGCCCTGATCCGCTTTGGCGAATCCGACGCCCCGGCCCGTGCTGCCGCGGTAGTTCGGGTAGAAGACGGCGTAGCCGCGGCCGGCCGCCACCTGTCCGGGGACCGAGTAAGTGGTGAGCCATCCGTTCTTGTAGTGCGACTCGGGGCCGCCGTGCGCGACGACGATCGTGGGCACCCGCTCACCTGCGGGGCGCTCCACCGGGTGAACGAGGAGCCCCTCGATCGTGAGCCCGTCCTTCGCGGTCCAGCGCACGACCTCCCGCCCGCCCAACCGGATCCCGGCCAGCCACGGGTTCACATTCGTGAGCCGCACGGGAGCTCCGCGGCGATCGAGCCGCAGCGCGAAAACCTCCTCCGGCGTCGTCGGCGATTCCGCGACCAGGGCGAGCCGCCGGCCGCCAGCGTCGATGCTCAGAGAATTCACCACCGGATCGGTCCCCTCATAGAGGACGGCGCTGCCGGATCCATCCACGCGGACGCGGCCCACGCGGCTGCCCACACCGACGCTCGCCATGTAGACGATCTCGTCCTTCGACGCGAGATCGAAGTCCTCGACGTGCCCCTCGAGGCCCGGCAGGAGATCGCGCGCCGGTCCGCCGGCTGCTCCCGCCTCCGCCGACACGGCCATGAGCCGCCCCTCCAAGGGATCGTTGAGATCGGCGGCCGAGATGAGGACGATCGTCCGGCCGCCCGGCGACCACGCAAACCGCCCCAACTTCCCCGGGTTCTCGATCTTCGCAAGCACGCGACCGGTCGCCGCCTCGATCACGTGGAGCCGGCGGAACATGAGCTCGTCGTCCACGAGCGGCGTGGGTGAGAGATCGACGAGCAGTCGGCCGCCGTCGGGGCTCCAGACCGCGTGCCAGGCCTGACCCGGGAGATCGCGGATCGCGCGCCGGCTTCCTGCGTCCCCGCCGGGTCCGGCGGGAAGATCCACGATGTGCACCGCCCGCGGCTGCCAGTCCTCCTCATGGATCTCCTGGTTGAAGCCTTTCTTGCGGAGCGCCTCGAGATCCGCGGGCATGGGCTCGGCGGCCACGAACGCGATCGCTCGCCCGTCCGGCCGCCAATCGAAGGCCCGGATATCCGTCTCGTGCCGGACCAGAAGCCTGGACTCGCCGCCACCCACAGGGATCGCGTAGATCGCCATGCGCTCGTCGCCGTCCCGCCTGACGAGATAGGCGATCTGCGATCCGTCGGGGCTCCACCGCATGTGCGAGACGCTGACCTTCCCCGCGACGAAAGGTCGCGCATCCATCCCGTCGGAGCGGACCACGTGCAGCTCCGACCATGCGGGTCCGTTCTCATCGACGCCCGGAATCCTCGGGACCGTCAGCGTGTAGGCGATGAGGGTCCCCTGAGGATTGATCTCGGCCGCGCCGACGGAGCGGGTTCGGGCGACGTCTTCCGCGGTGAGCGCCCGCGGGCGGGCGAGGTCGGCCTGCGGAATCGTGAAGCCCGGGCTGGGCACGCCGGCGGCATGGACCGTGGAGAGAAGCGCCAAACCGAGACACAGAGCGGAATACACGACGTAGCGACGCATCGCGGACTCCTGGGGCAAACCGGTTCGCGTTTTGACGAAAACTCGTTCTGGCTCCCTATTGTAGGGGCCGGTTCGCCGCCTGGCCACCAGCGGACGGCACCGTGACGCGCCCTGCCGCTCCCCGGATCTCGTCCACGAGTTCGTGCATGCGGCGCTGGATCGCCTCGATCTCCGCGGCTGCCGTCTCCGGCGCCCTCTCCCCAGACGCCAGGGCCACATGGAGGGCGTTGAGTCGCCGCACCTCCTCGATGAAGCGATCCGTGGTCTCTCGCAGCGCGAAGAACTTGCGGCGCTCGACCTTGGGCTTCCGCGGAAGCAACGGCTGGAGAATGAGGTAGGCGCCGAGGTATCCGGGGACCGCCAGGAGGAGCATGAGGCCGAGACGGAGTCCGGGTGACTCGACGGCCACAACGACCACGGCGAGTGCCACGAGGGAGAGCAACGCAAGCAGGAATCCCAGGCGCGGTCGATCCACAGGGCCCTCCTTCCGAACTATTCGGACACGTCCGCTCGCCCGAGCAGGTGACGGTGGAGAAAGAGGACGATGACCTGGTCGAAGAGGTCGCGGTTCTGCCTCTTCCGGAAGCCGTGGCCCTCGTTCAGCGCTTTCATGTACCACACGTCTCGACCGTTCTCGCGAACGGCGCGCACGATCTGCTCCGACTCCGTGAACGGGACCCGCGGATCGTTTTGTCCCTGCGCCACGAAGAGCGGAACGTGGATCCGCTCCGCACGGCGATTGGGGCTGATGCCGTCCAGGAACGCGCGCATCTTCGGGTCGCGCTCGTCGCCGTACTCCACGCGGCGGAGATCGCGCCGGTACTCGCGGGTGCTCTCGAGGAACGTCACGAAGTTGCTGATCCCGACGATCTCGACGCCCGCGCGCAGACGATCGCTGTAGTGGACGAGCGTGGCTAGCACCATGTAACCGCCGTAGCTCCCGCCGTACACGGTCACGCGGTCGGCGTCGAGGTCCGGCTGCGTCTTGATCCAGTCGAGGAGGGCGCCTATGTCCCTGACCGAGTTTTCGCGGAGAACACCGTTGTCGAGGCTCACATATTCCTTCCCGTAGCCCGACGATCCGCGGACGTTCGGCGCGATCACCGCTGCGCTCAGCTCCTTGACCCAAAGCTGCAAGATGTTGCTGAAGCCGGGTCGGTACTGACTCTCAGGGCCGCCGTGGATCGAGATGATGACGGGGCGCGGCCCGGGGGCCCGGGGCTTGTAGACGAACGCCGGGATGAGTCGCGGCTTCCCGTTCACGCGATCGAAGGTAGGGTACGTGATGAGCTCCGGTGCTATGAACTCGTCGGGGTCGAGCCCGCCGGTCTCGCTGAGCGTCCAGCGAGTGAGCGCGCCGGCCGTGGTCGGGTCGCTGCCGAGTTCGAGGGTGAAGACATCGGCTGGCATGGTCGGCGCGCTCAGGGTCAGGGCGAGCCGGCGCCCGTCGGGGCTGAACTTGAGATCCCCGATCACCCCCCTCGGAAGCGATTCGACCTGCCGGTAGCGGCGGGCAAGCGGGTCCAGGAGATAGAGCCGCGAGAAGCCCGCCTCGTTGACCACGAACGCGGCCCGACGGCCATCCTCGCTCAGGGCGAACTCGTCCACATCCCAGGGGATGTCGCGCGTGATCACCTCGAGCTTCCCGGTCGCGAGATCGAGGTACGCGAGCTGGAGAAACTCGCTCTGCGCGTTCGTGGCGAGGTACACGCCCGCGTCCCCGGGCGCGAACCTGGGCGCTATGCCGGTGGAGTTCGCGGGTCGCCTCGGGTCGCCCGCGATCCGCTTCATCGCGCCCGTGCGAAGGTCGAGAAGATGGACGCGCGAGTCTGAGATGCTGATGGAATGCGTGATGAGGAGTTGATTTCCGTCGGCGCTCCAGTCCGCGGGGGCCCATCCCGCCCCGTCCGGGGCCGCGAAGACCAGCCGGGCCGACGATGAATCCGAGACGTCCATGACCCACACGTCGTTCGAGCGCCCGTTTCGCCGGGTGCTCTGGTAGGCGAGCCTACCACCGTCGCGGGTCCAGACAGGCGAGAGGTTGCGCGATCGCCCGTCGGTGAGCCGCCGCTCCTCACCCGAGCGCGGATCGAGGAGGAAGAGCTGGAAGAACTCGCCGCCGCCCTCGTCCATGCTGAAGAGGAGGTCTGAGCCGCCCGGCCGGCGGGACGCGCCGCTCACGGGTTCACGGAGGAAGGTTGTCTGGTGACGCGCGCCGCGGGGCACATCCACGCGGTGGATCTGCGTCACGTCCGCGAAGCGGGTGAGGATGTACATCCCATCGCCGTCGGCACCCCACTCGGCGAACGAGGCGCTCCGGATGTTCAGATACCGGTTGACCCTGTCGGCCAGCGTCTGGGGGATCTCCGCCACGCTCTCCAGGATGACCGTCCCGTCGTTCGCGGTACGGGCGGGCGGCTCCTGGGCCGCGGCCTGGGCGGCGAGCGCGGTTAGCGCGATGTGCGCAAGGAGTCGGCGGCATCTCATGATCGTCTCCTCATGAGGGCCACACCCGGCTCGTTGATGACGAACCCGGGAGCTGAAGGCTAACGAGACGCGGTCTCGCGAGTCAGGCGGGCGAGCGCCTGGCGGCCGCGCTCCCACCACGGGCGCAGCGAGGGGTCGCACTTCTCCCACCAGGACACAAAGCGCGCGTAGTGGAGCTTCGCCTGCTCGACCTCACCAAGCGCCTCGTAGATCTGGCCCAAATAGAACTGGGCGGGAGCGCCTATGGCGCCGCGGTCCACGCTCCTGAAGTAGCGCTCCGCTTTCCGGAGGTCGCCGAGTTCGAGCCAGAGCTTGCCGAGCTCGTACCGCAGGCGGTAGCGGTCTACGCCAGAAGCTTGGAACACTCCTTCGAATTCGCGGACCGCGACCTGGAGCTGACCCCTTCGCAGCGCCACAAAGCCGCGCAGCGCCTGCGCCCAGGCCTTCCTGTGCGCTACGGCGACGGTGTCGCCCTTCTGCTGGCTCTCCCGGGCACTGGCTTCCAGGGCCTGGATCTCCTTCTCGGCATCCGCCCAGCGCTTCTCGTTCGCCGCCATCGCCCCGGCCCAGATTCGGGCCCACCACTCGGGATTCGAGGCCAGCACGCTGGCCGCCCGCGGCGCGCCCAGGCTGTCCTCGTACCCGTCGCCGTAGAGGTGCCAGTACAACAAAGTGCTCGCCACGCCCGCGCTTGAAGCATCCTCTCCAGGAATCGAGGCGAGTGCCTGCCGTGCCTCCGCAAGCCGCCCCTGTGAGAAGTACGCGAACTGAACTTGCCACCCGCCCCTCGTGCGATCATCCAACGAGCGGCGCTCGTCCATGAAGGCTCGCGCGATCCGAACCCATAGCTCCCCGAAGTCAGGCCGGGAAAACGCGAAACTTGCTGAGAGCCGTCCCAGCACGTCGATGGATAGGGTGTCGAGCGCTGCGTCCGCCGGTGCCCGCGAGCCGCTATCGCCCCACACCAGGGCATTGGCGAGCTCGAACGCTCGGGCATGCGGGCTCGCAGGATCGAGCTGCTTGTAGCGCGCGATGAGATCCCTCGCCTCCGCGCTATCGTGCCGGGTAAGCGCGTCCTCGATGAGGTGGATGTAGGCTGGTCCGAGGGTCGGGTCCAATGCGAGGGCCCGGCGGAAGGCAGCCCGGAACTTTTCATCGGGCTGGAGCGCGTCGCGTCCCAGGTGGCGCTGGACATCGCCGAGCTGGTACCAACCCTCCACGTAGTCGGGATAGCGCCACGTCAAGCGCTCGAGCGTGTCGATCGCCGAAACGCGGCCCCGGTGGAACTCCTGATTTGCCCGGAGGAGCAGCGCCTCGCGCTCTGGCAGCCTGCCGGCAAAGCGCGCCGCCTGCTCGGAATACTCTCCGACACGGGGCGAGCCTCCCTCGACCCAGCCGTACGCGGTCGAGAGCCGGTATAGCGCGAGCGCGAACGCGGAATCGGCCTCCAGCGCACGCGTGAAATCCTCTGCGGCCTCGGTAAAACGGTTGCGTCGGTACTTCTGCTCGCCCGCGAGGTAGGCCTTGAGCGCGGGGAGCGAACTCGTCGTCAGCCGGCTCAGGTCCACTGTTGGCAGTCCCGCCGGCTCCCTCACGAGACCCGACTGGAGGACCTGGATGGTGAGGCGGTTGACCAGGGGAAAGACGCTGTCGGTTGCGCCCTCGACAAGGCCCGTGCCGACCTGCTTTCCCGTACCGACGTCATAGACCTCCGCGCTCAGTCGAACGCCACCGCCCAGGGCGACCGCGCTTCCCATCAAGGCGTAGGTCGCACCGGCGTTCCGTGCTACTTGCAGCGCGGCCTCCCGTGCAGACGCCTCCTTGCCCTCGCCGATCTCGTCGCGCCACTTGCTGAGCACAGCCCGCGGATCGACGGCTCGCATCCCCGCAACGCCGTCGAGGTTGGTCGAGAGAAGATCGACCATCCCTTCCCGCCAAAGCTCCAGACCCGGACCGACCACGCGGAACGGAAGCACGGCGACGCCGGGTCCCGCGGCGGCCGTGGCCTCCTTCACGAGCGAGAGCCCAGCACCCCGCCCCTTCAGATACAAATAGATCCCCGATCCCCCGAAGAGCAGCGAGAAGGCCACGACGCCGCCGAGAATCGCGCGCGCCCAGGTGAGATGCGGGAGCCGCCTCTGCCCCAGCGACTTCACGAGACCTTTGAGGTCGATCTGCCAGGGCCTTGGAAGCTCTTCCGCCTTCGCCTTGGTCGCGGGGTGCGACTGTACCCACGCCGTGGACGCCACGACGAGGAGTCCGATGAGGAGCAGAGCGATGGAGACGGGGGTCAGCCACTCGGGAAGCTGGAGCCGATCCTGGAGGAGTGCTACGACCTGGAGGATGAGCCAGGAGGCTGCAAGGTAGACCAGGAGCACGCGGGCGAGCCGTGCCTCACGGAGCCGCGACCAGAAGCCGGGCTGAGGCATGGCTACAGCTTACGAGGGGTCCGAGCAGAACGGCAAGGCGTGTGCGGCACAATGCCCGGGGTGGGAGTCGAACCCACAAGGGACCGAAGTCCCACGGGATTTTGAGTCCCGCGCGTCTTCCAGTTCCGCCACCCGGGCCCACGGATAGTTTAGCGGGCGACG
>JACQVD010000164.1 GCA_016209945.1 Gemmatimonadota bacterium
CCCACCCCTGGGGGGTTGGGCGGTCGGGTGCGCGGAACGGGCTAACGTGGGCTCGCTCACTCGTCCACCGCCTTCCGGCGCCGCTGCCGGAATCGGGCATTGACCAAATGCCTGCGGCGCTGGCTGGCCAGCTGGTCCTCGCGGGCCAGAGCGTCCTCGACGATGCGACCCACGAGATCCGCGTAGCTCCAGCCGGCGGCCGCCGCCTGGCGGGCGAGCCCGGCCCCCGCCGAGAGGTCGGGGTTCGGGTTCACATCGATCACGAAGGGGGTGCCCCGGCCGTCGAGGCGGATGTCCACGCGCATGTAGCCGGTCGCGTCCATCCCCTTCCAGACATCCACGCCCAGGCGTGCCAGGCGTTCCGCCAAGCGGGCGGGAATCCGCGCGGGGCAGACAGGGACGGTGCCCTCGTCCTCGGGACTCCCGTACGCCCATTTCGCGTTGTACGTGACGACCGGCGGCAGCCCGTCCGGGAGGCCGCGAAACTCGATCTCGGAGTGCGGGAGCACCCGGCCTGCTACGATCGCCACGTTGAACTCGCGCCCGGTCACGAACCGCTGAACGAGCAAGCGGCCCCACTTCTGGAACCCGCGCTCAAGCGCCGCGTCCAGCTGGCGGCGGTCACGCACGACGCAGTCGGCCGACACACCGAGCGAGCCGTCCTCGGCGACGGGCTTCACGATCGCCGGGAAGTGCGGCCACTCGAGCGTCGCATCGTTCGGCTCGGCCACGAGCCAATCGGGGACCGGGATCCCGAGGGCGCGCAGGTAGGCGTTCGTCTTGTCCTTCTGGAGGCAAAGGGCGAGCGTGGCGGAGCGCGCCCCGGTCATGGGGATCCCCAGGAGCTCGACGGCCGCCGCCGGGAGGTGCTCCTGCGACGCCTGGCCGGAGAGCGCCTCGCAGAGGTTGAAGGCGAGCCGGAGGTCCCCGCTGATGAGCTCGTCGAGCCACGCGACGGGATCGCCTTCGAACCGGACGACCACGGGCTCGTAGCCCAGCGCTTCCAGGGCCTGCGCCACGGTCTCGAGGCTCGAGGGCACTCCGGATGATGCGTTCTCGGCCTGGAACTGCTCCTCGGCCACGGCGTCGGCCAGGATCCCGAGGCGTGGCCTCGCCGTCCGCCGAGTCCGGACCCTAGATCGTGATGCCATAGCGCGCCGTCGCGGCCCTCAGAACCGCGTGAATGATCGCGTTGTAGTCCATGCCGGCGGCCCGGGCCGCCTTGGGGAAACAGGAGTTCATGCCCGGGTCCGGCAGGATGCCGGGGAGCGGGTTGACCTCCAGAATGTGCGGCACGCCCCGCGCACCGCACCGGAGATCGATCCGCGCCCAATCGCGGCAGGCGAGCGCACGGTAGGCGGCGAGCGCCGTGTTCTCGATCTCGCGCTCGAGCGTTCGGCTCACGGCGGCAGGGCAGCGGAAGATCTCCAGCGGGCGCGCCGGGGTGTCCCACACCCACTTCGCCTCGTACGAGTAGAACTTGGCCGCTCCCTCGGGGAGCGCGTCGAAGTTCAGCTCCACGAGAGGCAGAACCCGGGCCTCCTCCCCGTTCCCCAGGATGGCGCAGGTGAACTCGCGGCCGGGGAGCCAGCGCTCGACGAGCGCCGGCTGCCGGTAGACCTCGAGCACCGTGGCGGCCGCGTCCTTGATCTCGGCCACGCTGCGGCAGAAGGAGGCCTGGGTGATCCCTTTGCTCGAGCCCTCGTGCACGGGCTTCACGATGGCTGGCGGCCGCGGGAAGCCGTTCAGCTCCTCCCACCGGTGGACGACCTTGAACTCGGCCGTCGGAATGCGGTGGTACGCGAGGATCTCCTTCGTGCGGCCCTTGTCGAGGCAGATCGAGAGGGTCAAAGGGTCGCTCCCCGTGTAGGGGATGCCCCAGAACTCGCAGAAGGCGGGGACGTGCGCCTCGCGGTTGGGGCCCCAGAGCCCCTCGGCTATGTTGAAGACGATATGGGGGCGCGTCTCGTGCAGGCGGAGGGGAAAGTCCTCCCTGGCCTCCAGCCGGATCACGGCACCGATCTCGGCCAGCGCGTCTTCGACGGCGGCGATCGTCGCCTCGTCGTCCCACTCGGCGTAGAGATCGCCGGGGAGACGACTCGGAGGCTTCTCCGATAGCGGGGCGGCGTCCTCGGAAGAGGAGCCTTCGCCGGCCGGCTTCTGGTTATACGCGAGCCCGATTCGGATCGGAGCTCGGCGGCCGGTCTCGACGCGAGGCGTGACGGTGGACCCCGGTGCTTTGATGACGATCTCCTCCTTGGGAGTTCTGACGTCGCACCGGGAAGTCATAGTAATAGGAAACCGCGAAAAAGGGAAGGATTTTCTCTTGCACGTCTCTCCTGGGTCACCATAGGTTGACCGCGATGGCGATCATGGGGAAGCTTCTGATCGTGTTCGGTCTCATCACCGCACTCGCAGGATCGCTCCTGTGGCTCGCGGAGCGGAGCGGCCTCGGTGGGTTGCCGGGCGATCTCGTGTGGCGGAAGGGGAACCTCACCATCTACATCCCTCTGGGCCTCATGATCGCCGCGAGCCTCATCCTCACGCTGGTCCTCAACGTCTTCTTCCGGCGGTAGCGCGCCGGGCGCAGGACGGTGCATGGGGGCGCTGGGGGCGCAAGGGGGTGCGGAGTCGCCTTGAGCGAACCGACCAAGCAGGGGGTTGAACCCCGGGTGGAGCCCGAGCCGCTGGCGGGCCGGCGGGTGGAGCCGCGCGTGCTGCGGGTCCCGACGGAGTCCCGATCCGGGGCGAACTATTACGAAGTGTGCTTGGGGCGCGGGCTCCTTTCCGAGCTGGGCGGGCTCATCCTCTCCAGGTGCCCTGCCCACGGGTACGGGGTGATCACGGACAGCCAGGTGGTCACGCGCTACGGCGCGGTCGTCCTGGAGTCGCTGCGCACGGCCGGCGGCGAGGTACAGCTCTTCCAGTTCCCGGCCGGCGAGTGGAACAAGACGCGGGAGGTGTGGGCGCGCGCGAGCGACGAGATGTTGAGGGCAGGCTTCGGTCGGGATGGCGCGGTCGTGGCGCTCGGGGGCGGGGTCGTGGGTGACCTGGGCGGCTTCGTCGCCGCTACGTTCCTCCGGGGGATCCCGGTCGTCCAGGTGCCCACGACGCTCGTGGCGATGCTTGACAGCTCGATCGGCGGGAAGACGGGGGTGGACACGCCCGCGGGCAAGAACCTCGTGGGCGCCTTCCATCCGCCGGCGCTCGTCGTGATCGATCCGGAGACGCTGGGAACGCTCCCCGCCCACCAGCTGGCGGCGGGGCTCGCCGAGGCCTTCAAGCACGGGGCGATCGCCGACGCCGAGTACTTCGAGCGGGTGGCCGGGTCGGTGGGTGCCTTCTTCGCGCACGACATGGACGCGCTCGAGTGGATGATCCTGCGGTCCCTCGAGATCAAGGCGGAGGTCGTCGCGGCCGACGAGCGCGAGGCCGGGTATCGGAAGGTCCTGAACTTCGGGCACACGGTCGCCCACGCCCTCGAGGCGATCACGGGCTACGAGCTCTTGCACGGCGAGGCCGTCGCGATCGGCATGGTGGCGGAGGTGCGGCTGGGCGAGCGTGTGGGTGTGACGCGTGCGGGCGACGCCGAGAGGCTCTCGCGCGCGCTGGAAGGCGCGCGGCTGCCCACTGAGCTCCCCGCGGACGTGAGCGCCGACGCCTTCTTCCGAGCGGTGGCGCTCGACAAGAAGCGGGCGGGTGGGGTGGTGGAGTACACGCTGCTGGAGGAGATCGGCCGCGTGGCCCGCAGCGGGGACGCGTGGACACGTCCGGTGCCGGAGGCCGTGGCCCGCGAGGTGTTGTTCGGCGGCTGACGCCGCGCTATACTACACTCCCGTTAACGATGCCGCGGCCCCGGTCGGAGCCGGGAGACCGGGAGCGAGTTCCGGAGGCACGTACGGGCTGGGCCGACCTCGCGGTGGTACCCGCGGGGAGCCGACCGCTCGTGGCGTCCCCCCTGTTCTCCTCCCCCCTCTCCCCGTCCCCGGGTCCCGGGGGCCGGCTGCACAACCTGAGTGCACGAAGGGAGAGAGTTCCCAGAATGAATCACCAGTATGTGCGGGCTCCGCACAGGCCGGAGCCG
Organism: Gemmatimonadota bacterium; assembly: GCA_016209945.1. GTDB lineage: Bacteria > Gemmatimonadota > Gemmatimonadetes > Palauibacterales > KS3-K002 > JACQVD01. The sequence continues at coordinate 4,085 of JACQVD010000164.1, forward strand.
GCGCGGGAGCATCATGCTGCCAACGCGGCCCTCCTCATCGACTTCGACAACGTCACGATGGGGATCCGCTCGAACCTGGCGCAGGAGCTCCGGAACCTCCTCAACTCGGACATCATCAAGGGGAAGGTCGCGGTCCAGCGCGCGTACGCGGACTGGCGCCGGTATCCGCAGTACATCGTTTCGCTGTCCGAGCAGTCGATCGACCTGATCTTCGCGCCTGCCTATGGTTCCACCAAGAAGAACGCGACGGACATCCGGCTCGCGATCGACGCGATCGAAGTCGTCTTCACCCGGCCCGAGATCGGGACCTTCATCATCCTCTCCGGCGACTCCGACTTCTCCAGCCTCGTTCTCAAGCTGAAGGAGTACGGCAAGTACGTGATCGGGGTCGGGATCTACGAGTCGAGCTCGGATCTCCTGATCCAGAACTGCGACGAGTACTACTCGTACGCGGCGCTCACGGGGCTCAAGCGGCACGGCGAGGAGACGCTGGAACGGCACGACCCGTGGGAGCTGGCCGAGAAGGCGATCCTGAGGATGGCGGAGCGGGGCGACAAGATGCGGTCCGATCGCCTCAAGCAGGTGATGCTGGAGATCGGCCCCGCCTTCGCGGAGAAGGAGCACGGGTTCAGCAAGTTCAACAAGTTCGTCGCCGAGGCGGCCTCGCGCGGGATCCTGACGATCAAGAAGCTGGAGAACGGGCAGTACGAGGTGACCCCGGGCCGGAACGCGGGTAGGGAAGCGCAGGAGGAGGCCGAGGCCACCGCGGTCGCCGAGGCGCTGGCGGCAGAGGGCGCCGAGGGGGAGGAAGTGGGCGCCGGAGCCCGATCCGGTCCGCGACGGCGTGACGGACGCCGGGGCGAGCGCCGGGGCGAGCGGCGGGGTGAGCGCCGGGGTGAGCGCCGGGGGGAGCGCGGGGGGGAGCAGCGGGACGATCGAGGCGAGGCTCGCTCGCGTGGGGCTGCGCCGGCGCCCGCGGCCGCTGAGGAGCCGGGCGGGGAGCGGGCGGGGGCGGGCGGCGCGGCGCTGATCCTCGGTGCCGCGTTCGAGCTTCTTGAGCAGGCGGTGCAGGCGCTCAGCGGCGGGCGTGACCGCGCGGTCCGCGACCGCGACGTCAAGAGGAAGATGCTGGAATTGAACCCGCGGTTCGACGAGCGGCAGCTCGGGTACTCGCGGTTCAGCCGCTTCCTGCAAGAGGCCCACAACGCCGAGGTGGTCGAGCTGCGCAGGGCGGAGAACGGCAACTACCTGGTGGCCCTCAAAGAGCCGGGCTCGGAGACGATCCCGATCTTCGAGCAGGGCGAGAAGCCGGCTCGGGCTCCGGAGGGGCGAGCGGAGGGGCGAGCGGAGGGCCGACGGCGTGGCAGGGGCCGTGAGGAGCGGCGTCGCGGCGGCCGGGGGGAGC
>JACQVD010000162.1 GCA_016209945.1 Gemmatimonadota bacterium
GCGCGGGGGGCGCGGGGGGCGCGGTGTTGGAGGCGCCGGGGGCGGTTCGCTCGGCGAAGATCCCCGTTCCCGCGGTCGAGGAGGGCGATCCGACGGGCTGCGGCGACGTCTGGGGTATCGCCTGTTTCGTCGCGCTCCTGGAGGGGCGGAGCGTCGAGGAAGCCGTGACGCGCGCGAATCGCGCCGCGGCGCTGAACGTGCGTCACCGCGGGGCGAGCGGGCTGCATCGCTTTCTCCGCGGCTGCATCGAGACCGCCGCCAGCTAGGATGCACGTCCTCACCGTACCCGAGACGCTCGACGAGCGGTCGTTCGAGACGTTGGCGGCCGACCTGGCTCGGGCCGACGGGTCGCGCGTGCTCTTTGACGCACGGCGCGTGCGCTGGGCGAACCCCTACGGCCTCGTCGGACTGCTCGCGGCGGGCGCGGTGGCACGCCAGCGCTCGGGTGACGCGCCGCACCTCCAGGCGCCCGAATCCACGGACGTCGCCCACTACTGGGCGCGCATGAACTTCTTCGTGCACGCGGCGGACGTCTTCGAGCCGAGCCGGCTGGCGCGCGCTCTGCGGCGGCCCGCCGCCGGGGAATCGGACGCGCTCCTCGAGATCACGTCGGTCCGGTCGCCCGAGGATGTGCACGATGTGGTGGACCGGGTGCGCGAGCGTGCGGCGGCGATCCTCGGCCATCGTCTGAACTACCCGCCGTCGGCGGTCGTGCAGTTCAGCGTGATCCTGTCCGAGGTCTGCCAGAACGTGGTCGAGCATGCCGGTGCGGAAGGCTGGGTGGCCGCCCAGACGTACAACTGGGCGCGAAGGCTGGGACGGGTGGTGGCGGTGATCGCCGTGGCGGATGTGGGGATGGGTTTCCGGGGCTCGCTCGCCGCCGAGCACGCGCGCCGTTACGGGGAGCGGTGGTCGGACGCCACGGCCCTCGAAGCCGCGTTCCTGCACGGCATGTCGCGCTACCGTGAGCCCGGCCGCGGCCAGGGGCTTCAGGGGATCCGGAAGCACGTGGCGCGGTGGAACGGCGAGGTCCTGATCCGCAGCGGCACCGCCCGGATCGCCGCCGTGCCGGACTGGGACGACCTTCCGCCGCTGGAGTCGGGTCTCGCCGAGTTCCCCGGCGCGCAGATCGTCGTCGTCCTGCCGGAACACAAGGCCGACGATACCAAGCGTCCCTGATCGCGATGGTCGAGCCCGCGTTCATCGATCTCGTCGCGCTTCTGCGGAAGTCGGTCACGACGCTGTACTCTGACCTCGTGACGCGGCCCACCGGCCGTGCGGTGCGGTTGGGGATCGAGCAGCAGCTGGGGTCGGCGCCGGGGCCTTGCGTGTCGGTGATCGACTTCTCGCAGGTCGGGATCCTGGACTTCAGTTGCGCGGACGAGATCGTCGCGAAGCTCCTCCTGCGCTACCGGGCCGCGGACCGGCCCGCCGAGGCCTTCTTCTTCCTCCGAGGGGTCGCCGAGCACCACCGTGAGCCGATCGACTGTGTCCTCGATCGGCATGGTCTTTTGCTCGGTGCGGAGGTGCGGACGGGCGAGCGGCTGCTTCTCGGGCCCGCGAGCGACGAGGTGCGGCGGCTCTGGCACGGTCTTGAGGAGCTGCGCCGGGCGACGCCGGCCGACCTCGCGCGGCGTCTCGGGATCGCGGAACCGGCGGCCCAGGCCGGGCTCGCGGCGCTGGCCGGTCATCGGGCGGCCGTGCAGGGCCCGGCCTGGCAGTACGTTGCCCTCGGCGCGCTCGTGAGCGGGGCCGCCCTCTAGGCCGGTGGGTTCGCGGATTCGCAGGGCGCTTCTGTGGGGCGCCGTCGGGCTGGGCGTGCTCGTGGTCGCAGCCGCGGCGGGCTTCGCAGGCTCCAGGGCGTACCTGCGCCGTTCGCTGCCTCTCTACGACGACACCGCTTACGTCGCCGTTCGCGGGCACGTCAGGATCTCCCGCGATTCCTTCGGTATCCCGTCGATCACCGCCGGCGACCTGCACGATCTCGTCTTCGGGCTGGGGTACGTGCACGCACAGGACCGCCTGTGGCAGATGGAGATGGCGCGTCGCGCGGCGCAGGGGAGGCTGGCGGAGGCGTTCGGCCCGGATCTCCTCGAGGCGGATCGCTTCTTGCGAACGATCGGCTTCTGGCGCGCCGTGTTGCGTGCCGACTCCGCTCTCGCTGGCGAGGTGAGAGCTCTCTTGCAGGGGTACGCGGACGGCGTGAATGCGGGGATGGCGAGCCTCCGGGCGTGGCCGCCTGAGTTCGTACTCCTGAGGCTCACACCGGAGCCGTGGACGATCCTGCACAGCCTCGCCATCACCCAGATCATGACGTGGGACCTGACCGAGTGGGACCTGAGTTTGAGTCTGGCCCGGGCGGTGGAAGGGGTCGGTCCGGACCTGGCACGGGAGCTCTTTCCGCGGGTCCGGGAGTGGTCGCCGAGGATCATGCCGAGCGCACCCCGGCGCCGTGTGCCGGCCGTGGCGTCGATCGGACCGCAAAGCTGGCCGGCGGGTGCCCTCCCCGAGGTTCCCGCGTCGCTCCGTCCTCTCCTGGAATCGTTCGCGATCGCCCGCGCGTCGAACTCGTGGGTGATCGGCCCGTCCCGCTCGCGCTCCGGGAAGCCGATCCTGGCCAACGACATGCACCTCGCGTTGCGCGCGCCGCCGCCGTGGTATCTGGCCGCGCTGCACGGCCCCGGCTTCGATGTGGTGGGGATGACGCTCCCGGGCGCGCCCGGCATCGTGGCGGGCCATAGCCGGCGCGTGGCCTGGGGGTACACGGCGGCGTACGTGGACAACATCGACTTCTTCGTGGAGGAGTTCGATCCGGCGGACAGCACAAGGGTCCGCACGCCCGCGGGTTGGGAGACCATGACATTCCACGAGGAGACCATCCACGTCCGCGCGCGGAACGAGCCGGTGGTCGTCCGCGTGGCGGAGACGCGCCACGGGCCGGTGCTCACCGAGTCGGAGACGAAGCTTGCGGGAACCGCGCTGTCGATGCAGTGGACCGGTGCGCGACCCGGCGCCGAGCTCCGGGCGATCCTGTGGATGAACCTCGCACGGAACGTGACGGAGTTCGTGGACGCGCTTCGCGACTTCGCGAACCCGCAGGTGAACGTCGTCTTCGCCGATGCCGACGGCAGGATCGGATACTGGCTCGCGGGAAGCGTGCCCGTGCGCCGCTCGGGCGACGGCGTGCTCCCAGCCCCGGGCGCCTCGGGGGAGTACGACTGGATCGGCTTCGTACCCTTCGACTCGTTGCCCCACGTGCTGGATCCTCCCTCGGGGTACATCGTGACGGCGAACAACATCCCGCGGGACGGCGGACCGTTCATCGGCGCCCACTTCGATCCGGGGTACCGCGCCGCGCGCATCGCACAGCTCATCGAAGCGACGCGGACCCATGACGTGACGACTGCGCACGCCATTCAGCTGGATGTGCACAGCCTGTTCGCGGCGCGGCACCGGGAGCGGGCGGCGGCAGCCGCACGGGCGGCCGGCCTGGAGGAGGTGGCCCGGCTCCTTGAGGACTGGGACGGGGACGCGCGCATGGAGGACTGGGCGCCCGCGGTCTTCTACACGTGGGTAGAGCACATGCGGCGGGCCATCGCGTCCGACGAGTACGGCGGATCTCTGGGCTACTTCCCCTGGGAGGTCCTCGACGAGATGATCCGGCGCGGCACGAGCCCCTGGTTCGATGACGGGAGAACGCCGGAGCCCGAGACCCTGGAGGCGGTGTCCGTCGGTGCCATGAAGGAGGCCGTGCGTTTTGTGCCGAACGGACGCTGGGGCGCCATCCACACGCTGACGAGCAGGCACACCCTCGGCGCCCGGGGCTGGCTGAACACGTGGCTCGGCTTGAACGTCGGTCCGTATCCCGCGCCGGGCGACCCCTTCACGGTGAACGCGGCGCACCACGTCGAAGGGGGACCGCCGTTCCGCGTGCAGTGGGGCGTGAGCCAGCGGCATGTGGTGGACATGGCGGATCCCGACGGCGCGGGCGGGTTCGTGCTCCCCACGGGCCAATCCGGGAATCCGCTCTCACCCCACTACCGGGATCAGGTCGAGCGGTGGCGGGGCGGCGGGCTCCGGCCTATCCTGCTCGATCGCGATCGCGCGAGGGCGCGGGCCCGCCACGAGACGGTGCTCGTGCCGAACGGTGAGCGATGACTGGTGCGACACGGATCGTGCGGCGAATCACCAAGGCGTACGTCTGAGAAAGGGGGATCGAACGATGGCTGCCATCAAGGTCTACACGCACCCGACCTGACCGTACTGCAAGAAGGCCAAGGATTGGCTGACGGAACGCGGCTGCGAGTTCGAGGAGCTGGACATCAGCAAAGACGTCCAGAGCCTGCGCGAGTGGCGCGCGGTGAGCGGGGGAGTCGGCGTACCCGTCATCGCGCACGGGAAGGACATCATTATCGGGTTCAACACGAAGCGGCTGGAAGAACTTCTCGAGTGCTGCCGGAACACCACTCCTGTGGACGTAGCCGAGGCCGGTTAGGCAGCGTCAAGGCGCGTGGACGCCGTGATCAGCAACGGGGTCATCAACCTGTCCACGAAGGAGGGCATCCCTTGAGAAGCTTGTGGAGCACGGCGATCTGGATCTGGACGTCCTCCACCCCGGCGGATTGGAAATCACGCGGGAGCTGGCCCACCGCTGCCGCATTCTCCCGGGGACGAGGGTGCTCGACGTCGCGTCAGGAACAGGGGAGAGCGCCTGCCTCCTCGCCGAGGAGCTGGGGGCCCGGGTCGTGGGGCTTGACGTGTCCGACCGCATGGTGGGGCGCGCAAGAGCGAAGGCGGTGCACCAAGCGCTGGCGGAGGTGGAGTTCCTGCCGGCCGACGCGCACCGGCTCCCTTTCGAAGACGGAACCTTCGACGCCGTCCTCTGCGAGTGTACGCTCTGCCTCTTTGAGAAGGAGAGGGCCCTCGCGGACCTGGAAGCCATTGACCGGTCCCATCTCCTCCGCAACTGGATCGGGCTGACCCGGAAGGAGCTCGGTGGCCTCCGGCAGTGGAGGGTCTTCCTACGGATCGTCAGGCGATGGGGGATCCGCGGGCTCGGGCCGATCTGGGAATCGGTGCGGATCTTCCGAAGCGGGCACCTCGGCTACGCGGTCGCGGTCGGCCGAAAGCCGTAGACCTCTCAGAACACGACGTGCCGGCCCTTCTGAGCCCGGCAGAACATCCGGATGGTGCTCTGCGCGTCGCCCACTCCCGTGTTCCCGCTGCTCCCGACACCCGACGCGCCGAACGCCTCCCACTCCAGGGCCGAGTCCGTCCCGTCGTTCTCCTTCAGCATCCCGCCGACCGTCTGCCGCGCCCGGTACAGCTTCCTGTCGTCCCGGGTGTAGATCGCCGTCGCCAGGTCGTGCGGGTTGTGAAAGAGCGAGAAGCGGAGGAATCCGTCGAACGAGGCCTCCATGGTGACGAGGATCGGCAGGAAGAACTCCTCTGAGGTGAGGTCGAACTCGCGCTCTCCCTTTCCATCCCAGTCACAGCGAACACGCGTCCCCGGCCTCAGGGGACCTAGGATCGCGGGTCGCACGACCTCGGCGTTCTGGGCGTACTCGCCCTCGGTGACCCGGCCGCCACGGCGGATGATCGGGACCCCGGCCTGCTCGGCAGCCCGGAGGATGTTGTCGAGCGTCGCCGCCTTGTGCGTCATGATGGGGCCGATCACCTCGGCCGCCTCCGTCGTACGGGGGTCGGCGACCTGCCAGCGGTCGATCTCGCGCTCCATGAGGGAGACGAGTCGGCCCAGCGTCTTGGGGCTCGCCGCCACCCCGTGCAGGCTCGTGCACTTGTGCGTGGAGAGCGATAGGAACGAGTACGTGAGTCGCTTCGCGATCCCTGCCAGGTCGTCGTCGCTGTAGCCGTCGTCGATCCACGCCCAGTTGCACCCCCCGCCCTCGAACCAGAGCCGCCCGAGTCCCCGGTCGCCCTGGATCGCCGCCGCCGTCTTGTCCGATCCTGTGATGCTCACCACGCGAATCCGCGGGTCGATGGGCAGCGAGCCGACCTTGTGGCCGAACCCCTCGATCTTCTGCACGACCCGGGGATCCGCTCCGGCTACGAGCCACATGCGAACGAGCGTGGTGTTCGTGATGGCGGCGCCCGAGTGCCCCTTGAAGATGAAGGGGGAGCCGGAGAGGTAGCAGCCGACCATCTGGATCCCGGGGATCCCGTAGATGAAGTTCATCGGCGTGATGATGGCCGCGGGCCCCGCGGGGATGTACTCGTTCTTCCAGTAGGTGTGCCCCTCGATCATCGTGGGGACAAGGTCGCCCTGCATCGCCTTGTCGGCGGCGCCCTCCATGTGGTCGGCGGCGCGCTTCGCCTCCCAGAAGTCCTTCTGCGCCTCGAGCTGCGTCTTCGGGATCTGGTGCCGGATCTCCCGGACGCACTCTTCTCGGAAATGGTGCAGGAGCCTCGAGAAGTTCTTGACGACCCACTTCCGGTACTGGAGCGTCTCGTTCGCCCACTCCAGGGACGACCAGAAGGCCCAGGCGGCGGCTACGGCCTCGTCCACCTCCGGGGCGTTCGAGTCGGGGATCTCCACGAGTCGCACCCGGCGGTCGAAGTGGGCCGGGAGAACCGCCGTCTGCTTCTTCGTCTTCCACTCTCCCGCGATGAGGTTCCGGGTCTGGACCGCTGGGTCGGTCGGCGTCTCGGGGAGGGAGGTGTAGCAGAAGATGTACGACCGCAGTGCCTCCATCTCGGCGTCGGAGAGGAGCGGGGCGTAGAGCGACCACTCGCTGCGGCGATCGCGATAGAGGGCGGCGAGCGGGTCGGGGCCCAGCTGCCCCCGGCGCTGGAACTCTTCAATGGACTCCGACAGGGACGTGAGATCGAGCATATCCGCGAATCCTCCTAGGCCCTCCTGTGGTGCCCTGATTCTGGACCGCGGCGCTCTGGGAGCGCCTGCGCCCGAGACATTCCACGCGTCCCCCGAAATCTAGCCCGCAAGGGCAGGCTCGAACACCGTAACCCCACCCATTCGGGTGGTCCACTACCCGCCCTTGCCTAGGCGTTTGGGCGTCGCGGGGCGGCCGCATCCAATGTATCGTGTGATTGTGACAAATTTCACAAACCGCGGGTAGAGACGCTGCAGCCTACGGAGAGTGCGCATGCCGGGCACGCAGACCGTGAAACGACCGAGACCGATCGAGTCCATGGCGGCACCGCGCTTTGCGGCGGGCGTGCGCCCCTATCGCGAGGCGTACTGGGATCCGGGGTACGAGCCGAACCCGACCGATATCCTGTGCGCCTTCCGGATCCAACCGAAGCCCGGCGTGGACTTTGTCGAGGCCGCGGCCGCGATAGCGGCGGAGTCGAGCACGGGGACGTGGACCGAGGTGTGGTCGAACGCGCTCACGGAGATCGAGCGGTACAAGGCGCGCTGCTACCGGATCGAGGGCGACATCGCCTACATCGCCTACCCGATCGATCTCTTCGAGGAGGGATCGATCGTCAACATCATGTCCTCGGTGGTCGGGAACGTCTTCGGGTTCAAGGCGGTCGCTGCCCTCAAGCTCGAGGACATGCGCATCCCGTACGCCCTCGTGAAGACGTTTCCGGGGCCGACCACGGGGATCGAGAACGAGCGCGCGCGGCTCAACAAATACGGCCGGCCTCTCCTCGGCGGCACGGTCAAGCCGAAGCTGGGGCTCTCGCCGCGGCCCTATGCGAAGGTGGTCTACGAGTGCCTCGTCGGCGGCCTCGACACGACCAAAGACGACGAGAACATGAACAGCCAGCCGTTCAACCGCTGGCGCGACCGCTTCCTCTTCGTGATGGAGGCGGTGAGGAAAGCGGAGGCGGAGACCGGCGAGGCGAAGGGGCACTGGCTGAACGTGACGGCGCCGACCACGGAGGACGCGCTTGAGCGCACGGAATACGCGGCGCAACTCGGCAGCCGGTACATCATGAGCGACTACCTGACGATGGGGTTCGCGGCGCACCAGAGTGTCGTGAACCGCGCGGTGAAGCTGGGCCTCATGGTGCATGTGCACCGGGCCATGCACGCCGTCATCGACCGGCAGAAGCATCACGGGATTTCGTTCCTTGTCCTTGCCAAGTGGCTGCGGCTCGCGGGCGGCGACCACCTGCACACCGGGACTGTCGTCGGAAAGCTGGAAGGCGATCGGGCAGCGACGATGGCGATCGCGGACATGCTGCGGAAGGACGTCGTGCCCGCGAACCCCAGCGTGGGCCTCTATTTCGACCAGGAGTGGGCGAGCCTCAAGACCGTGTTCCCGGTGGCCTCGGGCGGGATTCACGTGCACCACATCCCGGCCCTGTATGCCATCTACGGGAACGACGCGTTCTGGCTCTTCGGCGGGGGCACCCACGGCCACCCGGGTGGAAGCCGGGCGGGCGCCAGGGCGAACCGTGTGGCCACGGAGGCGATCGCGCAGGGCTTGACGCTGGAGCAGGCCGCCAAGGACTGCCCGGAGCTCCGGGAGGCGATGGAGCTCTGGAAGGACATCTCGTTCGAAGACTGAGGATTCGCGGAGGGTCATCGCGTGCCATTCCGCGCAGGTCGGCCGATCATGCTGGGGGTCGTGGGCGACTCCGGGGCGGGGAAGTCCACGCTCTCCGATGGCGTCGCGGGCCTCCTCGGGGCAGAGCGAGTTACCGATGTCTGTCTCGACGATTACCACGCGTACGACCGCAAGCAGCGGCTCGAGCTCGGGATCACACCGCTCCACCCCGCGTGCAATCATCTCGATCTCATGGCCCAACACATGGAGCTACTGCGCGAGGGTCGGCGGGTCTTCAAACCCGTCTACGACCACAGCACCGGCACGTTGGGGCCGCCCGAGATCGTGGCTCCGCGGGCCGTCGTGATCGCCCATGGCCTCCACGGATTCTTCACCCCGGAACTGCGTCGCGTCTGGGACGTCTCCGTCTACCTGGACCCCGATCCGGAGCTGCGGATCGCCTGGAAGATCCAACGGGACACCGCGAAGCGCGGCTACATGCCGCGCCAGGTGCGGGAGGAATTGGAGCGCCGCAGGAGCGACTCGGAGCAGTTCATAGCTCCTCAGCGGGAGAGGGCGGATATCGTGGTCTCGTTCTACCCGCCGGGAAGCTACGGCGTGACCCAGGACAATGCGAAGCTGAACGTGCGGATCACCCTCCGCCATCCGATCCCGCTCCCCGACCTCGAGGAAGCCCTCGTCGTGGCGAGCGGAAACTCGAACGGATACGTGCGGATGACGCGGGGTACGACGGGCGCGGACGTTCTGGAGATTCAGGGAACGATCCCGGACGCCGTCATCTGCGCGATTGAGAAGCGCATGTGGGACCACATGTCGGCGGCGCGGCACCTGCCCGCGAACGACCTCGGCATCTTCTCGGATGGCCCGGAACGGAAGAGGTCGAACAGCCTGCTCGTAACGCAGCTCGTCCTCACCTACTACCTGGTGAAGGCCAGCGCGCTCGCCAGGAAGCAGGAGGAACTCGCCGGCGTCGGGGGTGGCCGGTGAACGCGTCGCCGGCTCCGGCACGGGCCGTGCGCCTCCCGGCGAGTCGGAAGCGCGAAGACATCGAGCAGCGCTGCATTAACGCCATCCGTGCCCTGACCATGGACGCCGTGGAGCGGGCCAACTCGGGGCATCCCGGGACGCCCATGGCGCTCGCGCCAGCGGCCTTCGTCCTCTGGACCCGATTCTTGCGTCACAGCCCACGGAACCCCGAGTGGCCTGACCGCGACCGCTTCGTGCTCTCGTGCGGCCACGCTTCGATGCAGCTCTACGCTCTGCTCCACCTCACGGGCTACGATCTGCGGCTCGAGGAGCTGGTTCGTTTCCGGCAATTCGGCTCCCGCACTCCGGGGCACCCCGAGCGGGGCGTGACGCCTGGCGTGGAGACGACGACGGGTCCGCTCGGCCAAGGCCTCGGGAATGGCGTCGGCATGGCGATCGCGGAGCGGTTCCTCGCGCAGCATTTCAATCGGCCCGGCTATCCCATCGTGGACCACCGGGTATGGGTGCTCGCCAGCGACGGGGACATCATGGAGGGCGTGGCAAGCGAGGGGGCCTCGCTGGCCGGGCACCTGCGCCTGGGGAAGCTGAACGTCATCTACGACGACAATCGGATCACGATCGAGGGGCCGACGGCGCTCGCCTTCTCGGAGGACGTGGGGCGCCGCTTCGAGGCCTACGGGTGGCACGTCGAGCGGGTGGAGGACGGAAACGATCTCGAAGCGGTCGCCCGGGCTCTGCGGGCGGCGCAGACAGAGGTGAAACGGCCGTCTCTCATCGTGCTGCGCACCGAGATTGCGTACCCGGCCCCGACCAAGCGGAATTCGGCGGAGGCGCACGGGGCACCGCTCGGCGCGGACGAGGTCCGCCACACCAAGGAGATCATGGGCTGGCCCGTGGATCGGCCCTTCCATGTGCCGGACGACGTCCTGAGGTTCATGTGCGGAGCCGCCAGCGTGGGGGAGCGGCAGGAAGGGGCATGGAGGCGCCTCTTCGCCGAGTACGCTCGCGCGCACCCGCAGCTGGCCGCCGACTACGAGCGCTGGCTCAAGGGCTCCCTCCCTGACGGCTGGGATGCGGAGCTCCCGGTCTTCCGCGCCGCCGACGGGGCCGTGGCGACCAGGGAGGCCTCGGGGAAGGCGCTGAACGCGCTGGCAAAGAATATCCCGAACATCCTGGGCGGGTCGGCGGACCTCGGGCCGTCCAACAACACTGTGCTGCGGGGCGCGGGCGACTTCGCGCCCGACTCCGCAGGGCGGAACCTGCACTTCGGCGTGCGCGAGCATGCGATGGGTGCGTGTCTGAACGGCATGGCGGCGCACGGCGGCGTGCGGCCGTACGGCGGCACGTTCCTCATCTTCACGGACTACATGCGGCCCGCGATCCGGCTCGCCGCCATGATGGAGCTGCCGGTCATCTACGTCGGCACCCACGACTCGATCGGGCTGGGGGAGGACGGGCCCACGCACCAGCCCATCGAGCAGCTCGCGAGCCTGCGTGCGATCCCGAACCTGGTGGTGATCCGGCCGGCGGATGCGACGGAGACGGTAGAGGCATGGCGCGTGGCACTCGAGCGCCGGGAGGGACCCGTGCTCCTCGCCCTCACGCGGCAGAAAGTTCCGGTGATCGACCGGTCGCGCTTTGCGCCGGCCTCTGGGCTCCGTCGGGGCGCCTACGTGCTCGCCGACCCGCCATCGGGCGTCCCGGAGGTGATCCTCATCGGGACGGGATCGGAGGTGCACATTGCCCTGGAGGCCTGGGAGCGGCTCACACAGCGCGGGATCGCGGCGCGCGTCGTCTCGATGCCCTCGTGGGAGCTCTTCGAGGCACAGCCGCTGGAATACCGTGCGGCCGTACTCCCGCCCGCTGTGACCGCCCGCATGGCCATCGAAGCGGGTTCGTCCTTTGGATGGGCGCGGTACGTGACGGAGCACGGGGCGACCCTGACGATCGACCGGTTCGGCGCCTCGGCGCCCGCCGGCGTTCTCTTCAAGGAATTCGGGTTCACGCCGGAACGTGTGGTCGCCGCTGTGGAGCCCTTGCTGAAGCGGAGGTGAGCGTGGGGACGAACCCTCTCGTGCGCCTTGGTGAGCTGGGCCAGAGCCCGTGGCTGGATTTCATCACCCGTGATCTCATCGTCTCAGGTGAGCTCAAGCGCCTCATTGAGGAGGACGGGCTTCGCGGAATGACCTCGAACCCGACGATCTTCCAGCAGGCGATCGCAGGCACGGCACTCTACGACGCCGACATCGAAGAGTTCGCCGAGGCCGGCCGTTCTCCCGAGGAGATCTTCGAGATCCTCGCGGTCGGCGATGTGGGCGCGGCCTGCGATGTGTTCCGGGCGCTCTACGAGGCCACCGACGGGGGAGACGGCTTGGTCTCGATCGAGGTTCCCCCTGCCCTCGCTCGCGATACCGAAGGGACGATCGAGGCGGCGCGCCGGCTCTGGCGGGCGGTGGGCCGCCCCAACGTGATGATCAAGATCCCGGGCACGGGCGAGGGACTACCGGCGATCGAGGAGTGTACCGCCTTCGGGATCAACGTGAACGTGACGCTCCTCTTTTCCGTCCTGCGCTACGAGGAGGTGATCGAGGCCTACTGGGCGGGGCTTGAGCGCCGGCTGTCGGAGGGCGAGGAAGTGGAACGCGTGGCGTCTGTAGCGAGCTTCTTCGTGAGCCGGCTCGATACGAAGGTGGACGCACGCCTCGACGCTCTGGGCGGGGCACAGCCCCTGCGTGGCAGGATCGCGATTGCGAACGCGTGCACAGCGTACGCGGCGTTCGAACGCACCCACGCGTCGCTGCGGTGGCAGCGCCTGGCGCGGCAGGGCGCACGACCCCAGCGGCCGCTGTGGGCGTCCACCAGCACCAAGGACCCGCGCTACCCGGACCTCCACTACGTGGAGGCACTCATCGCTCCGAATACGGTGAACACGATGCCGCCGCACACCCTCGCCGCCTACCGCGATCACGGGCGCCCGGGGGTGCGGATCGGCGGAGCGATGCGAGCGGCAACCTCCCGGCTCGGAGCGCTCCGGAACCTCGGGATCGATCTCGAACGGGTGACGGCGGAACTGGAAGACGAGGGGATCGAGAAGTTCGCGGCGTCCACCATGGAGGTCCTGACGCGGATCGAGGCGAAAGCCGACGCGCTCCTGGCGAGCCGGCGCTAGCCTGTTCGTGACCGGGAGGCAGCGAACTTCATCGCGGCCTCGGTTCTGTTCCTGACGCCGAGTTTCTGGAACAGGTGCTGGACGTGGTACTTGACGGTGTTCTGCCCGAGCCGGAGCCGCTGCGCGATCTGGCGATTGGTGAGGCCCGCAGCGACGAGTTCACAGACCTCGCGCTCGCGCGGCGTGAGCTCGCCGGGACGCGCCGTCTCGCGGCCGGCCAGCCAACGGCGCGCCGCCTGCGGGAAGACGAGCCGGCCGGCGAATACCTCTCGTATCGCGGCCACCGTCCGCTGCGGCGGCTCCGTCTTAAGTGACAGGCCGTCGGCGCCCGCGTCCAGCGCCGAGCGCACCGACTCCGCATCGTTGTAGGCCGTCAGAACCAGCACCTTGGGCGGCTCCGGCAAGTTCCGCAGCTCCGCGATCACGGGTGTCGCACGCACGCCGCCGATTTGAAGGTCGAGGACCACGACATCCGGACGGTGCTTCCGCGCCAGTGGGACGACCTCGTCCTCGCTCACCGTGGACGCGACCACCGCCATGTCGCGCTCGCCCTCCAGGAGCGCACGCAGACCCTCGAGGACGATCGCGTGATCGTCTGCCAGAAGCACTCGGATCTTCGGCGTCCTCATGTGCAGGGGACAGTGACCGTGAGCTTCGTCCCGCGGCCGGGCGCGCTCTCCACCGCGAAGGTGCCGGCCAGGACCGCCACGCGGTCCTGGATCCCGCGCAACCCGAAGTGCCCGCCTTCGACCCCGACCTCCTGTTCCGCGAGAAGCACACGCTTCGCGTCGAACCCGCGGCCATCGTCCGAGACCGTGAGTTCGAGAGCTGGTCCCGTGCGCCGCAGCTCAAGCCGCTGGCGACTCGCCCGGCCGTGCCGGTACCCGTTTGCCAGTGCCTCCTGCACGATCCGGTAGAGCGCGATCTTCGCCGCGAGCGCGCAGTCACCCACGTCGGGCTCGATGGCGATCTCGATCGCCTGCCCAGTCATCGTCTCGTGCTGGACGGCGAGGCCTTCGATGAGCTCTGCGACGGGTCGGCGCTCGAACCCGGGCGGGCGAAGCCCGCCGATGAGATCGCGGATCTCTTGGAGCGCTTGTTCCAGGAGGCGCAGTCCCCTGCGCACGCGCCGCCTCGATTCGGAGTTGGGCCGAAGCCTGGAGGCGGCCGTCTGAAGCTGGGAGACGGCAGCGAAGAGGTACTGGACCGGCCCGTCATGCATGTCGAGCACGAGCCGCTGCAGATCCCGCTCGCTCGCGGCCAGGACGCGCCGGGCGGCCTCCTGGGGTTCGGGGTCCGTGCGCGTTTGCCTTGTCAAGGGTTCGGTGCTCATGGCAAGGAACCTGAGGCGGCGTGTGGAGCGGGGCAAGAATCGTTGCGCCCGGCGGCGAATCTGGGGCTCTCGGACGGCCGGTGCCGTGGCACGGGAATTGACCATGTCGGGCCGTGTGGGTAAATTGCGGGTTGGCGAAAACGTGATCGGCGCCGAGAGGTTCCCATGCCAACGATGACTTCGCGAGACAAGATCGAGGCCGTCCTGGCCACGATCCGCCCGGCCGTTCGGATAGACGGCGGCGAGGTGGAGTTCGTGGACTTCGATGAAGAGGAGGGGCGCGTGACGCTGCGTCTCCTCGGCGCCTGCAACGAGTGTCCTCACTCGCTCGCGACCCTGAAGGCGGGGATCGAGCAGCGGCTCCGGCTCCAGGTGCCGGAGGTGAAATACGTGGACGCGGTCTGAGGAGGCCGCGTCGGGCGTGCGAGCGCCGGCGCCGCGACGCCGGCGTTTTTGTTTCCGTTTTCGCGGGCCGTGAGGGGCTCTAGATTTCGTGCCATGACCGATCCCGAACTTCTGAAGCGCGTCGTCGAGGCGCTGGGCAGGGTGACGAACCCGCAAACGGGGCGCGACCTCGTCCTCTCCGGGATGGTCAAGGAGATGCGGACGGACGAGGACGGCAGTGTGCGCTTCCGCTTGCTCCTGAGACCCAACGATCCTCCGGACCTCGTGGGCCAGGCGCGGGACGCGGCGGAGTCGGTCGTTGGGATCGGCCGCGTGACGATCGATGTGGATCCTCCGGAGAGGGCGCCGGCCCAACCGGCGCGCCGCGCGCTCCCCGTCCTGGGGCCGCGCGGAGCCCGGCCGACCGATCGTCACGGCGCCGCCCCGGGCCCGGGGCCTCGACCGGGTGCTGCGCCGCCGACGCCGCGGCGCTTGCCGGGGGTGAAGCACGTGATCGCGGTGAGCTCGGCGAAGGGGGGCGTGGGGAAGTCCACCGTCGCGGCGAACCTCGCCGCTGCGCTGGCTGTGAAGGGCCACGCGGTCGGGATCCTCGACTCCGATGTGTACGGCCCCGATATCCCGATCATGTTCGGGATCCACGAGAAACCGCGCGTGCAGGGCGAGCGGGTCCTGCCGCTTACGGCCCACGGCGTGAAGCTCATGAGCGTGGGCTTCCTCATCGATGCCGAGACGCCGGCGATCTGGCGCGGCCCCATCGTCATGGGGATCATCCGCCAGTTCTTGGAGCAGGTCGTGTGGGGCGAGCTGGACTATCTCTTCGTGGACATGCCGCCGGGCACGGGCGACGCGCAGCTCTCCCTGGTCCAACTGGTCGAGCTGGTCGGCGCGGTCATGGTGACGACGCCGCAGGACGTTGCCGTGGCCGATGTGTTGAAGGGGATCAAGATGTTCGAGCGCGTCGAGGTGCCGGTCCTCGGGCTCGTGGAGAACATGTCCGGCTTTGTCTGTCCCCATTGCGGCGCGACCACGGACGTGTTCGGTCGCGGCGGCGGGCAGGCGCTGGCCGCGAGCGCGGGCGTGCCGTTCCTCGGCGTGGTCCCGCTCGGCCCATCGGTTGTCGCCTCGGGGGATCGCGGCCGGCCCGTGGTGCTCGAGGCTCCCGATAGCCCGGAGGCGAAGGCGTTGATCGAGATTGCCGAGAAGGTCGCGGCGGCGGTCGAGGCCGCTGCCAAGCCGGTCTCCGCGCGGTAGCCGCGCCAGCGCCCGGCCGCCGAGGCAACGTCTTCGGAACCGCAGCGCACGTCGTGGCGACGCCCGGGATCGTTACGCTCCTCACCGACTTCGGAACCGCGGACGGCTTCGTGGCCGCGATGAAGGGCGTCATCCTCTCGATCGCGCCGCAGGCCCGGGTGATCGACGCCGTCCACGACATCGCTCCAGGCGATGTGGAAGCGGCTGCGTGGGTGCTGGACCAGTACTTCTTCCTCTATCCCGAGGGCACGGTCCATGTAGCCGTGGTGGATCCCGGCGTCGGGACCGAGCGCCGAGCGCTGGCGGCTCGCCTGGAGGGTCGGTACCTCGTCGCTCCTGACAATGGGATCGGCACGCGGGTCTTTCGGCGCGCGGCGCGCCTGGAGTGTGTGAGCATCGAGAATCCGACGTTTATGCGGCCGGAGATCTCACGCACGTTCCACGGCCGCGACATCTTCGCCCCTGCGGCCGCCCATCTCGCTAGCGGCGTCCCGTTGGGCGAGCTGGGCCCGGTCCTCCCGGATCCCGTGCGGCTGGATCTTCCGGAGCCCCGCAGGATCGAGGGCGAGGACGGCGGGCCCGTTCGCCTCGAGGGCCACGTGGTCCACGTGGACCGCTTCGGCAATCTGATCACCGACATCCCCGCCGCCTGGCTGGAATCGCACTCGTGGGTCGTCTCGCTTGAGAAGGCCGGTGGAGCGTCGTCGGTTCAGCAGGTACCGCTCCGGCGCACGTACGGCGAGGTTGCGCGCGGTGAGCTGGTGGCCGTGATCGGGTCGATGGGGACGCTCGAAGTCGCGGTTCGTGAAGGATCTGCTGCCGCGGCGCTCGCTGTCGGGCGTCGCGCGCGGGTGCTCTGCGAGGTGGCGGTTTCGCCAGGGTAAGCTCTCCGGTGTTCAACGGGTGCCGGTCACCCGGCCGGGCCGGCGCGCAGGAATCGGGAAGCCCCTCCTAGGAATCAGCCCACGATCGTGCTATGATTCAAAGGAGGGAGGTGCGTGAAGCGGCGGGATCTCATCTCCCACCTGGAGGCCGGGGGGGCTTCGGTGCACCCACAGATTCGGTCTGCTCAGCAGTACGTGCGTGAGCATCACTTCGAGGCCCTCCCCCTCGGTCGGGTAGCGGGAGCGGTGCACCTCGGCCAGTACTACTTCAGTCGTCTGTTCCGGCGTTCCGTCGGCCTACCGTTTCGCGATTTCGTGGCCGGCATACGCGTCGAGCGCGCAGAGAAGCTCTTGCGAGCAGTCCCGC
Organism: Gemmatimonadota bacterium; assembly: GCA_016209945.1. Classification (GTDB taxonomy): domain Bacteria; phylum Gemmatimonadota; class Gemmatimonadetes; order Palauibacterales; family KS3-K002; genus JACQVD01. The sequence continues at coordinate 16,898 of JACQVD010000162.1, forward strand.
GGCGTTCGATCACCGAGATCGCGTATGCCGTGGGCTTCGGGACTCTTCGGAGCTTCGAGTTGCAGTTCAAGCGGCTGACGGGCATGACGCCGTCCGCGTATCGCCGCCGGGGAACCGCGCCGTGAGGCAGCGGGCGGCCTGGATTTCCGAGCCGGACGGGCGGCGCGAGCGCAAATTTCTTCGCGACTTCTGGGGTTAGAGGGAATACATTCATGTCGTTGCGGGGTGGAGGAGTGGTACCTCGCCGGGGTCATAACCCGGAGGTCGTGGGTTCAAATCCCACCCCCGCGACGCGGGGCCGGCCGGGGCTGATGCGACGGTCGTAGTGTTCGCGCCGGCCGGCCCCACCGCAGTACCCTCTCGGTTCTGTGCAACCGTTCTGGAGGCGCTATGAGCTCCCATGCTCACAGCTGCACCCGCCGGTTCTTCCTCACACGAAGCCCCATCCTTGTCGGCTCCAGCGCCCTCTTTCCGGCATGCGAGCGGGATCCCTTCTCGCTGGAACCCGACTCGGACGCGCCGCGAACCGACGGCCTTCACCTCTACATCGACGAGAGCGGCACGCCGTCGGGCGGTGGGATCTTCGTGGCCGGCGCCCTGGTCGCGCAGAACCCGGTTAAGCACGAGCGGAGGATTCAGCAGCTCAGGCGCGAGCATCGTTACTACACCGAGCTTCGCTACAGCAGCACCGACCGGTTCAGGGTCCCGTTCGCACGGGCCGTGATCCGTTACATCACGGGCGACCGGGACTTGCGTTTCATGGCTCGTGTGGCGGAAGGCGACGTCGCTGAGGGCTATGTGGATCTGTACGCCACGTTGCTTCAGGAAACCGTCGCCGTCGAGGAGCCTTTCGTCGCCCATGTCGAGCGGCGCTCGAGCGGCGGACGCGACCGTCTGCTGCAACAGGAGCTTCTCACTCGGGTTCGGAACCTGCGCCGGGTCGAGATCATCGACGGCTCTGCGGGCAACGAATTGGGCCAGGTGGCGGACCTGTTGACCGGCAGCATTTATGGGGAGATGAGCGGCGTGCGCGACCGGGCAAAGGCCGGGCTCCTTGCTGAGCTGAGGTCGCAGCTCGGTGTGAGCCGTCTCCTCCACGCCTCCGTCGCCGGCTTCCGATGCACGGTATGAATCGAGCCTAGGCCGCCTACGCGGCGGCCGGCTTCGGCCGCCGATGGAAGAGCCACCAAACGAGGAGCGCCACGAGAAAGAGCGGTGCCGCGAGGATCGCGAGCGCGAACCCCAGTTTCAGGCCCACAGCGAGCAGGACCCCCAAACCGAGCGCGCCCGCCAGGCCCGCTATAACGAGGGCCAGGATCACCCCGCCGACCACGAGCAGGACCGCGAACACGATCCCGCCGACGACTCCGCCCAGCGCCAGGAGCACGGTGAGCACCACGGCGCCCACCACGAGCGCCACGAGGAGCCCGACCCCGAGCACGAAAAGTTCGAACATCATCGTCTCCTTATCTCGTGCGCTCCACCTCCACGGAGCCCAGCGCAGCGTCGATCGAGATCGTCAACTTGTGCGGCGCTTCCGGCCAGTTCTCGCTCACCCACCGCTTCCCCTGACGGACCATCCCGGAGGCGCTGAACGAGATCAGGAACGTGTCCTTCTCGATCGTCACGCCCACGGCCTCGGGCACCCGGAGTGTGAGGGAGCCGATGCCCATGCTGACGTCCACCACCATGTCGCCGGACCAGACGCCGCCGAAGTCGAGCGTGAGATCGCCGACGCCGCCGTCGAAATCCAGCTTCGCGCAGCGCGCGTTCCCGAGGCCCTCGACGCGGAACGCCGCGACGCCCGCATTGAAGGAGCAACGCTCGATCGTCGCCCCGTTCGGCTGGCTGAAGCGCACCGTCGCGTCGCTCGCCCCCGTGTTCACTGAGAGGGCGGTGATGCGCATCCCGCCCAGCTCGATGTCGGCCTCACCGGCGCCGAAGTCGAGATCGAGTTCCACGGGGATGTCGGGCGCCAGCTGTAGACTCAAGGAGCCGGCCTTCCGTTTGAGCCCCCGAAGCGAGAACCCGTCCTTCGAGCGGAGCCCCAGCCGGAGCGTCCCAACGCCGCCGTCCTGCCTGAACTCGCGCCTGGGTTCGGAGCGGTCCGCGTCGTAGCGCAGCTCCGCGTGGTAGAGGGTCCCCGGACTGCCCGGCCGGATGGAGAGCTCACCCGCGCCGTACTCCACATCCACGCGCAGCGCACGCTCGCCATGGCGCTGCCGGCTGACGACGAGCGTCTGCCACGTTTGCCCGCTGGCCGTGCACGCGACGGCCGCGAGCAGGGCGACGGCGGCCGCGAGGCTCCTATGCACCGGCCGATCCCTCCGGTCCGGTGGCGGGCGTCGGGCCCGCCGACACCGGAGCAGCAGCCGGCAATGGCGTCCGGCCGGCGAAGTCGCGGCGCGTCCCGAACCGTGACAGGACCACAGCACCGAGGCCCGCCGTCGCCGCCATCCATGTGAGCAGCCACGCGGCGACCAGCACGAGGATGCCCAGGAGCCCAAGGAACCTGCCGCCCATCCTGGCAAAGCCGCCGAGGACGAAAAGGCCCAAGAGCAAGCCGAGCCCAACGAGCAGCCGGGCGTACGGGTGCGACCATCGGACCCGCTCGGCCACGGCCGGCTGGGCCAGGAAATTCGCGCCCGCGGCCATCGCCACAGCCAGGTAGCCCAGAAGGCCGCCAAGCACCATCGCGAGGACATACACCGGGATCGCAGGGATGGTCACAAACAACAACGTGAGGATCAGCAACGCGATCGGGAAAACCGCCTCCGCCACGAGCCCCATCAGCAGCGACCGCCCGAAACTCGCCGCGAGCGTGTCGGCCACCATCTCGAGCTTCGACTTCAGGAACGAGAAGGCGACGGCGAAGAGCCCCAGAAGCGCGAAGAAGACGTAGATGGCGACGGTGCTCAGCACCATCTGCACGCCCGACACGATGTTGTGGAACGCGCCCCGCACAAAGCGGACCGGCGCGGGCCGCGTCACATGACGCAACGTGCGGAGCGGGCGGAGCACCGCCACGCCCGAGATCTCGGAGATGGCGCCGCGGACCTCCGCACCCTCGTTCTCGATCGAGCCGTCGATCGCGAGCGCGTCGCCCTGGATGAGGGCACCGGGCCTGAGACGGACTTCTTTCTGGATCACGAGGAGGTCGCCCTTCACGACGCCCGCGATCCTCCCCTCCGTGTCCCACAGGATGAGGCTCCCTTCAAGGGTGTCGCCTTCAGGGAGCTCGTATAGAGAGGCGAAGGCCACGACCTTGATGGGCGGCTCCAGCCGTTCCAGGCGGTCCTTGAGCTGAGCCGTGAGGTCGAGCCCCAGGTCTTCGACGATGTCCACGACATCGGCGAGGCTCTCGATCTCGACGACGACGCCACCGCGCGCTCGTTCACGCCTCGCACGGGGCGCGGCTGGTGCGGCTGGCGCTTGGATCGTGTCCTGCGCCCCCGTCGCCGCTGCTGGCGGCGCCGCGGGGGTTGGCTCTGTGGGGGCCATCCACTCCAGCCCATCGAGCGCCCCGCGCACGGCGCGAAGGGCCTCGGCATCACCGCTCGTCACCTGCATCGCGGCGAGAGCGCTGTACGCGGCCGCGCCGGGCCGTCCCTCCTGTAGCCCCTCGAGGAACGACCGCCACGCGGTCTCGAGCACTCCACCGCGCTCGTACGTCGCGGCCCGCTGCCCGTCCAGGAGCAGCCGCCCCCCGCCGAACTCGACGGAGCGGCTGCGCCCGTCCTCGAGCTCGACCTCGACGCGCGCTCTGTCGGAGCCGAGCGCGACTTCGAGCGAGACGACTCGCTGCGCCTGCGCCTGCGGCGCCCAGCCCAGACTCCAAGCGCTGGCGGCAAGGAGCGCGGCCCACGACACCCACATCATCTTCTTCTTACGCATACGACCTCACCCTTGCCGTCGGCCCGGCGAGCCGGTAGAGGGTCCACGCGCCCCACGTGGCGAAGGCGCCGAAGATTGCCCACAGGAGGAGCAGCGGCACGGCGTAGGTGCCGACGCCGCTCAGAGTGATCACCTCGGCCACGCGCACGATCCCGCCCCAGAACGCGTCCCGGAGCTCGCCGGCCGCCCATGTCAGGATTCCGCCCGGCGTCGCTCCCGCCCGGCGATAGAGCCAGAAGAGCGCGGCGGCGACCCCGCCGGTCCACAGCGCCCCTGCGCCCGCGGCGGCCGGCACGAGCCGGCGAGCCCAGCCCGGAACGCGCACCGCCCGCCGCGCGGCCTTCCCAGGCGCCGCTGCCGCCCCTGCCGCCCCAACGACCAGCCGGCTCAGGACCCGCTCGGCAAACCCCTGGGCTGGCGGGAGTTGCGGGAGGGCGGAGAGCTGGAGGAAGAGACTCTGCCACTCGGAGAGGCGCGCCCGGCAGGCGGGACAGGCCGCGAGATGCCGGTCGGCCGACGCCCGCGCGGCGCCCGCCAGATCCGCATCGGCGTAGCGCTCGAGGAGCTCGTCGCTCAGGTGCTGGTCTCGGTCGTTTCGCATGGTTTCGCCTCAATCTCCATATGTCCTTACGGCTGACTTTCGCCCCCGGTTTCACTCCCGGAGATGGCCCAGCATCGCCTTGAGCTCCGCCCGGGCCCGGTGCAGGTACGTCTTCACCGTCCCGATGGGGAGGTCCATGATCTCCGCGATCTCCTCGTAGGCGCGGCCTTCGACGTGCCGCAGCAGGACCGCCGTCCTGTAGGCCGGGCGGAGCCGCCCGATCGCTTGTTCAATGGCACTGCCGAGCTCGCGGGCCTCGTACGCTGCCTCGGGCGACGCGCCGGGCGCCGCCACGGCGAGCTCCGACTCCCGCGCCTCCTCGGCGTCGAGCGCATACGGCGACCCGTGGATCGAGAGCGTGTCCACGCGTCGCCGCCGGAGGTGGTCGATGGCGTGGTTGTGGGCGATCTTGAAGATCCACGAGGAGACTTTGTAGCGCGGATCGAAGCGGTCGAGGTTCTGAAACGCCTTGACGAAGGCTTCCTGGGCGAGATCCTCGGCGGTCTCACGGTGGCGCACGAGCCGGAAGATGAGAGAAAAGACGGGACGCTCGAAGCGGCGGATGAGCTCCCGCAACGCGGCCTCGTCGCCGCTCCGGGCCTGAGCAACCAGTTCGCGGTCATCGAGCCGGGGGGTGTCCACCGAGCCTTCCGCAGACGGTGTTCCTCCACACCTGCCGCACCCTACGTGGTCCCCGCGCCCGCGGTTTCGGCGCGTGTTGCTGCCAGGCGGCCGCGTCGGTAACTTCCGCGCGCACCGCGATGCCCAAGACCCATCCCGTCTCGTCGCCCGTCTACGCGCGAGGTTCCGAGAAGGCGGCCCAGGTCCGGGCGATGTTCTCGGCGATCGCTCCGCGCTACGATGTCCTGAACCATCTCCTGAGCCTGAACCTGGATCGAAGGTGGCGTCGCCGCGCCGTGGACCGCCTCGCCTGGGAGCGGGCGCCTGCGGGCGTGTATCTGGACGCGTGCAGCGGTACGTTCGATCTCGCCCTGGAGCTCGCGCGCCGGCCCGCGTTCACCGGCGCCGTCTTGGGTGTCGATTTCTCGGGCCCCATGCTGCGGCAGGGTCTCCGGAAGATTGCGGGCACTCGCGTTCGCCCGGTGTGTGCCGACGCGCTCGATCTCCCGTTTCCGGATCGGAGCCTCGACGGTGCCATGGTCGCGTTCGGGATCCGCAATCTGGCGGATCTCACGGCCGGCTTCCGGGAACTGAGTCGTGTGCTTCGCCGCGGCGCCCGCCTCGTCGTCCTGGAGTTCGCGACGCCGGCCCGAGGACCGTGGCGCGGCGTCTACCTCTTGTATTTCAGGCGCGTGCTTCCCGTGGTCGGACGCTGGATTTCGCAACATAACTTCGCGTATCGCTACCTTCCAGAGTCCGTCCTCCTCTTCGAGTCGCCCGAGGAGCTGGGCGATACGATGCGATCGGCGGGCTTCGAGGGCGTTGCGATCGAGCGCCTGACGGGCGGCGCCGTCGCCCTCCTGCGCGGGGAGAGGGCCTGAGTGGCATACCGCAACCTCCGTGAGTTCCTAACGGATCTCGAGCGCCGCGGGGAGCTCGTGCGCGTCCGGCGGCCGGTCTCCGTGGATCGCGAGATCACCGAGATCGCCGACCGGTGCATGAAGAGCGATGGCGGCGGGCCCGCGCTCCTGTTCGAAGACGCGCGCCTGCTCGATGGGTCGAGGAGTGCATTCCCGGTCGCCATCAACCTATTCGGCAGTCACACACGGATGGGCATGGCGCTCGGGATCGAGCGCCTCGACGAGATCGGCCGGCGCATCGAGGAACTCCTGAAGCTCGGGATCCCGGAAGGGTTCGTCGAGAAGCTCGCGCTCCTTCCCAAGCTGGCCGAGCTCGCGAAGTACCCGCCGCGCAGGGAGAAGGGGAAGCCGCCCTGCCAGGAGGTCGTGCTGCGCGGGGACGACGCGGACACGACGCGGCTCCCGCACCTCAAGTGCTGGCCGGAGGACGGCGGCGCGTACATCACCTTCCCGATGGTGGTGACGGTGGATCCGCGGACGGGAACCCGGAACGTCGGCCTCTACCGGATCCAGATCCTCGACGCGCGGCGGCTCGCCATGCACTGGCAGCGGCATAAGGTGGGCGCTGCCCACTGGCGGGAGATGGGCGCCCGGGGCGAGCGCATGCCAGTGGCGATCGCGCTGGGCGCGGACCCGGCGACGATGTACAGCGCGAGCGCCCCTCTCCCGCCTCAGGTGGACGAGTACATCTTCGCCGGGTTCCTGCGGCGCGAGCCCGTCCCCCTGGCGAGGTGTGTGACCTCGGATCTCCTGGTCCCTGCGGAGTCGGAGATCGTGATCGAGGGGAGCATCGACCCCGCGGAGCCCCTCGTCATGGAGGGCCCGTTTGGCGACCATACGGGCTTCTATTCCCTCGCCGACCTCTATCCGTGCGTGCATGTGGAGGCGATCACGCACCGCAGGGACGCCATCTACCCGGCGACGATCGTCGGCCGGCCGCCGATGGAGGACTACTACCTCGGCCACGCCACGGAGCGGATCTTCCTCCCGCTCATCCGCACGGTGCTCCCCGAGGTGGTGGACATCCACATGCCGCCCGAGGGGATCTTCCACAACCTCGTGTTCGTGGGCATCGACAAGCAGTATCCCGGCCACGCGTGGAAGGTGATGCACGGGCTCTGGGGGATGGGCCTCCTGTCGCTCGCCAAGGTGATCGTCGTCGTGGATCGCGACACGGATGTGCAGAACACCGAGGAGGTGTGGTGGGTGGCGCTCAACCACATCGACCCGGAGCGCGACGTGCGCTTCGTCCTCGGGCCGATGGATGTCCTCGATCACTCCTCGAGGGCGTTCACGTTCGGATCGAAGATGGGGATCGATGCCACCCGGAAATGGCAGGAGGAGGGGTTCGAGCGCGAGTGGCCGGGGAGGATCGTCATGGACGAAGCCACGAAGCAGACGATCGACCGCCTCTGGCCGGAGTTGGGGATCCGGCTGCGGGGGCGCGGGGAATGACGGGCAACGGCGGCGTCTCCGACCGCCCCGCAAGCCGGCGGGAGCTGCCCCAGAGGCTCGTCCTCTTCGGTGGAGGCGCTGCCCTTGTCCTCGTCGGGGTTGCGGTCGCGGGGTCGCTCCGCGTGGTTGAGCGCGTGCTCGTCCCCGCGGTCGAGGATCGGATGCGTGAGACGGCGACGCGCGTGGCGGACGTGGTCGAGCGTGAGGTGCGGGCTGCGCAGGACGCGCTGGCCCAGCTTGCGGCGTCACCGGTGCTCGCCGCCGCGGCGCTGGAAGGGGCGCGGCGGGCGGCCGACAGGGGCCTGCCGGCGCTGTCGGTGGAGCAGGCAGAGGCCCTGGCACCGCCTTCGAAATCGCTGGACGTCGATCCCGGCGCGTCCGACTACGTCCGGCGCGTGCAGTCGGCGTCGAAGTTCGCCGAGCTGTTCGTCACGGACGTGTACGGCCACGTCGTCGCGGGGAGCAATCCGACGGAGGACTTCGTCCAGCGCGACGAGGTGTGGTGGCAGAGGGCCGCGGCGGGCGAGCTCTTCGTTTCCGATGCGCGGTGGGATCCCTCGGCGCAGGTCCCCTCCCTCGAGATGGCGGCACCGTTGCGCACGCAGGAGGGCGCTCCGCCGGTCGGTGTGGTGAAGGCGGTGTTCGATCTCACGGCACTGTGGGCGGCCGTGCAGGCGATGCAGCCGGGTCGCGGCGGATATGTGCAGATCCTCGATGCGGCGGGCCGGATCGTCGCTGATCCCGATCGGGCACGCGTCATGGAGGCCTTTCCGCAGACGGCGCTCCTGCGGGCGCCAGCGGGGATGATCGTAAAGGCGGCTGGGGCGGGAGGCGTTCGGGAGGTGGGAGCGGTGCAACGCGCGCTGCGTGGCCGCTGGACGGTGCTCGCGTGGCTGCCTGAAGACGAGGCGTACCGCGCGGTCGAGCGTGCGCGGGCCACGATCCTTGGCACGGCGGGGCTCGTGCTCCTCTTGGCCGGGACGACCGTCGTGCTGGCCGGCTCGTGGGTCGCGCGGCGGGTGACGGCGCCCGTCCGTGCGCTTGCCAGCGGGGCCCGCCGCGTGGCCGAAGGGGACCTTACGGCGCCGGTGCCTTCCGCGGGTGCCGTCCCCGAGGTTGCCGGCTTGGCCCGCGCGCTGGGTGCGATGGTGGACCGGCTGCGTGGGCTCGTGTCGTCGATCGTGGGGTCCGCGGTCGAGACGGAGCGGCGGTCCCATGAGATCGGCGCGGCCGTCGCGCAGTTCAGGGCGGCAACCGCGGAGATGCGCACGATGGTCTCGCGCCTCACGCGGGACGCGTCCGCTCACTCGGATGCGCTCGCGCGGGTGGAAACCTCGGCGGAGGCGATGCGAACGCTTGCGGCACGGCTCGCGGAGGGGTCGGAGCAGTCGAAGGAACGGAGCGCCCGGCTGCGGCTCCTGGCCGAGCGACATCGCACGGAGGTCGAGCAGAGCCGGACTGTGATCCAGGCGATGGCGGAGCAGGCGATGCAGGCCGCGGCGCGGCTGCGGGAGTTCGTCGAAGCGTCGCGTGAGCTCGCTGAGTTCGTGGAGGTGATCCGCGGGCTCGCCCGCAAGACGAATCTCCTGGCGTTGAACGCGGCGATCGAAGCCGCGCGGGCGGGGGAGGACGCCCGGGGATTCGCGGCGCTGGCGGAGGACATCCGCAAACTCTCCGAGCAGGCGGGCCAGGCCGCGGAGCGCGTTCGCAAGGCGTCGGGCTCGCTCCTGGAACGAGTCGAGGACGCGCGCGGAGCGGTCGAGCAGGTGAACGAGACGACACAGACGATCGACTCGGTCGTCCGTGCCATGGGCGAGAGCTTCGAGCAGGTCACCCGCGGGATGGCAGACGCCGAGGCGTGGGCGGCGGACGTGGCGGGTGCGAGCCACGAGTTGGACGCGAGCGTCGGGGGGATGGCACCGCGTCTCGCGGAGCTCGCGGCGGGGATCCAGGAGTTCGTCGCCGCCATGGAGCAGATGGCGGCCGCGATGGGGCAGCAGACGACCTCGACGGGGGAGATCGCAGGGGCGCTCACGTCGCTGAACGAGGGCGCAGCCGAGCTCGCGCGGCTCGCCGCGCTGTTCAAGACGTCATCGACGGAGCGAGCGGTCGGCCCGGTGGCCGCGTCGGCGGATGGCTAGGGCCGAGCTCGAACCTCAGACCTTCACGGGCCGGGCGCGCTGGGTCGCGTACTCCAACCTGGTGCGGCTCCCGCACACGCTCTTCGCGCTCCCGTTCGCCCTCGTCGGGGCCACCCTGGCGTCCTACACGTATGGGGTGACGCTCCGCCAGGTCTTCTGGATCGTTGTCGCTTTCACCGCCGCGCGCTTCGCCGCGATGGCGTTCAACCGTGTCATCGATCGCGACTACGATGCGGCGAACCCGAGAACCCGGCTGCGCGAGATCCCGGCGAGACGGATCTCGGTGCGCGAGACGAAGATCGCCGTGGCGGTGGCGTCGGGCGTCTTCGTTCTCTCTGCGGCGATGCTGAACCCGCTCTGTCTCGCGCTCTCACCCATCGCCCTGGCGTGGCTTCTCCTGTACAGCTACGCGAAGCGGTTCACGACGTGGACGCATCTCGCCCTCGGGATCGCCGATGGGCTGGCGCCCGCGGGCGCCTACCTCGCGGTGTCGGGCGCATGGAGCGATCCGTGGGTGCTGTTGCCGCTGCTCGCTCTCGGCGTCGGTCTCTGGGTCGGCGGGTTCGATATCCTGTATGCGCTCCAGGACGTGGAGTTCGACCGCAGGGTCGGGCTGCGTTCGATCCCCGCTCGCTGGGGCGAGCGGGCTGGCGTGTGGTCGGCGCGGGTGTACCAGGGGCTCGCGGTCGTGGCGCTCGCGGTGGCGGGCCTCGTCTATCCGGCGACAGGCGCTCTCTACTTCGCGGGAGTGGCGGTCGTTGCCGCGCTCCTCATCTACGAGCATTCTCTCGTTCGGCCCGGCGATCTCTCGCGGCTGAACGCCGCGTTCTTCAACGTCAACGCGATCATCTCCGTGATCTTTTCGGTTTTCGTGATCGCGGATCGGATGGTTTGATCGATGTCGAACGCGTTGCCACTGGTCGTCGCCGTCACGGGAGCATCCGGAGCGCCGTACGCCGTCCGACTCCTGGATGCGCTTGTGGGCGCAGGGCTGCCCCTCTACCTGATCGTATCCGGGCACGGGTGGCGGCTGCTCGAAATGGAGAGCGGGATCGCCGATCTCGCCGGGCTTCGCAAGGCCGTGGGCGGCGACTGGTCAGGGGTCCAAGTGTTCGACGACGGGGATCGCGGCGCCACGCCGGCCTCGGGATCCGCACCGACGCGCGGCATGGTCATCTGTCCGTGCTCTATGGGAACGCTGGCCGCGATCGCGCAGGGTCACTCGCGATCGCTCATCGAGCGCGCCGCGGATGTGACGCTCAAGGAGCGGCGCCGCCTCGTCCTGGTCCCGCGCGAGACGCCGCTCTCGGCCGTGCACCTGCGCAACATGCTCGCGGTGACACGGGCGGGTGCCGTCGTCCTCCCCGCGGCGCCCGGCTTCTACGGACGGCCCACATCGGTGCAGGACCTCGTGGATTTCGTCGTCGCCCGGGTCCTCGACCACCTCGGGGTCGAGCACCGCCTGGGAATGCGGTGGCGGTCGGGCGAGTGCTGAAGCCGCGGCGGCTTACCCAGTGCGCGTAGGCGTCATCTCCGACACCCACGGTCTCCTGCGAAACGAGGTGTACGCCGTCTTCGAGGGCGTGGAGCGCGTCATCCATGCGGGTGATATGGGCGAGCCCGGCATTCTCGTGGAACTGGAGGTGCTGGCGCCGGTCACGGCCGTCTGCGGGAACGTGGATCCGTGGGATCTCCGGGCGTCGCTACCGGAGGTGGCGCATCTGGAGCTCGAGGGAGCGCAGATCGTCGTCGTCCACGGGCACCAGTGGGGATCGCCGAAAGTTGAAGACCTGCTGTCCGCGCACCACGACGCGGACGTCATCATCTACGGGCACACCCACAAGCCGCTCGTAGAGCGGCGCGGCAGGACGCTCGTCGTGAATCCCGGGAGCGCAGGCCCGAGGCGGTTCGGTCAGCAGGTCACGGTCGCGATCCTGGAAGTGGGGAAAGGCCGCGCGCCCTCGGCCCGTATCGTGCCGCTGCTCGGCGCCGTGCGGGGCCTCTAGCGGGGCTTCTCTTCCGGTTCGACCCAGGCGAACGAGTAGGACGTCGTGGCCGTCTCTCCCGAGACGAGGTCGCGCACCTCGACGATCGCGCGATAGCGGCCCGGCGTCCGCGCGCCCAGGCTCACCTCCACGTACTCCGGGCTGCGGTCGCCCGTCAACGGTGTCGTGCGTTCCCACCGCAGGCTCAGGTCCTCGCGGCGCGCAAGCCCCAAGGCGCGGCCGAAGAAGGTGAGGATGTCGGCGAGCACGCCCTTCTCGTCGGCGCCCTGCACGCGCAGCGTGACCTCGTAGCGCGCCAGCGAGTCGGCGCCAGGCCGAAGCCCGTACACCTCCCAGTAGAGCGCGAAGGGGAGGCCCAGCGGCACCGTGTCGGTGCGAACGACTGCGATACGGAAGTCACGGCGGCCGCGCGGATCCTCGACCAGCGGCTCCACGCGTTCGGCCAGGAGGAGGTCGCTCAGGCTCAGGCGATCGGCGGGGACCGGCCGTGCCGCGACGCTGCCGCGGGTGACGCCTGCGGCGCGTACGGTATGCGGTCGCGCTTCCAGGCTGTAGAAGAGCGAGTCGCCCTCCTCGAGCGGTACCTGGAAGGTGAGGGGCCGCGGGCGGGTGGTGGCGGCGAAGCGCACCCGGCGCTCCAGGACGGTGCGGTGCTCGGTCGGCGCGAAGAGGAAGAGGCCGGCTTCCACGGTATCGCGCCTGACCGACATGAGCGTCTCCGCGGGGACTAGCGCGTAGAAGTCGATCTCCAGGGGCGACGTCACGCCCTTGAAGCGCGCGACACGCAGCGGAAGAGAGACGTACGCGAACGTGGGTCTGTACGTGGTCGGCTCGCGCTTTCGGCTCTCTTCCTCGAGCGCCTTGCTGTAGGTGCTCAGCCCGTGAGAGACGTGCCGCCACCTCAACAACTTCTCGAAGATGAAGTTCGGCAGCGAGTCGCTGTAGTTCCAGAAGATCCAACGACCCCCGGGTGTCATAAGCGAGGCGGTCTCGGATCCCCTCCTCACCTTCCAGATGTGGAGAGGCGGCCCGTAGCGGACGTAGATGATCCCGGGCTCCGTGGCGGCGCCGTAGGGCCCTTCGCTCGGGTCCTCGAACATCACATCCGCGTAGACGACCCTGGCCATGTGTTCCAGCCAGCGCTCGTTCTCCCCGGTCAAGTACAGAGGGTCTGATCTTCTCCACAGAAGCTCCTCGGCCGCGCGCCGGCCTTCCGGCCTGGCGTCCCGATATCCCTCGGCCTGATCGGGTCGCAAGAGACTCTCCACGTCCCGAAGGTGATCCGCGAAGGCCGGCGGGCTCTTGCGGAGGCCTTCCTGAAACGCGGCCGCCGCGGCGGAATCGCGTCCTGCCGCGTAGTGCCACAGCCCGAGCAGGAGATAGCCCCAGGGGTCGCCGGGCGCGGCCTCGACGAACGCCTCACACACCCATCCCATCTCCTTGAGCTCGCCCCGGTCGTAGAGGTGGATCGCCAACCGGCGGAAGGCGCCCGAGTGAGTCGGGTCCGCCCGGAGCGCTTCCCGGAAGGCGTCGCGCGCGTCCTCCCATTCGTCCTCCGCGTCTCTCGAGAGGTCGGGGGCGTGCGAGAGGATCTCGTTGAACCGTCTCGGGCGCGTGAAGTTCAGACAGAATTGGCCGAGTTCCGCACACTCCGGGGTCTGCACCGGGAGGTAGTTGAGCCCGAGCGAGATCAGGTTGCGGTCGTCGAGGTAGACATCTTCCCGGAAGAGGCCGAGCTGGTACCACAGTTCCGCACGCTCACGCGCCTCCATTGACCCGGGTTGTTCGCGGAGCTCTTTCTCGGCGCGATTGAGCAGGCGGCGGGCGTCCAGGTAGATCTGCTGCTTCCGCATGAGGAGGCCGAGCGCCGTGAGATAGCGCGGGTGGTCGGGTTCGAGTTCCAGAGCCTTGCGCAGGGCCTGCTCTGCCTCCAGTCGCTCTTCGAGGGCCGTGCCCACGCCGCCCGCCTTCTGGGCGAGGAGCTGACCGAGCCGGCCCCAGCCCTCGGCGAGCTTCGGATGCTCTCGCGTGACCTGCCGGAGGAGGGCGAGCGCCCGAACGGTGTCGCCGCGGCCGGCGGCCCGGAGCGCCTCCCAATAGGCCTCCGGCGGACGCTCGGGTCCGGGCGCCTGGAGGGCTGCCGGCGCCGCGGGCGAGACGAGCAGCGAGGCCGCGAGCAGGGTTATCCCTAGCGCCACGCCTCGAAAGTGGTCTTGCGGCGCGGCCATGGCAACGATCTCGTGAGAGGCGCGATCCGATGGGGTAGCAGCGTTGAAACGCGTCGCGTCGCGGATTCGTAGGTCTGGTAGAGGAGGCCGTATGCGAACGATCGCGTACCCCCGGTGCTCGCCGGTCTGGATCGACCTGGTTATGGTGGCGCTCGCCGCTTTGGCGGCAGCGGCCGGCCCTGCCGAAGCCCGCGGTCTAGCCGGGCTCCCGCTGCCTGCGACGTCCCAAGGCCATGGGGCGCAGGAGTGGACGCTTCAGGGCGACCGCATCCTGGTGTCGAATCTCGTGGGACACATCAAGGTGGGGGCGGCGACGGGCGGTCGGATCATCGTCCGGGTACAGGCCCAGGGCGCCGACGCGGAGAGGTTGCGCTTCGAGGCGGACGAGGGCGGCCGTGCCCAGTTCCACGTCGTCTTCCCGCTCGAGGATCATCGCCGGTACGTCTACCCCGAGATGGGGCGTGGGAGTAGCACGACGATCGGCTGGTGGCCGCCCAAAGATCGCACCTCGCTGCTGGAGGCGTTTCTCGGCCACCTGACGGGCGAGAGGATCGAGATCCGCGGCCGTCCGTGGGACGACGCCCTGGAGGCGTGGGCGGACGTGGAGATCCTGGTGCCGGAAGGGAAGCCGGCCGCGGTGATCCTCGGGGCGGGCAGCATCGAGGCTGCGGGCGTCCGGTCGTCGCTGGACCTCGACACGCGGAGCGGCCCGGTCAGCGTCACGGACGTCACGGGTGATGTCATGATCGACACGGGATCGGGTCATGTGAGGGCGCGGAGCGTGCACGGCGACCTGGGCATCGACACGGGTTCCGGCTCGGTGGACGTGGAGGACGTGATAGGCGCGCGCGTGAGCCTGGACACGGGGAGCGGCAGGGTCGAGGCGAGGGGTGTGGAGGCCCGGCGGCTGGTCATCGACACGGGGAGCGGGTCCGTGCGGGCGGACGAGATCGACGCCAAGCGCGCGAACATCGACACGGGGTCGGGGTCTGTGCATCTCGATCTCGTCGGGATGGGCGTGGGCGACTACGTCATCGATACGGGGAGCGGCGGCATCACGCTCAGGCTCCCGCCCAGCGCGTCCGCCCGGATCGAAGCCTCCACGGGGAGCGGCGGGATCGACATCGGTGTGCCCGGGGCGCGCGTCCGCAGGCTGAGCCGCGACGAGGTGTCGCTAGAGCTGGGCGACGGCCGCGCGCGCGTCGTGCTCGACACGGGCTCGGGCGGGATTCGGATCGTGCAGCGTTCCTGAGGCCGGCTTCGCGACCGCAAATGCGCTCCGAAAGCGCAAACGGTGTCCACCCTCCGGGTCCGTCCATGCCCATTCGGAGCGCCAGAAGTTCGTCGAACGCCATTCGAATCTGCGCCCGCCGGGGAACTCCAACACGCCTCCGCCAGTCCAGTTGGCCTCGTATGTCGCGAGGTCGGAATCCGATCCGGCGACCCGTGCGGTGACGCGCGGGCGGAGGAACCCGCCGCGCTTGAAAGTCCACCGGCAGGTTTCCAATCGCGTCAGCGCTGGCACTGCGGGCAGAGGAATGCAGAACGCCCGCCGATGACGGTGCGCCGGAGTCGCGCGCCGCAGCGAATGCAGGGCTCGCCCTCGCGGCCGTACACGAGAAGGAAGTCCTGGTACGAGCCAGAGTTTCCCGCGGCGTCGCGGTAGTCGCGAAACGTCGTGCCGCGCGCTTCGATCGCCCGGCTCAGGACAGCCCGGATCGCCTTGTGCAGGCGTTCGATCTCCTCGCCTCGGAGCTTCCGCGCCCGCCGACCCGGAC
>JACQVD010000159.1 GCA_016209945.1 Gemmatimonadota bacterium
CCACCGCCCATCCCACCCCCGGCACCGCGCACGGGATCGTTCCCCGTGATGCTCCCGTCGGGTCCCCGGGGCCCGAGCGCCCTGGAGAGCGTGACTCCGGCGAGAACGACGAACACGATGACGCCGAACGCCCAGAGCAGCGCGGGCGCGCCCCGCCGAGGTGCCGCTTGCGCCGGCCCGACCGGCTGCGCGGCCCTCCTCGGCCGGCCCGGGGCGACGCGCCCCAGCTCATCCAGCCTGCGCAGGACACCGGCGGCCGCGGCCTCGACCTCGCGCTTCAGCGCCTCGTAGTCCGCTCCCGAGAGATTGCCCGCTTCGCGATCCGACTCGATCTCTCGGAGAGACGCGAGGACGCGATTCTTGCGCTCCAGGAGCTCGTCCACTTCGTCGCTCGGCTCCGCCGCCGCCGCCGCCGCCGCCGCCCCCGCCTGCCGGCGAAGTGCCGGGTACGCGACGGCCAGCGCGGCGCCCGCGACGATCAGCAGGACGAGGGCCTCAGCCACCTCTCGCCTCGAACTCCTCGAATTCGCGACGCACGCGCGCGAGCTCTTCCTCGTCCAGCGTGCCCACGGCCCGCTCGGTGCGCCGGCCTGTCCACCGGCGTACGACCGAGACGACGATCCCGATCCCCGCGAGCACCGCCGCGACGGGGACGATCCAGACCGTGAGGTTGAAGCCGCGAGCCGGCGGCTTAAGCAGCACCCATTCCCCGTAGCGGCTCACGAAATACGCGCGAACCTGCTCGGGCGTGTCGCCGGCGAGGAGCCGCTCGCGGATGAGATCGCGCATCTCCCGGGCCAATTCCGAGGGCGAGTCCTCTATCGAGAGGTTCTGACACACGGGGCAGCGCAGCGTGGACGCGATGGCCTTGACCTGCGCCTCCAGCGCGGAGTCGAAACCGGACCGTGAGGCGGCCTGGGCCTGCGCCCCCTGCGCCCCCTGCGCCCCCTGCTCCGGCATCGAAGCGCCCTGGAAGGCGCCCGCCGAACGACCCCCGAAGGCGGCCGTCGCCACCCACACGAAGCCGGCCAGCGACATCGCGTTCATGGTTCCGGTCTACGGCGCGCCGTGCCCGCCTGGTCCGCATCGGGGAGCACCGGCACGTGGCCCTCCGTGCGGCCCACGGGCGTCTCGCCGATGGGAAGCGGGCCGCCTTCCGGCGCGGCGAGCAGCCTCTCGATCCAGGTCGTGAGGATCCTGCGGTTTACGGGACCGAGCTGTTTGTACGCGACCCGGCCGTCGCGCCCGACGAAGAACGTCTCGGGGACGCCGTAGACCCCGTAGTCGATCGCCGTGCGCGCGCCGGGATCGAGCACGCTCGGCCAGTCGCCGCCCATCCCCCGCATCCAGCGCAGGGCGTTCTCGCGCGAGTCCTGGTACACGACACCGAGGAGCGACACGCCGCGCTCACGGTATCGCTCGTGCGCCTCGATGAGGTACGGGTGCTCGTCGATGCACGCCAGGCACCACGAGGCCCAGAAGTTCAGGATAACCACGCGACCCTGGAGATCCGCGAGCGCGATCGTGTCACTGTCGAGCGTCGCCAGCCGGAAGAGCGGCGCGGGCTTCCCCGGCAGCGGCGACGGGATCGCCTTCGGATCGCGGGTGAGCCCATAGGCGAGGAGCGCCACGATCGGGATCGCAGAGGCCGGAACGAGGATCTTCTTCCAGCTCATGTGGCGGCCCTCGCCCGCTGCCGGCCCTTCCGCACCGCGGGGCCGGTGGGAGAGACCGGCTTCCGGCGGCCGCCGGGCCACAACGCGAAGAGCGCGCCCAGCCCGACCACGGCGCCGCCGATCCACATCCAGGTCACGAGCGGGCTTATGTACGCCTTCACGGTCGCCGTCGAGCCGTCATCCGCATACGCCAGGAGCGTGAGATACAGGTCCTCCCGCAGCGTGTAGCGCACCGCCGGCGTCCCGATCGGCTGCTGCGAGGTCGGGTAGTAGTTGAGTCGCGGGTGGAGCTGCGTGATCGGGTCCTGGCTGCCGAAGACGCTCACGCTGGCGCCCACCACGTCGCGGTGCGGCTCGCGCCGCGCCCAGACGGAATCGAGCTGTAGGACGTAGCGCCCGAAGGAAAGCCGCTCCCCCTGCCGCAGGGTCGCCTCCGCCTCCCGCTTGTACGCCGACGAGCTGGTGATCCCGATTGCGATGATGACCACCCCGAGATGGACCACGTAGCCGCCGTAGCGCCGCCGGTTCTTGAGGCAGAGGTTGAGGAGCGCGCGCGGGAAGCGCTCACCGTGCGCGGCGACCCGTGCGCGCGCGGGACGAACGAACTCGCCCGCGATGAGGCCCGCCGCGAAGACCGCCAGGCCGTACGCGAGAAGGGCGAGCGCGTGCCGGACGCCGAGAGCCCAGAGCGCGGCTGCCGTCACGACCGCCACCGTCGCAGGGACCACCACCTTCCAGGTGAGCAGCTCCGGCGTCCCGCGCCGCCACGGGAGCGCGGGGCCCACGCCCGCCAGGAAGAGGAGTGCCAGCCCCAGCGGGATGTTCATGCTGTTGAAGTAGGGGCCGCCCACGCTCACCTTGACGCCGCGCACCGCCTCCGCGACGAGCGGGAAGAGCGTGCCGAGGAGCACGGTGAACGCGAACGCGACGAACAGCACGTTGTTCAGGAGAAACGCAGTTTCTCGTGACCACGCCGAATCGAGCTGCCCCTCGGTCCGCAGCCGGTCGCTCCGCCAGGCCACGAGCGTGAGGCTCACGAGGAGCACGAGCCCCAGGAAACCGAGGAAGAGCGGCCCTATGAGCCCCTCCGTGAACGCGTGCACGCTGGCGAGCACGCCGCTGCGCGTGAGGAAGGTCCCCAGGAGGGTCAGCAGGAACGTCGCGATGATGAGCGTCAGATTCCACACCTTCAGCATCTCGCGCCGCTCCTGCACCATGATCGAGTGGACGAACGCGGTCGCCGTGAGCCACGGCATGAACGACGCGTTCTCCACGGGATCCCACGCCCAGTAGCCGCCCCAGCCCAGCACCTCGTACGACCACCAGGCACCCGCGATGATCCCGAGCGAGAGGAACGTCCACGGCACGAGCGTCCAGCGGCGGATCGCCGTGATCCACTCGGGGCCGGGCCGCCCGGAGATGAGCGCGGCGATCCCGAACGCGAACGGGATCGTAAGCCCCACGTACCCCAGGTACAGGAGCGGCGGGTGCAGCCCCATGAACGGGTGGTTCTGGAGCAGCGGGTTCGGCCCCGGCCCGTTCTCGGGGACGGGGAACATCGGCTTGAACGGGTCGGCGGGCCACGCGTTCAGGAAGAGGAAGAACGAGCCCACCGCCAGCATAACGCCCAGCGCGTGCGGCATAAGCGCCGGGTAGCGAGCCCGGTACGCGTACGCGAGGAGCGCCGTGTAGCCCGTGAGGATCCACGCCCAGAAGAGGATCGACCCGTCGAGCGAGCTCCAGAGCGAGATGATCGTGTAGAAGAGCGGGGTCTCGCGGCTCCCCACCTGCGCCACGTACTGCACGCTGAAGTCGTGCGTCACGAGCGCGTACACCATCGCGAGCGTGGCCAGGCTCGTGAGCCCGAAGACCGCGAACGCTGCGTTCCGTCCCGCGAGGACCCACCCCGGCCGTCGCGTGAGCCCGCCGGCGAGCGATGCCGCACTGCCCAGCAACGCCAGGAGGAAGGCCGCGAGGACCGACAGGTGCCCGATCGTGCCGGTCACGGCGACGCCTGCGATCGGAAGAGCTTGCGGTAGTACTCGGCGGGGTGCTTCCCGGGCTCCGGCGCCCGATACTCGCTGGAATGCTTCACCATCACGTTGTGGGACCGAAAGACGCCCGCAGGCGTGAAGACCCCCTCGACAACGACCCCGATCCCCTCGGCGAACATCTGGGGCGGCGCGCCCCTGCTCTCGACCGGAACCGTCGTGTCCCCGTCGGTGAGCCGGAAGCGCAGGTCACGGGTCTCCGCGTTCCACTCGACCGACCCGGGGACGACCATCCCACCGAGCCGGACCGCCGTGCCGTACGCGGACCCGCCCTTCGCCAGGAGCTCCGTCGGTGTCCAGAAGTAGACGAGGCTCTTCCCCAGGCCGCCCCACGCGAAGTAGCCGAACACCCCGAGGACGACGACACCGCCGGCCATCCAGAGGAACCTTCGACGCGCCTTCGAACTCATCGCTGCTCCGATCGTGGCTCCGACAGCGCCTCCGCCTCCGCGCGCGCACGCCGCAGTCGCCGGTTGAGCGACCAGGCGTAGCCCACGATCCCCACGAAAGCTAGAGCGTAGGCACCGGCGAGAAAAGCCACATTATCCACGGGCGGCCTCCAGCTCGAGGAGCCGTCGCTCCGTCTCCCAGCGCGTGCGCGCCAGGAGGTAGCGCCGCGTCGCGAGGTACCCGAAGAGGAGGAGGAACGCGAGGAACATGACCCGCAGCGCCACGACCATCTCCGGGTCCACGGTTTCCGGGCTCGACTGCGGCTGATGCAGCGTGCGCCACCACCTCACCGAGAAGTACACGATCGGGACGTCCGCGAACCCGACGATCGCCACGAGGGCCGCCACCCGCGCGCGCGCCTCCGGATCCTCGACGAAGGCGCGCACGACGAGGTAACCGGCGAAGATGAGGAGCATGATCGCCGTCGTCGTGAGCCGCGGGTCCCACGTCCACCACACGCCCCAGGTGGGCCGGCCCCAAATCGAGCCCGTCAAAAGCCCCGTGCAGTTGAAGAGCACGCCCACCTCGATGCCTGCCTCCGCCCACCAATCCCAGCGCGGCTCCCGTCGCGTCAGGTAGAGAACGCTCGCCACGAACCCGATGAGATAACCGGCGCCCGTCGCCAGCCAGCTCGGGAAATGCACGTACATGATCCGCTGCACGTTCCCCATGAGCGCATCCGGCGGCGCCCACACGAGCCCGAGGTAGACGCCCGGCAGCAGCACCACGACCGCCGCGACGCCGAGGAACTTGGCTACGCTCTCCGCCCTCACCGCAGGCTCCGATCAACAGCCCCGATGCACGCCAACACTCACTCCTCCATCACGTATTCGAACCCGAGCGTACACACGATGAGGTAGACCACGTCGAACCCTGCCAGGAGGCTCACCCACGTCCGGAGCTCGCCCAGCGGATCGCCTTCGAGGATCGCCGCCATCGCCTTCACCGCGCCGAGAACGACCGGCACGAGGATCGGCAGGAGGAGCAACGGCAGCATGACCTCCCGCGCCCTCACGTGGACGGTCAAGCCAGCATAGAACGTGCCGACGGTCACGAACCCGATCGTTCCCAGCATGATGACCCCCAGGAGGCCGGGGAGCCGCGGCCAGAGATCGAGGTTGTACAGGATCGCGGCCATCGGGATGAGCACCGCCTCCATGGCGAGCACGAGCAGCAGGATCGCCACCATCTTCCCGAGGTAGATGGCCCGGCGGTCCGCCGGATAGAGGCGCAGTGCCTCCAGACCTCCGCTCTCGTCCTCCAGCTGGAAGGCGCGCTCGAGGGCAAGGATCCCGGTGAAGAAGATGGCCACCCACAGGAGCCCGGGCGCCGCGCGCTCCAGGAGTTCGCGGTCGGCACCGACCGCGAACGAGAAGAGAAAGAGCACGAGCGCACCGAAGAACGCCATCGCGTTGAACGTCGCCTTCGAGCGCCGCTCGATGAGGAGATCCTTCCGCACGATCGCCCAGAAGCGGCTCACGCGATCACCGCTCTTCCCACGCTGCTCCCGCTGCGGCTCCCCCCACGGCTCCCCCCACGGCTCCCCCCACCGCGCCCCCCGC
>JACQVD010000168.1 GCA_016209945.1 Gemmatimonadota bacterium
GAGTTCCTCCGCCGCTCGACGGCTCCTGAGGTGGAAGCGATGCGACGCGAGCTGGAGGCGTCCGGCGTCAAGCAACGCGATCCGGAGGCGTACCGCCGGAGACGGTTCGAGCTCAGCGTCGCGGGCTACTTCCGCGACCCACGCCGCGCCGTCGGGCTCACCCCGTTTCGAGTCCAGGCTCAGGCGCAGCATGCCACATGGGCGAGCCTCGCGGGCTACGGGGCGACGCTCAGGGAGAAACTCCGATCGCTGGACGTGCCCGGTCTCATCCTCCACGGGCGCCGCGACCCCATCCCCCACGCGTGGGCGGAGGAGCTGGCCGCGGTGCTGCCGCGCGCGCAGCTCGTCATCCTGGAGGAGAGCGGCCACGTCGCGTACGTTGAGGAGCCGGATCGGCTGTTCGCCGAGGTTCGGAGCTTCTTGAGGCAACACGCGGGTGGCTGAGCAGAGGATGCGACGACCCGACGAGTTCGAGATGGAGGCGCGGGAGCTGGAGCGCGCCGAGCGCGAGGGCTTCAGGCGCCCGCCGGTCGAGCCGCGCCCGGCGGCGGCCGTGATCCTGGGGCGCGACAGCGGGCGAGGGCCCGAGGTCCTGCTCGTGCGCCGCCGCACGGATCTCCTGTTTGCCGGCGGCGCGTACGTCTTTCCGGGCGGCACGCTGGATCCGGAGGACTCCGATCCGCTCTGGCGCGAGCATTCGATCGGGTGGGAAGCCCACGGCGCGGACGTGGCGCCGTTCGCCGTCGCGGCCTGCCGCGAGCTCTTCGAGGAGGCGGGCGTCCTTCTCGCCCTGGGGCCCGGCGGTTCGTCCGCGCGCCCGCCGCCGCTCCCCTCGTCGCTCCCCTCGCCGCTCCCCCCGTCGCTCCCCCCGTCGCTCCGCCCTCCGGCGGTCCGGCAGATGAGAGCCGCGCTGGGCCGCGGCCGGAGCTTCCTTGAGCTCTTGAGCGGCGCGGGCCTGCGCCTCGACCTGTCGCGCGTCGCGCTCTTCTCGCGATGGATCACACCGGTGCCGCTGTCACGCCGCTACGACGCGCGCTTCTTTCTCGCCGCGGCCCCGGAGGGCGCCGAGGTGCTGGCGGAGAGCGGCGAGTTGGTGGAGCACATCTGGATTCGGCCGGGGGAAGCCCTCGATCGGTACGGCAGCGGTGCCTTCCCTATGCTCTTTCCGACGGTGACGATGCTCGGCTGGCTGCGGGACTGCCGCTCGATACGCGAGCTCGCGGAGCGCGCCCGCGGCAAGGAGGTGGCGCCCATTCTCCCGCGACTGCGGCGGACTGCGAGCGGCGTGATACCCGTGTTGCCGGGAACTCGCGAGTACGTGCAAGGGGCGCTGAACGTCGTGCGCGCGCCGAACCCCGGGCCGCTGACCCTGGATGGGACCTGCACCTACGTGGTCGGCGGTCGTGAGGTGATCGTGATTGATCCCGGACCGGCTGACCCCGCGCATCTGGAGGCGATCCTCCGGGCGATCCCGTCCAAGGTGCGTGTGGTCGGCGTAGCAATTACGCACGCCCACGCCGATCACGCGGAGGCCGCGGCGCCTCTGGCCGAGCGGCTGAACGTCGATGTGTTCGCCTCGCGCGACGCGGGGGAGAAGCTCGGTCTTGGGCGTGTGCGGACGCTGGAGGAGGGGAGTACCATCGAGTTCGACGACGGCGATGCGCTCATCACCCTCTCCACGCCGGGGCACAGCGCGGACCACCTGTGCTTCCTCTGGCGCGAGGCGGAGGCGCTCTTCTGCGGCGATCTCATCCTCGGCGCCGGTAGTGCCATGATCGCGCCTCCCGACGGTGAGATGGCCGCGTACCTCGACACGCTTCGCCGGCTCCGCTCCCTCGATCTCCTGGTACTCTACCCGGGGCATGGGCCTCCGGTCGAGGACCCCGCCGCGAAGATTGACGAGTACGTAGCACACCGGCTCGAGCGCGAGGCGCAGATCCTGGACGCGTTGCGCGCAGGTGCCGTCACGATCCCCGAGATTCGCGAGCGCGTGTATGGCCCGCTGGAGCGCGCCCTCGCCTATGGCGCGGAAGCGAACATCGAGGCACACTTGACGAAGCTTCTGGCTGAGGGCCGCGTCGCGGGATCCTCGGCCGGGCGGTATTCCATCGTGTAGCGATGGCAGGCCGCGCCCGCTGCGGACTTGCTTCTCGGTAGGCACGCCCATGAACGCGCGATCCCTGCTCTGGGTTCTCATCCCCGTCGGTGCGCTCGCCGTTTTCGTTGCGCTCTACGACCGCGTCTTTCCAACGGCCGCCGTGGACCTCCGCGTGACCCGCGCGGAGGCCGAGCAGATGGCGGAGGCGTATCTCCGCGAGCGGGGCTTCGACCTCGAGGGCTATACGAACGCGGTGACCTTCGAGGGCGACGATCTTGGGGCCGTCTACCTCCAGCGAACCGTCGGGCTGGAGCAGATGAACGCGCTGACGCGAGCCGGGACGGTCCCCATCTGGTACTGGCGCGCCCGGTGGTTCCGGCCGCTTCAGAAGGAGGAGTACGCGGTCCGGGTCCTCCCGGAAGGGCGCGTCCTCGCCTTGGGTCGCGTTCTCGAGGAGGACAAGGCCGGAGCCAATCTTGAACAGGAAGAGGCGAGAGGCATCGCTGAGACGTTTCTTGAAGACGCCGGCATCGCGCTGAGCGAGTACGATCCGGTCGAGGCGAGTAGCGAGCGGCGGAAGGCGCGCACGGACCACACCTTCGTCTGGAAGCAGAAGGGCTTTCAGGCCGGCGACTCGGAGCTCCGCCTGCGCGTCGAGATCCAGGGCGACCAAGTCGGCGCGTTCACCCGTTTTCTCAAGGTCCCGGAGTCCTTCGAGCGGGGATACCACCGCGAGCGGGCGGTCGGCGGCCTCATCGCCGCCGTCATGGTGCTCGTGCTGACCCTGGCGCTCGCGGTGGCGTCGTTCGTGGTGTTCCTGCGCGCGTACAAGGCGAACGCGCTGCGCTGGCGCTTCGCGCTCGGCTTCGCCGGGCTCCTCATCGTTCTGGAGGCCGCGGCGTTCCTGAACATGCTGCCGCAGGTGAAGGCCGGCTACAACACGGAGGTAGACTACGCCGTCTTCTGGGGCGGCATGCTCGTAGGGGGCCTCCTTCTCCTCGGCGTTCTCGGCCTGTGGGTGCTGCTCGGAGGCGGGGCCGGGGAGGTCGTCACACGGGAGATGTACCCCCACAGCCTGCGAACGCTGAACGACCTTCTCCAGCGTCGCTTGACGCGGGAGCTCGCCGTTTCCTCGCTCCGGGGCTACGCCCTGGCCTCGGGTTTTCTGGGGTACGTGGTGATCCTGTACCTCGTGGGCCGGCGGTTCTTCGACGTGTGGCTGCCGGTGGAAGGGCCGTACACGAACATCCTGAACACGGCGGCGCCCTTCCTCTTTCCGCTGGCGGTCGGCGTGACCGCCGCCATCACCGAGGAGTTCGCCTACCGGTTCTTCGCGATCCCGTTCCTGAAGCGGCACCTGCGTTCGACGTTCCTGGCGCTCCTTCTGCCTGCCATGATCTGGGGGTTCGGTCACAGCACCTATCCGGTCTTCCCCGTGTACGTCCGGGGGATCGAGCTCACGATCGTCGGTCTTGCCTTCGGGTACTTCTTCATTCGCTATGACCTGTGGACGGTCCTCGTGGCCCATTACGCCATCGACGCCGCGCTGGTCGGTCTGCCGTTGCTCAAATCCGGCAACACCTACTTCCAGGTCAGCGGGAGCGCCGTCATTCTGCTGGGCCTCCTTCCCGCGTTCGCGGCGCTGATTCGGCTTCGGCGCCCGGCCGCAAATCGCTCTCGGGCGCAGCCCTCTTCGCTCCAATAAGGCGGCGCTCCGATAAGGCGGCCCTTGCTGCGGTGCTCCGCACGCGGCATCGTTGCCCGGTTTCCATGGATTCCCGGGAAGGGAAGTGCGTGACGCGTCGCGGCTTCGTGGCGCTCCTGAGTCGCGCGGGCGCCGCCGCGGGCGTCGCGGCCGCGGGATTGTGGAGCCTTCGCTGCCGCCCCGGGCCGATCGGGAAGGCGACCGGCTACGGGCCCGGCGGCCGCACGATGTACCTCACGCGGAACGACGACTTCTACCTGGTCGCGATCGACCCTTCCTTCCGGCCCGGCGTTGACCCCTCGACGGTGGAACGCGCCTGGCGGCTCGACTTGGTGGGCCTCGACCGAACGGCCGCGCTCGGATACCGGGACCTCGTCTCGATGCGGTCTGTGGAGGTCGTGAAGACCTTCGAGTGTATCGGGAACGAGGTGGGCGGGGACCTCATCGGGAATGCGAACTGGCGCTGCGTGCCGCTTCGCGATGTGCTCGCCCCGGTGCTCCCCGATCGCCGGACGGGCCTCACGGTCATGTTCCACGGCCTGGACGAGTACTACGACAGCGTCTCCATCGAGCGGGCGCTCGACGAGCAGTCGTTCATCGCGTACTCGATGAACGGCGAGCCGCTGCCGGCGGGCCACGGCTTCCCCGCGCGCGTCCTCCTGCCGGACCTCTACGGGATGAAGCAGCCGCGGTGGCTTGCGAAGATCGAGATCCTCGACACTCCGGAGACGACGGGCTACTGGGAGCGCCGCGGCTGGGCCTCCGAGGTTCCGGTCAAGACGATGTCGCGCCTCGATGTGCCACCGCGCCAAAGCGTATTCGGCGGGCAGCGCCACACGCTCACAGGCGTCGCGTACGCCGGCGCGCGGCGCATTCAGAAGGTCGAGGTGAGCGTGGACGGGGGCGTGTCCTGGACCGAGGCGCGGCTCACGAGCGAGTCGCTCGCCAACGCGTGGGCGCTCTGGGCGTACGAGTGGACGCCGCCCGCGTCGGCGGGGTACACGCTCGTGTGCCGTGCGACGGACGAGACGGGCGCGGTCCAGACCGCGAAAGCTAGGGGCAGCTTCCCGGACGGCGCCTCGGGGTGGCATCGCGTGCGTGTGGAGGTGGGCTAGGCCGGCCCGATGGTAGGTTCACCCCTGGCCGTCATCTTCCTGACGGTCCTCATTGATCTCGTCGGGTTTGGGATCGTCCTGCCGCTCCTTCCCTTCTATGCCGAAGAGCTCGGAGCGAGCCCCACGGGTGTCGGCGTTCTCGTGGCGGTGTACTCGCTCATGCAGTTCTTCTTCGCGCCGTTCTGGGGGAAGCTGGCGGACCGGCACGGCCGGCGGCCGATCATCCTGCTGGGGCTTTTCGGGTCGGGGCTCTCGTATCTGCTCTTCGCGTTCGCCGGGAACCTCGCGTGGCTCTTCCTCTCGCGGATCCTGGCGGGCGTGATGGGTGCGAACGTGGCGGTCGCCCAGGCGTACATCGCCGACCGGACGGATCCCCGGGATCGCGCCCGGGCGATGGGGCTCATCGGTTCCGCCTTCGGTCTCGGGTTCATCCTGGGGCCGGCGATCGGCGGCCTCACGAGCGTGTGGGGCTACGGCGCTCCGGGTCTCGTAGCCGCTGGCCTCTGCTTCACGAACGTCGCGCTCGCGTGGCGGTTTCTCCCCGAGTCGCTCGTGCGCGAGCTTCGCACACGCGCGCCTGCCGTGAGCCGGTCGGGACCGGCCGAGCGGCTGCACGCGCTCGCGGAGACCTGGCGGCACGTGGAGCTCAGGCCGGTGCTCTCCCTTTTCTTCCTCGGGACGATGGTGTTCGCGGTCTACACGACCACGTTCCCACTGCTCCTCGAGCGCCGGCTGGAGCTCGACGCACGACACGCCGGGTACTTCCTCGCCTACGCGGGCCTTCTCATGGCGGTGGTGCAGGGGCGGCTCATAGGCCCGCTCGCGCGGCGCTTCGGCGAGCGGCGGCTCTTGGTGGGCGGGACTGCCTTGCTCGCCGTGGGCTACGCGGTGACGCCCTGGGTGTGGAGCACGGGGGCCGTGGCGCTCGTGATCGTGCCGATCGCCCTGGGCACCGGGATGAACGCGCCATCGCTCGCGTCGCTCACCTCGCAGTTCGCAGAGGCGACGGAGCAGGGTCAGGTGCTGGGTGTGGGCCAGTCGCTTGGGAGCTTGGGCCGGGTGGTAGGACCCATCTGGGGCGGCTGGGCGTTTGGGGCGTGGGCCGAAGGCGCGCCCTACTGGCTGAGCGCGGCCTGCATGCTCCTGGCTGTGGCGCTTGCCTGGAGGCTCGTGCGCCGGACGGCGCCTGCCGCCGTGGACACTGCGGCGCCAACGTCGTAACCTGGGAACACGTATGGGAGCTTCCGCGAAGCCGAGCACGCTGGGGGAACTCAAGCGATCGGGCTACCGCCCCCGGAGCGTCAAGGACGAGATGCGCGCGAACCTCATCCGCAAGCTGGAGGCGGGTGAGACCCTCTTCCCGGGGATCGTGGGCTACGAGGACAGCGTCATCCCCCAGCTCGTGAACGCGATCCTCGCCCGGCACAACTTCATCCTCTTGGGCCTGCGCGGGCAGGCGAAGAGCCGCATCCTGAGGCAGCTGGTAGATCTCCTCGACGAGGCGATCCCGATCCTCGCCGGCTCGGAGGTCAACGACGACCCCTTCCGTCCGATCAGCAAGTACGGGCGGGTGAAGATCGAGGAGAGGGGAGACGAGGCCCCGATCGATTGGGTGCCGCGCGAGAACCGCTACGTGGAAAAACTCGCGACGCCGGACGTGACGATCGCGGACATCCTCGGCGACGTGGACCCCATCAAGGCGGCGCGCGGCGGCCATCTCCTGTCCGACGAGCTCACGATCCACTACGGGCTCCTGCCGCGCGCGAACCGCGGGATCTTCGCGATCAACGAGCTCCCCGACCTGGCAGGGAAGATCCAGGTCGGCCTCTTCAACATCATGCAGGAGGGCGACGTCCAGATTAAAGGCTACCCCGTGCGGCTGCCGCTGGATGTGTGCCTCGTCTTCACGGCCAACCCCGAGGACTACACGGCGCGCGGGAAGATCATCACGCCCCTGAAGGATCGCATCGGCGCCGAGATCGCGACGCACTACCCCGCGACGATCGAGTACGGGATAGCGATCACGCGCCAGGAGTCGTGGACGGAGCGCGCCGCGAGGCCGGTCTGCATCCCGCCGTTCGTCCGCGAGGTCGTGGAGCGGATCGCGTTCGAGGCGCGCCAGGACCCGCGTGTGGACAAGCGATCGGGGGTGAGCCAGCGGGTCCCGATCACGACGCTCGAGATTGCGCTATCGAACGCGGAACGGCGCGCCGTCGTGTGCGGCGAGCGGGCCGTGGTGCCGCGTCTCAGCGACCTGTACGCCGCGCTCCCCGCGATCACGGGGAAGCTCGAGCTCGAGTACGAGGGCGAGCTCCAGGGGAAGGATGTGGTGGCGCGGGATCTCATCTCCCGCGCGTGCGGGGCGACCTTCGACGAGTACTTCGACGAGTCGGCGATGGAGCCGGTCGTCACGCATTTCGACAACGGCGGAGCGCTCCAGGTGTCCGACACGGCGTCGGCGGACGCGTGTCTCCAGGGCTTCCAGGAGGTGCCGGGCCTCCTCGCTCTCGTGCGGGCGAGCGATCTCGCGGACGAGAGCCAGCCGGGCGTGCTGGTTGCCGCCGCGGAACTCGTGCTGGAAGGTCTCGTGGCGAAGCGTCGGATCAGCCGGAGCGAGGGCGGGAGCTATGCGCGGGCGAAGCGCGAGCGACCGAAGGGGCCGCCCTACGGCCCGTATGGGAAGCCGCCCCATGGCGGGCCGGGTGGGTCGGGGAGCGGCGATCTCTTCACTTGAGTCCCTCGCTCACCTCATGCGAGGCGATTCCCGGCCACGGTGCCGAATGCGATCGAGGATCGGGTTGCCGAAAACGCGGGCGACGGCGACGTCATACGGGAGAGCCGTGACCGCTGGGAGCAGCCGCTCCTTGATGTGCCGGAGGTCCCGTTCTCGATTCGAGGAGCGGAACGCACCCTTGTAGAGCTCTCCGATGACGACGGCACTCGTGAACTGTTCCTCGCGGGGTACGGTTGTGAGCCAAGCGAGGTACCCGGGGAGAGGTCGTGAACGTAGCACCTCCGAGATCGCCTCGGTGTCGAAGAGGTATGCCACGACCCGTCAGTCCAGGACCGGAGTCCGTCGCCGGCCCCGGCGACGGGAAGTGAGGACGACTTCGAGAAGTTCGTCGGAGCCTTCCCAACCTCCGGCCAGACTCGCGAGACCGCCCTCTGGCCCAGCGGCCCGGAGCCGCTCGAGGTGCTCCAGGTCGTCGGCCCGCACCAGAGCCGCGAGAGTCAAACAAGGGCTCTGTGCAAGGGCTACAA
>JACQVD010000165.1 GCA_016209945.1 Gemmatimonadota bacterium
CCCGCGGCGTCGCGGTAGTCGCGAAACGTCGTGCCGCGCGCTTCGATCGCCCGGCTCAGGACAGCCCGGATCGCCTTGTGCAGGCGTTCGATCTCCTCGCCTCGGAGCTTCCGCGCCCGCCGACCCGGACGGATCCCTGCCTCAAAGCACGCCTCGTTCGCATACACGTTTCCCACACCGGCGGCGCAGCGCGGATCGAGAAGCGCGGTCTTTACGGACGCGGCCTTCTTCCGCTGGAGACACGCTTCCAAGAATTGCGGCGTGAAGTCCGCTTCCAGCGGCTCGGGCCCGAAGCGCGCGGAGTGTCGCGCCCACTGGGCCGAAGTAAAGAACGTGATCGAACCGAATTGTCGAATGTCGTCGAAGACCATCTGGCTGCCATCGTCGAGCTCGATGATCGCGCGCACGTGCTCCAGATCCTCGGCTGTTTCGGCCGGCGGCACCCAGACGAGTCGGCCGGTCATCCGGAGGTCCACGGCGAGAAGGCTTGAGTCGAGCCGGAGGAGGACGAGCTTCGCGCGCCTTCTGACGTCGGTGATCGCACGCCCCAAAACGCGCTTCGAAACGGTGGCTCGCGTGGCGCGTGTCGCGACGCGCTTCGATAGGAACCGGATCGCCGCGATGCGCCGGCCGAGAACGCGGGCCCGCAGGCCGCGGGCGATCGTCTCGGCTTCCGGGAGCTCAGGCATGACGCGGAAGTACGGCGGCCAAGCGGGTGACGATTACGCGATCCCGAGGCGCTCGATCTGTCGCCAGGCGATGTCGCGGCGGAAGATCTTCCCCTCGAACTCGATCAGCTCCGCCGCCTCGCGAGAGATGCGTGCGGCCTCCGGGACGTTTGGCCCGACCCCCACCACGTTCAGCACCCGGCCGCCGTCGGTCACGGTGCGCTTCTCGGCGTCCCTGCGGGTGCCGGCGTGGAAGATGAGGATGTCCTCGCGCTCCACCAGATCGCCCGGGATCGAGATCGGCTTCCCCTTCTCGTACGCGCCAGGATAGCCGGCGGAGGCGAGCACGATGCACACGGCGGCCCCGGGAGACCACTCGAGCTCGAGATCGCGGACGCTCCCGCCGCGCGCGATCCGCTCGACCGTCTCGAACAGGGGGGAGCGGAGAAGCGGCAGGATCGCCTGCGCCTCCGGGTCGCCGAACCGGCAGTTGAACTCCACGACGTACGGCTCGCCGTCCTTGACCATGAGGCCCACGTAGAGGCAGCCGCGGTAGACGCGGTCCTCTCTCGCCAGCGCCCAGAGCGCGGGCTGGACGATCCGTTCGAGCGTCTTGGTCACGAGCGTCTCGTCGGCGATCGAGACGGGCGCGTAGGCCCCCATCCCACCGGTGTTCGGGCCAGTGTCGCCCTCGCCGAGCCGCTTGTGGTCCTGGGAGCCGAGCATGGGGACGGCGTCGGCACCGTCGCACAAAAAGAGGAGCGAGAGCTCTTCACCCTCGAGGAACTCTTCCACGACGACGGTCGCGCCCGCCTCGCCGAATTGACGGTCTTCGAGCATCGAGCGGGCCGTACGCAGCGCCTCCTCCACGGTCTCGCAGACGATCGAGCCCTTGCCCCCGGCGAGCCCGGACGCCTTGACGACGATCGGCGCACCGCGTGTG
The DNA here is from genome assembly GCA_016209945.1 of Gemmatimonadota bacterium. Lineage (GTDB taxonomy): Bacteria > Gemmatimonadota > Gemmatimonadetes > Palauibacterales > KS3-K002 > JACQVD01. The sequence goes on from JACQVD010000165.1 coordinate 1,612, forward strand.
CGGATATAGGACTCGGCCCGCGCGACATCTTGAAACGTTTCGAATGCCGCGGTCGGGATCGTGTTGCGCTTCATGATCTCTTTGGCGAAGGCCTTGGAGCTCTCGATCTCCGCGGCGCGAGCCCGCGGCCCGAAGGCTGGGATGCGACGATCCCAAAGCGCGTCCACGAGCCCAGCGGCGAGGGGCGCTTCAGGGCCCACCACCACGAGATCGATGCTGCGCGCTTCGCAGAAATCTACCAGAGCGGGGATGTCGCTCGCGGCGATGGCCACGTTCTCGGCAAGCTCCGCTGTGCCGGCGTTCCCGGGGGCAGCGTAGAAGGCGTCATGCGGCCGGTCGCAGCGCAGCTCCCAGAGGAGCGCGTGCTCGCGGCCGCCGCTCCCGACGATCAGCACGTTCATCATCGAAGAGACGCTAGCCGAGCGCCTGGTCCAGATCAGCGATGAGGTCGTCCACGTGCTCGATCCCCACCGACAGGCGCACGAGCCCGTCCGTGATCCCGAGCGCGTCCCGCGTCTCCTTCGGCACGGCGGCGTGGGTCATCGTGGCGGGATGGCTGATGAGGCTCTCAACCCCGCCGAGGCTTTCCGCCAGCGTAAAGATCTTCGTGCGCGAGCAGACGGCCTCCGCCCGGTCTCTCGATCCGACCTCGATGGCGATCATCCCGCCGAACCCGCGCATCTGGCGGCGCGCCAGCTCGTGCTGGGTGTGCGAGGGGAGGCCGGGGTACTGGACCGCTTTCACCCGGCGGTCACCCGCCAGCCATTCGGCGATGCGCCGGCCGTTCCGGTCGTGGGCCTCCATGCGGATGTGGAGCGTCTTCGTACCGCGGAGAATGAGGAAGCAATCCATCGGGCCGGGCACAGCGCCCCCGGACTTCTGGAGGAAGCGCAGGCCCTCGACGGTCTCGTCATCGTTGGTCACGACGATCCCGCCCACGACATCGCTGTGGCCGTTCAGGTACTTCGTGCTGGAGTGGACGACCGCGTCGGCCCCGAGCTCCAGCGGGCGCTGGAAGTAGGGGGTCGCGAACGTATTGTCCACGACGAGCCTGGCACGCACCTCGCGGGTGATCTCCGCGGCGGCGCGGATGTCGGTGATGTGCATGACCGGGTTCGTGGGAGTCTCCACGAACACGAGCCTCGTGGTCTTTCGGATGGAGTTCTCGAGGGCTCGCAGGTCGCGCGTGTCCACGAATGTGAACTCGAGCCCCAGACGCGAAAGCACATGCCGGAAGAGACGATCGGTCCCGCCGTACACGTTGTTCCCGCACACGACGTGGTCGCCCGCGGAGAGGAGCTTCACGATCGCCTCGATCGCGGCGAGTCCGGACGCGAACGCGGCGCCGTACTTTCCCCCTTCCAGCGCGGCGACGTTGGCCTCCAGCGCGGTGCGCGTCGGGTTCGATACCCGGGCGTACTCGTACCCCTTGTGCACCCCGATCGCCTCCTGCGCGTACGTGGATGTCTGGTAGATGGGCGTCATGATGGCGCCCGTCGCGGGATCGGGCCGCTGGCCGGCGTGGACCGCGAGGGTCGCGAAGCGCAACTCGGATGGCGTGGCCATGATCGTTTCTCCTTGTCGGAAGGGGCAAGATAGACCGGGCGGAGATGGGGCATCAAGCCGGCGGCGGGCACAACGTCGCGGAAGGGGCGCCAGAAGGGTATCTTGCGCGGCGATGAACGGGGACGTCTGGCCGGCGGAGCTCATCGTCAGCGCCTCGGGGATCCGCGGCCGCGTCGGCGAGTGTATGACGCCGGAAGTCGCGTGCGCCTTCGCGGCGGCGTTCGGGAGCTTCGTGCAGGAGCGCGGCTGGGGGAATCGCATCGCCCTGGCCCGTGACTCGCGGGTGAGCGGGCCCGTGCTCGCGTCGGCTGTGAGCGCGGGCCTTCAGGCGACAGGCTGCGATGTCCTGGATCTCGGGCTCGTTCCCACGCCGACGGCGCTCTTCGCGTTGGCGAGGCATGGGCTGGCCGGCGGGATCGTGGTGACGGCAAGCCACAACCCGGTGGACTGGAATGCGTTGAAGCTGGCGGGCCCGGACGGCGCCTTTCTCAACCCGCGCGAGGCGGCGGCGTTTCTCGAATATGCACGGGATGGACGCCGCCGGTGGGCGGGGTGGTCGGCTCTAGGCGCGCGGCGCGAGGTGGGAGAGGCGGTGGACCTGCACCTGCGAGCGATTCTGGGGATCCCCTATCTGGATGTGGATCTCATCCGCTCCGCGCACCTGACGGTCGTCGTGGACTGCGTGCGGGGTGCGGCGGGCGTCATCATCCCGCGGCTCTTGGACAACCTCGGCTGCGAGGTCGTGGGGATCGACCTCCAACCCGATGGGCGCTTCCCGCGCGATCCCGAGCCCGTCCCCGCGAACCTCGGTGCGCTCGTACGCGCTGTGCGGGAAGCGCACGCCGACCTCGGGATGGCGTTCGATCCCGACGGCGATCGCCTGGCGCTCGTGTCCAATAGGGGCGTGGCGATCGGCGAGGACTACACGCTGGCGCTCGCGGCGCGGCTCGTCCTCGGCCACCGGCGCGGTCCCGTCGTCACGAACTTCTCCACGAGCCGTCTTATGGACGACGCGTGCGAGGAAGCGGGTGTCGTCTTGTATCGCACCCCTGTGGGCGAGGCGAACGTGGCGGCGCGGATCCGCGAGGTGGATGCCGTGGTGGGCGGGGAGGGGAACGGTGGTGTCATCCTGCCGGAAGTCCACTACACGCGGGACGGGCCCCTCGGGGCCGCGCTCATCCTTCAGCTCATCGCCGAGACGGGTGCCCCGCTCTCGGAGATCGTGGCCTGGTATCCGCGCTACGCGATCGTGAAGGAGAGGTTGCCCCGCGCGGCGGCGGACTTGGAGGCGGTCTGTGCCTCGCTCGTCGCCTGCTTCCCCGGCGCCGAGGCCGACCGGCAGGACGGGCTGCGGCTCGACTGGCGGGAGCGGCGCTCATGGGTGCACGTCCGGCCGTCCGCGACGGAGCCCATCCTCCGGATCGTCGCCGAGGCTCCGACCCGGGAGGAGGCGGACGCGCTCGTGGCGGAGATGCGCAGGGCCCTGGCGCGCCTGGCCTCAGACCACTAACCTCGGACACACGGCATGTGCGGGATCGTCGGCTACGTTGGCCCGAAGCAGGCCACACCTCTCCTCCTGGAGGGGTTGCGGCGGCTTGAGTACCGGGGGTACGACTCGGCCGGGCTGAGCGTCCTCCAGGACGGCCAGATCGTGACCCGAAAGGTCGCGGGGAAGATCAACGCCCTCGCCGATCTCCTCGAGACGGACTGTCCGCTCGGGACGATCGGCATCGCCCACACCCGCTGGGCGACCCACGGCGCACCGACCGTCCGGAACGCGCACCCCCACGTGGACTGCACCGGCCACTTCGCCCTCGTGCACAACGGGATCATCGAGAACGCGGGCGTGCTGCGGCGGAAGCTCGAGCAGCTCGGCCACACCCTCGGGACCGAGACCGACACGGAGGTCCTCGTCCACCTGGTAGAGGAGGCGTTCACGGGGAACCTCGAGGAAGCCGTGGCGGACGCGCTCACGGAGGTGGAAGGCACCTACGGGATCGCCGTGATCTCGTCACGCGATCCCGGGAAGATCGTGGCCGCCCGGCTCGGCTCGCCTCTGCTCCTCGGGCTCGGGTCCGACGGCGAGTATTTCGTTGCTTCCGATGCGTCGGCTGTTCTCACCCACACCCGGCAGGTCGTCTACCTGGACGACGGCGAGCTGGCCGTGCTGGCGCCGCACCGCTACGTGACCCTCGACCTCGAGACGCGCCCGGTCTCCAAGGCGATCTCACACATCGAGTGGGACCTGGACACGATCGAGCGCGGCGGGTTCCCCCACTTCATGCTGAAGGAGATCTTCGAGCAGCCGGAGTCGCTGCGGAACGCGATGCGCGGCCGGTTCCTGGACGAGGAGGGGACCGCCAAGCTGGGCGGGCTGGAGCGCACGTTGTCCGAGGAGGACCTGGCGAGCGTCGAGCGCGTCATCATCACCGCGTGCGGCACGTCGTGGCATGCGGGGCTCATCGGCGAGTACATGATCGAGGAATTCGCGCGGATCCCGGTGGAGGTGGAGTACGCGTCGGAGTTCCGCTACCGGAACCCGGTGATCGACGAGCGCAGCCTCATGATCGCGATCTCGCAGTCGGGGGAGACGGCGGACACGCTGGCCGCGTTGCGCGAGGGGAAGCGGCACGGCGCCAAGGTCTTCGGGATCGTGAACGTCGTCGGCTCGACGATCGCCCGCGAGGCGCACGGCGGGATCTACCTGCACGCGGGGCCCGAGATCGGGGTCGCGTCCACGAAGGCGTTCACGTCGCAGGTCGTGGCGCTGGCGCTCTTCACGCTCTTCATGGCGCGCCGCCGGCACATGTCGGTCCTCCAGGGGCGCGAGATCGCGGCCGCGCTCCGGCAGCTCCCCGGCCAGGTGGCGGAAGTTCTGAAGAGGCACGAGGAGATCCGCCGGATCGCGGAGCGGTACAAGGATCACGCGAACGCGCTGTACCTCGGCCGCGGCTACAACTTCCCGGTGGCGCTCGAGGGCGCCCTCAAGTTGAAGGAGATCGCGTACGTGCACGCCGAGGGCTACCCCGCGGCGGAGATGAAGCACGGGCCGATCGCGCTCATCGACGAGAGCATGCCGGTGGTCGTGGTCGCGCCCCACGACTCCGTCTACCCGAAGATCGCCTCGAACATCGAGGAGGTGAAAGCGCGGGGCGGCCGGGTGATCGCGGTCACGACTGAGGGGAACGGCGAGCTCGAGGGAGTCGCCGATCACATCATCACCGTGCGCCGGACGCTGGAGATGCTGACGCCGGTGCTCACGGTGATCCCGCTCCAGCTCCTGGCCTATCACATCGCGGTGCTCCGCGCCTGCAACGTGGACCAGCCCCGGAACCTGGCGAAGAGTGTCACGGTCGAGTAAGGCGCCATGCGGGTCGTGCTCCAGCGCGTGTCGCGCGCCGAGGTCCGAGCCAACGGGAAGGTGGTGGGGAAGATCGGCCGCGGGTTCCTCGTCCTGGCTGCGTTCCGCGCGCCCGACACCGATGCCGAGCTGAGCTGGATGGCGGACAAGATCCTTGGTCTCCGGCTCTTCCCCGATGCCGAGGGAAAGATGAACCTGGGGCTCGAGGATGTGGGCGGCGAGCTCCTCGTGGTCTCGCAGTTCAGCCTGTACGCAGACGCGCGCAAGGGGCGCCGCCCGTCGTTCGTCGATGCGGCGCCCGCGGAGCTGGGGGCGCGACTCTACCAGCGGTTCGTGGATCTTCTGCGCGCGGGCACGATCCCCGTGGCCACGGGCGTCTTCGGCGCCATGATGGAAGTGGACCTCGTGAACGACGGCCCGGTGACGCTCATCCTGGAGAAGGAAGCCTCTTCTTGATCTCCTGAAGCCGGGCCTGCTGTTCGGGCGTCAGCGCGTTCTTGATGCGGATGATGGCCAGGAAGTGGGCTCGCTTGATCTCCTCTTCGAGGTTCAGGATCCTGTCCAGTTGAGCGAGCGCCTGCCGCTCATCCACCCGGTGCTGTTTCGTGAGGGCGGCCATCTTCTCGACCTCGCCTTGCAGCTGAAACTGCAAGTCGAAGGCCCGCACCTGTAGCTTCTGAATCTCGGTCCTCACGAGCGTTTTCTGTTCCTCGGTGAGCCCGATCGCCTGCTGGTGTTGCATCAGGAGTTCGGGCGGGAAGAGGTTCTCCCCGATGGGATCGCTGGGCTGTTGCGATGCGATCAGGAGGAAACAGACAGCGGAAAGGGCCGTGTTCATGTTCTGCTCCGGTTGAAGTCCTCCTGGGAGGACGTGGCTTCGAGAATCCCTGGTGGCAACTCGCCAAGGCGCGGGATGGCCTTCCACAGCCGGGTCCCGGGGATGTCCAGGAGCCACTCCGAGGGAAGGCCCGGCGTCGGCCACGGGGAGGTGTGGATGCGAACGGCGGACTGAAAGGCCTGATCGCCGATCGTGCGCCCCGCGGGCTTCACGAAAAGGATGGCAGCGAGAGCGGCCGCGACGCCGACCAACGCGCCTGCGGCCGCGAGGCGCCGGATGGCCACGCGCCGACGAGCGCCTGCCATTCGAGAGAGCGCCGCTTCCCAGTCCGCGGCGAAGGGGCGTGCGCGGCGCTCGTCGGCCTCCCGGAGCTCCAGAAAGCGTCGGCGAATGTCGTCTTCGTCCCGGTCTCGGCTCATGGCAGCTCCTCGAGCTCCCGCATTCGCTCGCGGAGTCTCCTCTTTCCCCGTTCGTAGTGCCTGCGGGCCGATCCTATGGTGATCCCCATCACGCGAGCCGCTTCCGCAAGGCTGAGGTCGTGCGCGAAGACCAGTTGCAGGGTCTCCCGTTGGCGTCTGGGCAGGGTTGCAAGCGCGCGGCGGAAGGCCGCCTGAATCTCTGAGCGGTACGCGGCATCCTCGGGGCTCTCCATGGGGGCGGGAGGGACCCGGTTCCTGTGGTAGCGCGCCAGCCGGAGTCTGCGGAGCACATTCCGTCGGCGTTCATCCATCGCCGTGTTTCGGATCACCGCGAAGAGCCACGTCTTGAAACTCGCTCGGCCGTTGAAGCGCGCCCTTCCCTGGAGGATTTTGAGGTACACGGTTTGAAGCACGACGTCGGCCTCCCCACGATCGCGCTGGCAGCAACTGAGAGCCCAGCCAAAGCTCTCCGCGTGGTGTTGCTCCAGGAGAGCCCGTAGCTCCGAGCCGTCCATTCGGCAGTCCGGGTGCGTGGGACCTCACTCCTCTGTATTGGTCGCTCGGCCGCGGGGAATATATGACGGCGCATTCACCACCGCCGGACGCCGTGGCATCCTTGCTCGCCCCGGAGGCCGTGCGTACGTTGCCGCGAGCGCTCCTCAACCCGGTTGAACTTTTCGAGAAGCCATCGCGGTATGATCTCGGCTGTCCGCTGGCACGGCGACGCGGTTCGGATCATCGACCAGACGCTCCTTCCCGCTGAGTACCGGGAGATCGATCTGCGGACGCTCGATGAGGTGGCCGAGGCGATTCGCTCGCTCAGGGTGCGCGGCGCGCCCGCGATCGGGATCGCCGCGGCGTTGGGGCTCGTCGCGTCGCTGCGCCCCTTCTTGGACGAGGAGCCTGCCGCGTTCCGCGCGAGGCTCGAGCGGCACGCCGCCACACTTCGGACCACGCGCCCCACGGCGGTGAACCTGGCGTGGGCCCTCGAACGCGTGCTCCGCGTGGCGCGCGATCACCGGGACACCTCGAACCGTGGGCCGTGGGAGAGGATGCGCGCCGAGGCCACGGCGATCCTCGAGGAGGATCAGGAGCTCTGCCGGCGGATCGGCGAGGCCGGGCTTGAGTTGATTCCCGACCGCGGGGTCGTCATGACGCACTGCAACGCCGGCGCGCTCGCGACCGGCGGCATCGGCACGGCCCTGGCGCCCATCTACCTCGCCGCCGAGCGGCGGCGCGTCGTGCGCGTCGTCGTCACGGAGACACGGCCGCTCCTTCAGGGGAGCCGGCTGACCGCGTGGGAGCTTCAGCGGGCGGGGATCGACGTGACGGTCATCTCCGACAACGCCGCGGCCTCGACCATGCCGCGGCTCGGCGTGGATCTCGTGCTGGTCGGCGCGGATCGGATCACGGCCCGCGGCGATGTCGCGAACAAGATCGGGACGTACGGGCTCGCCGTCCTGGCCCGGCATCATGGGGTCCCGTTCTACGTGGCCGCGCCGTACTCGACGTTCGACTTCTCGATCGAGTCGGGTGACCGGATCCCGATCGAGGAGCGCAGTGCCGAGGAGATCCGCCGCGGGTTCGGCACGCTCACGGCTCCGGAGGCGGTTCCCGTGTTCAGCCCCGCGTTCGACGTGACGCCCGCGGAGTTGGTCTCGGCGATCGTCACGGACCGCGGCGTTCTGCGGCCGCCCTACACGGAGAGCCTTCGGGTGCTCGCTGCGGGTCGCGCCGCTTCGCGCGGATGAGATGTGAAGGCGGACCGCCCTCTCCGAATCGGAGTGATCGGGAGCGCCACCGCGACGGGCGAGACGCTGGCGGTGGCCCAGCGCGTGGGTGAGCTCGTGGCCGAGGCCGGTGCCGTGCTCGTGTGCGGCGGCCTCGGCGGCGTGATGGAGGCGGCGTGTCGCGGTGCCGCAGCCCGCGGCGGGGTCACGCTCGGGATCCTGCCGGGCGAGCGGGCGTCGGACTCGAATCGCCACGTCGCGATCCCCATCCCCACAGGGCTGGGCGAGGCGCGGAACGTCGTCGTCGTGCGCGCGTCGCAGGCGGTGATCGCGATCGCCGGCGGATGGGGGACGCTCTCCGAGGCCGCCTTCTGTCACAAGCTGGGTGTGCCGCTCGTCCTTCTCCGCTCGGAGCTTCCCGAGCTGCCGGCCCCGCGGGCGCGCACGCCCGAGGAGGCGGTGGCGTGGGCGCTCGATGAGGCTCGCCGCCGTGGGGAATAGGCGCGCTCTCTCGCTGGCTGCGCTTCTCCTCGCCGCCTCCAGCCTGGTGCCCGCGGACGCCGGCGCGGGGCCGCTCAGCTTGTTCCGCGAAGATCGCCTGAAGCACCTCTTCACTTCGTTGTTCGCGGCCAGCGTCGCGGCGAGCGTCGCGCAAACCGCCGGTCTGGAAGCGCGTGAGGCGGCCTGGGTGGGCGCGGCGGCGAGCGTGGGTGCCGGGCTCTTGAAGGAGTGGCGCGATGCGCGCCGTGGCGGTCGCGCCGATCCTCTGGATCTCGGTTGGGGCGTGCTCGGGGCCGGTGCCGCCGTGCTCGTTCTGCGCGAGGCGAGGTGACGGAGATCGGGGGCTACGCCTCGGCGCTCGCCCTCGCGGTCTCCGGGTGGGGTGGGTTCGTCGCGCTCTCACCCCTGTGGGATCGTGCCTCGTTTCGGGCCGCGAGCCGTCGTGCGGGCGCGGCGGCTGCGGGTCTGCTCGGGGTGGCGCTCGCGAGCCTGGCGTGGGCGGCGTGGATGGGAGACGTTCGCTTTCCGTTCGTGATCGCGGTCGCGGAGATCGCGGGCACCGCTCCCGCGCGGCTCTCGGCCCTTCTCGCCTCTCCGGGCTCTCGCTTTCTCGTGTTCCTCACGCTGTTCGCGGTCTTCGGTTTTTTGGCGTGCCGCGCCGAGCCGTGGGGTGGTCTCGAGCGCCGCCGCTGGTCGCTCTTTCATGGGATCATCCTGGCGGGAATTCTCGCCCTGATCGTGTTCGCGGATCCCTGGAGCACGCGGGCAGCGGGGCGAGCGCTTCTGCCGCCGGAGACGCTCGAGCTCGAGGTTCTCGTCTCGCGCTCGCTGCGACTCGCGGCCGTCGCGGCCTGGGCGGTCGTCTTCGTCCTCGTCTGGTCTGCCGTTCGGGAGATCCGGGAGCGCGGCGCGCTCCTGCGGAGGCCCTACCTGTGGGGTGCGGGGGCGTGGCTCCTCATGACGGCGTCTATCCTCAGCGACTACGCGTTCGCGGAGGGTGGAGCGGTGGGCGCGGAGCCTCTGGAGATGGCGGCGTGGCGCGCCGGGCCGGCCTGGCTCTTGGGACTCGGCTTTCTTCATGCCGCGGGCCTCGCGCGACGTCGGCCGGTCGCTCTCGCGCTATCGCTTGGGCTCGGCGTCGCGGTCTTTCCTCTAGCGTTTCCGCTGGTCGGCGACGGCATTCTTCCGTGGCCGTGGGCCATGGCCGGCCTGGCCGCCGCAGCCCTCGCTCTGGCGGCGATCGGGCGTGCGGAGCGTTCCCTCCTTGCCCCGCGGCCAGTGGGGCTTTGGACGCGTGATCGTGCCGCCGTTCTGGCGGCGGGCGTCGTGACGGCCGTGGCCGGTCTCTCGCTTGGCGCTCTGCTCGCGGGCGGTACACTGCCGGGTGCGGTCCGGGGCCGGGTCGCGCTCTTTGTCGCGGTCTTGGCCGCCTGGAGCCTGGCCTTTCCCGGGATCCGGGGCGCGGCGCGGCGGATCGCGTTGCGCGTAGCACCGAGCGTGGCGATCGCGATCGCGGTTGGGAGCGCCGTAGCGGTTCTCACCCGCGACGCCTGGTTCGGCGCTGCTGCGGGCGTCCTGGCGCTCAACCTGGTGGCCGCCGCCCGCGAGATCCTCGCCGCCCGGCCCGGCCGCTCGACTCTCTGGCTCTGGGGTGCGTCGCTGGCACACACGGGCTTCGCCGCTCTCGTTCTGGGCTTCGCGGCTGCACGGCTCGGGGTCGAACGTTCGGTCGAGGTGGTCCCGGGGGACGCCCTGGCGGTGAGATCGCCGCTCACGGGTCCGGTCGAGTTCAGGTACCTCGGGCTCTCGTTGTACGCCGGCGGCGGCGCGGCCAAATGGGCGGCGACCGTGGAGGTCATGGGGTTGGGGGACGGAGCGGTGGTGGCGCGGGCCGAGCAGCGCGACCTGCCCGGCCGGGCAGAACTGTACCACGTACCGGGTCTCGTGAGAGCGTTGAAAGGCAGCGCGCATATCGACCTGGCCGAGGTGCTCTCGGTCTCGGCCGAGAGGGTGCGTCTTCGGGTGGCGGTGCGGCCGCTGGCGACCGCCGTCTGGCTGGGCTTCGTCCTCGTGATGGCGGGTACCGCGTGCGGCCTCGCTGCGGCAGTCCCGCGCGCCGTGGGTGCACGATGATCCTCGCCGTTGCGCTCCTCCTGGCGGTCCTTTGCGCTGCGTTCGTTGCGTGGCCGCTCCTGCGCTGGAGGGAGTCCGCGGAGCGACCGGCCGAAGAGGCGGGTGCCTTGCCGGATGTCTGGCCTGCGCTTGAGTCGGAGCTTTGGCTTGATGCGGCCGCCGGGCGCTTGCCGGTGGGGGAGTTGGGGGAAGTCCTGCGTCAGGCGCGCGAGGCTCTACAGGCGACGGAGTGATCGATGGCCGTGCCCTTTCTCGATCTGCGGGTTCAATTCGCCGAGATCCAAGACGAGATCTGGACGGTGATCCGCGATGTGGTCGAGTCGCAGCAGTTCATCCTGGGCCCGGCGGTGGAGCGGTTCGAGGGCGCGATCACCGAAACCCTGGGTGTGCGGCACGCCATCGGTCTGGCCAGCGGTACCGACGCGCTCTTCTTGAGTCTCAGGGCGCTAGACCTCGGTCCCGGCGATGAGGTCGTGACGACACCGTTCACCTTCTTCGCGACCGCGGGTGCCATCCACAACGCAGGCGCCCGTCCCGTCTTTGTGGACATCGAGCCCGACACCTTGCATCTCGACGCTGCCCGCGTCGAAGACGTGCTGACGCCACGCACGCGGGCGGTCCTCCCGGTCCATCTCTTCGGACAGATGGCCGACCTGGATCCGCTGCTCGAGCTCTGTGAGCGACATGGGCTCGTGCTCGTCGAGGACGCGGCGCAGGCGATGGGGTCGCGGGGCCTCGTCCGGGGCGCCTGGCGGATGGCGGGGACCGTGGGCCGGGTCGGGTGCTTCTCCTTCTTCCCGACGAAGAACCTGGGTGGCTACGGGGACGGCGGGCTCGTCGTTACGGACGACGACGGGCTCGCCGCCCGGCTACGACGCCTGCGGGTCCACGGCGGTGCGCGTACCTATTTCCATGAGGAGGTGGGCGTCAACTCGCGGCTCGATGCCCTCCAGGCGGCCGTCCTTCTCGCGAAACTGCCATATCTCGCGGGATGGAACGAGGAGCGGCGCGCGAACGCCGCCTGGTATGACCGCCGGCTCGCGGGCCTCGCCCAGGTCAAGACACCGGTCGCCCAGCCGGATCGCCTGCACACGTACCACCAGTATACGATTCGCGCGCAGCGCCGCGACGAACTGAAGCGCTTCCTCGATGCGCGTGGGATCGGAAACGCGGTCTACTACCCGCTCCCGCTGCACCTTCAGCCGTGCTTCCAGGGCCTCGGGTATCGCCCGGGCCGCTTCCCCGAGGCGGAGCGGGCGAGCGCTGAGGTGTTGAGCCTGCCGATCTATCCGGGGCTCACGCAGGCGCAGCGCGAGGAGGTGGCGGGAGCGCTCGAGGCGTTCTACCGCTAAGGCCCGATCGGCATCAAGATCGAGATCTGGTGCGTCAGGACGCGACACCCGGTCGCCCCGTCCCCGTTGTGAGCTGGCCTGCATAGCGGACCTGGAACTCCGGGAACTTGACGCTCACTCCCCAGGTGGGCGTCCACTCCACCCACCCTTCCTCCTGCTCCCTCCGTGATTCCTCTACGTGATTCTCCTGCTCCAGGCGGTAGTTCATCGCACGCATCTGAAGGCCCAGCTGCAACCCGACGGGGTCCTCCTCCCGCCGCACGCCGATCCGCAGCAACCCGTTCGAGAACCGGAAGTCGTTGTCCACGGTCTTGCCGCCGGCGGGGATCGTGCGACCGCTGAGCGTTTGCACCGGGGCCTCCGCCTCCGCCCACGAGTGGCCCGGATCCCGCGGGATGTTCACGATCTCGTAGTTCGGGATCTTCGGGTGGGTCTTCCGGTTCACGGTCAGGATTCCACCGACCTGCCACCCGGTGCGCGGCAGAGGGTGCACGTATCCGAGGTCGAGGCCCCACGTGCGGCTCCTGTCGAAGTTCCGTTCCAGGCGTGTCTGGGGCGTCCCCAGCGGCCACATCCAGTCCAGGTAGGTGACGCTGTGCGTGACGTCGAAGTCGTTGAAGACCAGGACGGCCTCGAGCGAGCGCCCGCCGCTCCATTCGCCGTGGAGCCCGACCCGGGAGTCGAGCATGTGGCCGAGTTGCTCCACCTCCTGGCTCAGGGCGTAGAGGAGCTCCACGCCGGCAATGGCGTCGAGATCCGCCCAGAAGAGGCTCCCGGCGACGGAGAAGCGCGATCCCGGGAGCTTCCTCCCGATCATCCCGAACGCATACATGTTGGTGGAAGACCGGTCGCTCAGGAGATCCTGGGAGAACCCGAACTCGCGCAGGATGATCGGGCCGCTACCGAACCGCGCGGCCTCGAGCTGCTGCAAGGCGAGGGCGACGCCCCCGAACCAGGAGGGACCACCGAAAAGTGCGCCGAGAGGGAGGGTGCGCGCCGCGCCGTTGTCGCCCGAAACGCCGGAGAACGCCGGTGAGGCGAAGAGGTGCGCCCCTTGCAGGCGCGCGCCTTTCGCAGGGTTCACGAAGGGGTCGAGGAACCGGTCCTCGAGCGCGATCGACACCCCACCCATCCCGAGGTTCTCGGACGGGAAGAGAAGGAACTGATCGCCGGCGGCCACAGGCACAGTCCTCACCTGGATGAGCTGCGCCTCTGCGATCGTGGGTTTGTTGCTGAGCGCGCGGCCCGCGCGTAGCTTGCGGTCGTGCCCCGGCCGAACACGCCACCGATCGTAGATCTCCGCTCCGACACCGTCACCCGTCCCACCCCCGGGATGCGGCGCGCCATCGCCGAGGCGGAGGTCGGCGACGATGTGTTCGGCGACGATCCCACCGTGAACGCCCTTCAGGCTCGGGTCGCCGAGATGCTCGGGAAAGAAGCGGCACTCTTCTTCCCCAGCGGGACGCAGGCGAACCAGACGGCGATCCTCCTGCATGCCGCTCCCGGAACCGAGGTGATCTGCGACGCCGGCGCCCACATCTACCACTACGAGATGGGCGCGCCCTCGGCCTGGGCGGGAGTGCAGCTGCGGCCCGTGCCCGCGGAGGACGGCCTTCTCACCGCGGAGATCGTGCGCGCGCACATCCGCCCGCAGAGTCCGCATCTCCCGAGGACGTCCCTCATCGTCGTCGAGAACACGCACAACTCCGGCGGCGGCAAGGTGATCCCGCTGGAGGTCCTCCGAGAGCTTCGCGGGCTCGCCGAGGAGCATACCCTGGGCGTACACCTCGACGGGGCACGGCTCTGGAACGCGTCCGCGGCCACCGGAACCCCGCTGGCCGAGTATGCCCGCTGCGCCGACACCGTCATGGTCTCCTTCTCCAAGGGGCTGGGCTGCCCCGTAGGCTCCGCCCTGGCCGGGTCGCGGGAGGCCGTCCAGAGGGCGTGGACGTGGAGGAAGCGGCTGGGGGGTGGGATGAGGCAGGTAGGGATCCTCGCGGCGGCGGCGCTCTACGCCCTGGACCACCACCTCGAGCGGCTGGGCGAGGATCACCGGCGTGCGAAACATCTGGCGGCGCTCGTGAGTGGGGTGCCGGGTCTCCAGGCTCGCGAGCCCGAGACGAACATCGTGATGATCGACCTCACGGCACCCGCTGGGGAAGCGGAGGTTGCAGCCCGGGAACTGGCCGAGTTGGGGGTTCTCGTGGTGGCCGTCGGGCCCAAGCGGATCCGCGCGGTCACACACCTGGACGTGGACGACGGGGCGATCGAGAGGGCCGGCGCGGCCTTTCGAGGTCTGGCCGACCGGTTCGGCTGGTGAGAATCCGATGACGCGATCCCGTAGCGTGCTCCCGTCTGGAGCGCGACTGGGGCGCTGCCAGTCGCGTCTCGAAAAGGAGAGCGGAAGGGCCTATAATTAAGGACAGGCGGCAGACGCGCAGCCGAACCGCCCGGGTGGAGGAGGAGCCGGCCATGGCTTTGGAGATCAGCGAGGACAAGCGGAAAGCCCTCAACGTCGCGATCACCCAAATCGAGCGCCAGCACGGGAAAGGCGCCATCATGCGCATGGGCGCGGAGGGCGCCAGGGTGCGCGTCGAGGCGATCCCAACGGGGGCGATCAACCTGGACGCGGCGACGGGGATCGGCGGCATCCCCCGCGGCCGCGTCACCGAGATCTTCGGGCCCGAGTCCTCCGGGAAGACGACGCTCACCCTCCACATCATCGCCAACGCCCAGAGATTGGGCGGTGTTGCGGCTTTCATCGACGCCGAGCACGCGCTCGACGTGGAGTACGCCCGGAAGCTCGGCGTCGAAGTGGAGAACCTCCTCGTCTCGCAGCCCGATACGGGCGAGCAGGCGCTGGAGATCACCGAGACCCTCGTACGCTCGAGCGCGGTGGACGTGGTCGTGATCGACTCGGTGGCGGCGCTCGTGCCGCGTGCTGAGATCGAGGGGGAGATGGGCGACAGCCACATGGGCCTCCAGGCGCGCCTCATGTCGCAGGCGCTCAGGAAGCTCACGGGCGCCATCAACCGTTCCCGCACCGCCGTCGTCTTCACGAATCAGATCCGCGAGAAGATCGGGGTCATGTTCGGGAACCCCGAGACGCAGCCCGGGGGGCGCGCGCTCAAGTTCTACGCATCGCTGCGCCTCGACATCCGGCGAATCGCGGCGATCAAGGACGGGACCGATCAGGTGGGGAGCCGGACGCGCGTGAAGGTGGTGAAGAACAAGTGCGCGCCGCCCTTCCGGCAGGCGGAGTTCGACATCATGTTCAACGAGGGGATCAGCCGCGAAGGGCTCCTCGTGGATCTGGGCGCGGACCAGGGGATCATCGAGAAGTCGGGCGCCTGGTTCTCCTACAAGGGGAACCGGATCGGCCAGGGGCGCGAGAACGCGCGGCTTTTCCTGAGGCAGAACCCCGACCTGGCCGGCGAGGTCGAGCAGAAGATTCGCGAGGCGCTCGGCACTCGAGGCGTCACGGCCACCGCCGAGGAGGAGCCCGAGGAAGCGCCGGTGGACTGACGCATGGGCCTGACGGTTCTCGTGGTCGAGGTGGGAAATCCCGCCAACCCGGAGGTCCGGGAGAAGGTCGAGTTCCTCATCGATTCCGGGGCGATCTACTCGGTGGTCCCGACCGCGATCCTGGACAAGCTCGGGATTCAGCCCCTCGCGCAGCAGGAATTCCGGTTGGCCGATGGGACGAAGATCGTGCGGAGGAAGGGGGTCGCGCTCTTCAGGTACGGCGACCGGGTCGGTGGGGCGGACGTCATCTTTGGAGAGGACGGGGACGCCTCGCTGCTGGGCGCGTTCACCCTGGAGGCGCTGGGGCTCTGCCTCGACCCGCTGCGGCGGGAGCTCAGGCCGATCCCCATGATCCTAGCTCTACAGGAAACAGCGCTGCTGCGATAGCGCTCGCCGGATCGGGGCGGACGGGAGAGGGACGGAAGGCGCGCACCGAATCCGTCCCTCGTGTTTTTTGAGGAGACGGTGGAGCTCAGTTTCGAGTGCGCGGAGGACGAGACATGCTGAAGGCGGGCATCTTCCTCGACGTGGAGAACCTGGTCCGAAACGGCGGGTACGGTATGCGGTTTCGCACGGTGAAGGAGCTTGTGGACGCGCAGGGCGCGGTCGTGCTGCGTGCCAACGCGTACATGGCGGTCGATGAGGAGCGCGAGGGGAACGACGCGGAGTACCGCCGAAAGAAGGAGGGATATCGAGAGCGGGTAAGGCGTGAAGGCTTTCACCTCGTGCTCAAGAAGGTGCAGCGGTTCCGCGAGAACGGCGAAGTGATCATGAAGGCGAACGCCGACGTGGAGCTCGCCATCGACGCGTTGCTCCAGGCGGACAACCTCGACTACGTCCTCCTCGGCACCGGCGACGGCGATTTCGTGCGTCTCGTGCGCGCGCTCCAGAATCGCGGGAAGCGGGTGGATCTCCTCTCCTTTGGGAGCACGAGCGCGGACCTCCGCCGCGAGGTGGACTTCCATTTCTCGGGTTTTCTCTTCCCGGGGATCTTGCCGGTGGACAAGGAGAAGCCGGATCGGATGCGGGGGTTCATGCACGCCGTGCAGGAGGACAAGGGATTCGGGTTCCTCACCGTGCAGACCGGGCTCCGCATCGCCGACGCACGGGACGACGTATTCCTGCACATCAACGATTTTCGTGATGGGGAAGGGCTCGCCGTCGGGAACGAGGCGTTTGCCCGGCTGAAAACCCGTCGCGCGATCATCGAATTCGATCTGGTGGAGCAACCCGACGGCCGGTTGAAGGCCGTCAGCGCGACGGAGTTCGTGTCCGAGGAATAGCGTGACCTCGACCGTCACGGGCCTGCGGCCCGAGGAGGGGAGGGCCGCGGCGGCGGCACGGGTGAGGGTCGAGGTGGACGGCGCGCCCCTCGCCATGGTGTCCGTCCACGGGCTGAAGCGGCTCGCGATCTCGGAAGGTGCGGAGGTCGATCGCGAGACGCTGGCCGCGCGGATCGAGCAGGCGGAGATCGAGGCGACGCTGGAGCGCGCGCTCCAGCTCCTGTCGTACCGGTCGAGGACGCGGGAGGAGCTGCGGCGCCGGCTCGCCGCAGACGCCTACCCGGAGCCCGCCCTGGGAGCGGTCCTCTGTCGCCTGGAAGAGACCGGGCTCGTGGACGACCGGGCGTACTGCGCGGCGTTCATCCGGGGCCGGTTGGCCGCGCGGCCGGAGGGCATCCGGCGCATGGCGGAGGCGCTCTACCGCCGGGGGATCGACCGGGAGCCGGCCCTCGCGGCGATCCGGCGGGTGCTTGAGGAAGAAGGGATGTCGGAGCGCGAGGTTCTCGAGCGGGCGGCGGAGAAGAAGCTCAGGGCGCTCGCCCGCAAGCCGCGCCAGGTAGCACGCCGCCGGCTTTTCGATCACCTCGCGCGCCGGGGGTTTCCCCTCGACGAGATCCGCGCGTTGGTGGACCAGAAGCTGCCGGGGACAGGCTAGAACGGCCTTCCGGGTGGTGCCATCGCCCAAGAAGTTGCAATTTGCACGCGGGGATGGCGGGGACCTGGAGGCTCCCAACCCGGAGGTGACACATGGCGCTGAAACGACAGATCTCGGTCGTGATCCCGAACAGGCCGGGCAGCCTGGGCCGCCTGTGCCGGGCCCTGGCGAGGAACAAGGTGAACATCCAGGCGGTGGACATCGGGGGGACGCAGGAATACGGGATCGTGCATCTCGTGGTGGACAACGGGCCGCGTGCGCGGAAGGCGCTCGATCGTGCGAAGTACGACTATAGCACGGAGCCCGTAGTGGTCGTGACCCTTCCGGACAGACCCGGCACGCTGGCACGGTTCGGACGGGCCATCGCCGCGAAGAAGGTGAACATCGACTACATCTACGGCAGCTCCGCCAAGGGGGTGTCGTTGCTCGTCGCGCGCGTCTCCGATCCCAGGAAGGCGAACGCGGCGGCCCGGCGGCTCCTGAGGCAGCTGCGGGCGCGCTAAGGGACAGCGTCGGGCGGCGGGTCGGCTTTTGGCTCGCTGCGCGGGGCCGCCGCGTCGCCGGGAATCGGGGACGGGGCTCGGTGGCGGAGCGATGGGGGAGTGGGCGAATGCCCGCTCCCCCGTGTCGTCTGATGCGGGTTTTCGTCGCGCGCTTGAGACAGGTGGGGTGAGCGTCTAAGTTTCGCCCATGCAGTCGAAAGAGATCCGCCGGAAGTTCATCGAGTATTTCGTCGCGCAGGGGCACACGCATGTCCCCTCGTCGTCGCTCATCCCGGGCGACGACCCCACGCTCCTCTTCACGAACGCGGGGATGGTGCAGTTCAAGCGCGTCTTCCTCGGCGAGGAGACGCGGCCGTACGGGCGCGCGACGACCGTTCAGAAATGCCTGCGGGTGAGCGGCAAGCACAACGACCTCGAGCAGGTGGGATTCACCGCGCGGCACCACACCTTCTTCGAGATGCTGGGCAACTTCTCCTTCGGCGACTACTTCAAGGAGGACGCGATCCGGTTCGGGTGGGAGCTGTGCGTCGATGTGTACGGGCTCGACCCTGACCGCATCTTCGCGACGGTCCATCAGTCGGACGACGAGGCGTTTGCGCTGTGGCAGCGGGTGGCGGGCCTGCCCCCGCATCGGATCTTTCGGTTCGGCGACGAGGACAACTTCTGGCAGATGGCCGAGACGGGGCCCTGCGGGCCGTGCTCGGAGATCCATTACGATGGCACGGGGAAGGCGGCGCGCAGGAAGCTCACGCGGGAAGAATTCGTGGCGCTCGGGGACGAGGGTAGGATCCTCGAGCTGTGGAACCTCGTCTTCATGCAGTACGACCGCAGCGAGGACGGCGCACAGCGCCCGCTTCCGAAGCCCTCCATCGACACCGGGGCGGGTCTCGAGCGCTTCGCGGCCGTGCTCCAGGGCGTGGACTCGAACTTCCACACCGATCTCTTCATGCCCCTCATCCGTCGGGCGGAAGAGGTCGTGGGGCGAACGTACGAGGCCCGGAGTCCCGCGGGTGTCTCGTTCCGGGTCGTCGCCGACCACGCCCGCGCGGTGGCGTTCCTCATCGCGGACGGTGTCTTCCCGACGAACGAAGGCCGGGGATACGTGCTGCGCCGGATCCTTCGCCGCGGGAAGCGGCACGCGTGGCTGCTCGGACGCCGGGAGCCGACCGTCGTCGCGATCGTGGACGAGGCGATCCGCGCGATGGGGGACGTGTACCCGGAGCTCGTGCAGCGGCAGGAGCATATCCGGCGCACGACGGCATCCGAGGAGGAGCGCTTCCTGACGACGATCGATGAGGGGATGCGGCGCCTCGACGAGCTGGCGCCCGTGGGCGGCAAGGGGGGCAAGGGGGGCCGGATCCCGGGTGCGGAGGCGTTCAAGCTCTACGACACATACGGGTTCCCGCTCGATCTCACGGAGCTCGTGGCGCGCGAGCGCGGCTACACCGTGGACATCGAGGGGTTCGAGCGCGCCATGGAGGAGCAACGGCAGCGCTCACGCGAGGCGTACGCGGCGGCGGTGGGGCCCGTGGACCGCGAAGCGCTTCTCTCAGGTTGGGTCGAGGTGACGTCCGGCGAGCAGACCTGGGTGGGCTACGATGATCTCGCGGTGGACACCGAGGTGCTGGCCGCGAAACTCAACGGGTCGCGCGTCGGCCTGCAACTGAAAGAAAACCCGTTCTACGCCGAAGCCGGCGGGCAAATCAGCGACACCGGCTACGTGGAGGGCGACGGCTGGCGCCTCGAGGTGGCGGAGGTCGCGCGTCTCGACGGGCGCGTCGCCGTCTTCGGCACGCTGGAGGGGCGCTTCAAGCCGGGCCCCGTGCGCGCGGTGGTGGACCCGAGGCGGCTCGATACCCAGCGCAACCACACGGCGACGCATCTTCTCCACGCGGCGCTGCGCCAGGTTCTCGGGCCGCACGCGCAGCAGGCCGGCTCGCTCGTGGCGCCCGATCGCCTCCGCTTCGACTTCACGCACCCGGGCCCGCTCACGCCGGAGGAGCTCGAGGCCGTGGAGCGGCTGGTGAACGAGTGGGTCCTGCGCGATGCCGAGGTCCGCAAGGAATGGACGGCGTACCGCGAGGCGGTCGGTCGCGGGGCGATGGCGCTCTTCGGGGAGAAGTACGGCGAGACGGTTCGCGTCGTGGCCGTGCCGGGGTTCAGCCTGGAGCTGTGCGGCGGCTGCCACGTGCGCTCGACGGGTGAGATCGGGCTCTTCAAGATCGTCTCCGAGACGGGCGCGGCGTCCGGGGTGCGGCGGGTCGAGGCGTTCACGGGCTCGAAGGCGTACGAGTGGGTGCGCGAGCAGGAGATGCGGCTGCGCCAGATCGCCGAGCTCCTGCGGGTTCCGCCGGACCAGGTCGTGCGCCGTGTGGAGGCGCTCGTCCGGGAGCGCAAGGAGTTCGAGCGCCAGCTCGAGGACTCGGTCCGGCGGGGCGCGACGGATGAAGTGGCGCGGCTCGTCGCGGGTGCCGTGTCGATCGATGGCGTGAAAGTGGTGACGGGAAGGATCCGCGTGGCCGGCAAGGAGGCGCTCCGGGCGCTCGGTGATCGCCTTCGGGCCCAGCTCAGTTCGGGGGTTGCGGTTCTGGCGGCCGAGCTCGGCGACGGGCGCACGTCCTTCCTTGCCGTGGTCACCGAGGATCTTGTCCGGCGAGGCGTGCGCGCGGGCGAACTTGCGGACCTGGTCGCGGCTTCTACGGGTGGAAGAGGCGGTGGGCGCGCCCACATGGCGGAAGGGGGGGTGGGCGATCCCACCAAAATCGACGAAGCGCTCGGCCAGGTTCCGAAGATCGTGTCCTCGCTTCTCCCGCGAAGCCAATAGCCATGGACCCCGATCGCGCATGGGTTCTGTCCCGGCTGGTGGGCGCGCCCCCGAGGCTGCGGGGGGCGGTGCTCCGGGCCTGGGACGATGCCGCAGGCGAGACGGTGGCCGCGCGCTGCGCGGCGGCGGCGGTTCGGCTGCTCCGGCGCGCGGAGACGCTCGCCACCCGGCGACCGGAGGCGTTCGATCTCTTGGCCGCCGACGCGCTGCTCACCATGGCATGCGAGCACGTGGCAGAGGTCGCGTCCGACGATCTTGCCGAGTTCGCTCGGTCCATCGGACCCGGAGGAGGCCTATCAGGGGATGAACGTCCCGCCCGTTCCCCCGCTCATCGATCTGCATAGCCACGTCCTCCCCGCTTTCGATGACGGGGCCGCCGATCTCGAGGAGGCCCTGGCGACGCTGGAGGATCTGGAGGCGGACGGTGTCGTGTCGGTGTGCGCGACGCCGCATCTGCGCGCTTCCGCGATCGCGGACCCGGAAGTGTGGGCCCGCGTGGACAGAGCCTGGGATACGCTCGTGGCAGGAGGGCGGGAACGGCTCAGGAGCCTCTCGCTCTACCGGGGCTGCGAGATTCTGCTCGATGACCTGATCACGGATTTCTCGCGGCCGGCGCTCCGGCTCGGTGAGAGCCGTTCGGTGCTCGTTGAGTTCGTCGCATTTACGATTCTGCCCGAGTCCCCGGCGCTCCTGAAGACGCTCGTGGACGCGGGCGTTCGTCCTGTGCTGGCTCATGTGGAGCGCTACCTCGGCTATCGGGGTCGCTATGAGGTCGTCGAGCAGTGGCGCAGGGCGGGGGTCGTCATCCAGGTCAACTCGGGAAGCCTCTTCGGCGAGTACGGCGACCTGGCGTTGCGCCAGGCGACGGTCTTCCTGGAGCGCGGCTGGGTCGATTTCCTGGCCTCCGACACGCACGCCAGGCCGGGGCGGAGCCCTTCGATCCGATCGGCCTACGATGCCCTCGTGGAGAGCGGGGCCCGCGAGCAGGCGGAGTTGTTGCTCTCCGTGAATCCCCGGCGCATCCTCGAGGACCGGCCGATGGTGGTGGTGCCGCCCGTCGTCCGAAGGCGTGGACTTGCGGAACGGCTCCTCGAGTGGCTTCGGGCGTGCCAGTGGAGGATCGCATAGCCGACCCGGTGAACGAGGCTTGGAAGAGAGAGGCGAGCCGCGAGCTGTCCGCTCTCGCGGAGCTGGCGGGGCGGGTGGCGCGGGACCTCTCGGACGACGTCGGACGGCTGGCCGGGCTCGTCTACGAGACCTTGCGCGCGGGCCGGAAGCTCCTCTTCTGCGGGAACGGCGGGAGCGCTGCCGATGCGCAGCACCTGGCGGCGGAGTACGTGGTCCGGTTCAACCGCGCGCGCGCCCCGCTCGCGGCACTCGCCCTCACCACCGACACTTCGCTGCTCACGGCGTGCGGGAACGACTTGGGGTTCGAGGAGATCTTCGCCAGGCAGGTGGATGCCCTCGGTGAGCCCGGGGATCTCCTCATCCTTCACTCGACGAGCGGCCGCTCGCCCAATCTTCTGAAGGCCGCGGACGCGGCGCGCCGCCGAGGGGTCAGGACGGCGGCGCTCCTGGCGCAGGGCGGCGGCCCGCTTCGGGAGAAGGTCGATTTCGCGCTCGTGGTGCCGACCGACTCGGTGCCGCGTGCCCAGGAGCTGCAGCTCGCGATCGGGCACGCGATCTGCGAGATCGTGGACCAGTTGTGGGCGGCCGAGGGTTCCGAGACGGGCGGGCGCGGCGGCCACGGGGGGCGCGGGTGAGCCGCATGGTAGATCTGCGCGGCAAGCGGGCGCTCGTGACCGGAGGGTCGCGCGGGATCGGCGCGGCCACGGCGATCCTCTTGGCGCGGGCCGGCGCGGATGTCGGGATCGCGTACCGGAGCCGGAGCTCGGACGCCGAGCGCGTGCTCGAGGAGATCCGGAGGCAGGGCGTTCGGGGTTGGGGTGAAGCTGCGGATCTGCGCGACCCCGCGGCCGTGGATCGCCTCTTCGCGCGCTGCCGCGAGGCCATGGGCGGGCTCGACATCTTCGTCGCGAACGCCGGCATCTGGAACGCGGAACCGATCCCGCTCGCCGACATGCCTGATGCCGAATGGCGGGAGATGATCGACACGAACCTGACGTCGGTCTTCCTCACGACGCGGGCGGCGCTGAGCCTCCTGAGCGAGGGCGGCCGCGTCGTGATCGTGAGCTCCACGGCGGGGCAGCGCGGGGAGGCGTTCCACGCGCACTACGCGGCGACGAAGGGCGCCCTCCTGTCGCTCGTGAAATCGCTGTGCGTGGAGTGCGCGCCGCGGCGGATCACCGTGAACGCGGTCGCCCCCGGGTGGGTGGACACGGAGATGTCGGCCCCGGCGCTCCAGGGGCCCGAGCGCGACGCGATCCTCGGCACGATCCCGCTGGGCCGTCCGGCGACCGCCGAGGAGATCGCGGGCCCCATCGTCTTCCTCTGCTCCGGTCTTGCGGCGTTCATCACCGGAGAGATCCTCAACGTCAACGGAGGAGCGGTCCTCTGCGGCTAGCGCACACGCGCGCGGCGCTGCGGGAGCCTCTGTGAGCGGTCGCGCCGCCATAGCGCATCTGAAGCTCTCGGTCCCGAAGGCGGTGGTCGAGATCGCGCGCAAGCTCGAGGACGCCGGCTTCGAGACGTGGTGCGTGGGAGGTGCCGTCCGTGACGCGCTCCTCGGTCTTCGCCGTGCCGACTGGGATCTCGCCACGGCGGCCCGGCCGGACCGGGTGCGGAGGCTTTTCCGCCGCACGTACCCCATCGGGGTCGAGTTCGGCACCGTCGGTGTCCGGGGCGGGGACGGGGTCGTGTACGAGGTGACGAGCTTCCGGCGCGACATGGCGACAGACGGGCGGCGCGCGGTGATCGAGTACGCAGACACGATCGAGGAGGACCTGGCGCGGCGCGACTTCACGATCAACGCGATCGCGTATCACCCGCTCCGGCACGAGCTCAAGGATCCGTTCGGCGGCCTTCGGGACCTGGAGCGGCGCGTCCTGCGGGCGGTGGGCCATCCCCTGACACGGTTCGAGGAGGACTATCTCCGGATCCTGCGGGGGCTTCGCTTCGCGGGCCGGTTTGACATGACGATCGAGCCGGGCACCTGGACGGCGCTTCGGGAGCGGGTCCCGCGCCTCGTCCGTCTCTCGGGCGAGCGGGTGCGCGAGGAGCTCCTGAAGGTGGTGGCCGATCCGCAGCCGTCGAGGGCGCTGAATCTCTACCGGGGCGCGAGCGCGCTGCTCGTGGTGTACCCGGAGATCCAGGTTCCGGACGAGGAGTGGGAGCGGCTCGTGGCCGCCGTGGACGCCGCGCGGCGGTCCCGCCCGTTCCTGCGGATCGTGATGCTCTTCACGGCGGTGTCCTCGCTCGACGCGCTGGAGGAGATGATGCGGCGACTCCGCTTCTCGAATGCGGAGAGCGATCGGGCGCTGACGCTGAAAGCGGCGCATGCCGTGGACCTGCCGGACCCGTCGGATGCGCGCGCCGTGCGCCGGTGGCTGGGCCGCGTGGGGACGGAAGCGGTCCGTGACACCGTACGCCTGCATGCGGCGTCGGTGCGCGGCCGGGGCGGGGATATCGCCGCGTTCGCGCGTGTGGCGCGCGCGGCGCTCACGACTCTGCGCCAGCGGCCGCCGCTCACGCTCGCCGAGCTCGCGATCGACGGCGACGACCTGAAGGAGTTCGGGCTCCAGCCCGGACCGCAGTTCGCCGAGATCCTGAAGGATTGCCTGGAGCGCGTGATCGACGACCCGGGTATGAACACGAGGGAGCGGCTCCTTCAATACGTCTCGGAACGCTGGACAGGTCCGCGTGGCTGACGATCTCGATCTCTTCGGGCGGGAGCTTTCTGGTAGGGGCGCCGTCGGGCGTGCCATCCCCGATGCAGAGACGCCCGGAGCGCCGCTCGCGACCCGCATGCGGCCCCGGGCGCTCGAGGAGTTCGTCGGCCAGGAGCACCTGGTCGGGCCCGGCCGCGTGCTGCGCGACATGATCGAGCGGGACGACCTCCAGTCGATGATCCTCTGGGGGCCGCCGGGCAGCGGGAAGACGACGCTGGCCAGGATCATGGCAGGCCGCACGCGGGCGGCGTTCGTCCCGTTCAGCGCCGTCACGGAAGGGGTGCCGCGGGTGCGGGAGATCCTTCAGGAGGCCGAGGAGCGCCTGCGAGCCACGGGGCGGCGGACGATCCTCTTCTGTGACGAGATCCACCACTTCAACCGCGTGCAGCAGGACGCCTTCCTGCCGGCCGCGGAGGCGGGGACGATCGTCCTCATCGGCTCGACCACGGAGAACCCGAGCTTCGAGTTGCGGGGCGCGCTGCTCAGCCGCTGCCGCGTCTTCGTGCTGGAGCAACTGAAGCCCGAGCACCTGGAGGCGATCCTCGGTCGCGCCCTGAGCGACTCCGAGCGCGGCCTGGGCGCTGTGAACCTGATGGTCGATGACGAGGCAATCCGCTTCCTGGCCGAGGAGGCGGACGGCGATGCGCGGCGTTCGCTCCAGGGCCTCGAGGCGGCGGCCAGCCTCGTGGGCGCCGGTGGTAGGATCACGCGCGAGATCGCGGCGGAAGGGCTTCAGCTTCGGTTCGCGCGCTACGACAAGTCTGGCGAGGAGCATTACAACCTCATCTCGGCGCTCCACAAGGCGGTCCGCGGATCCGATCCCGATGCCGCGCTCTACTGGCTCGCCCGCATGATCGACGGCGGCGAGGATCCCCTCTATATCGCGAGGCGGCTCATCCGCATTGCCGCCGAGGACGTAGGGCTCGCCGACCCGCGGGCGCTGGACGTGGCGGTGGCGGCGAAGGACGCGTACCACTTCTTAGGCTCGCCCGAGGGGGAGCTGGCGCTTGCGGAGGCGGCGGTGTACCTGGCCACGGCGCCCAAATCGAACAAGATTGACGAGGCGTGGGGGCGCGCGCTGGCCGCGGCGCGTGAGACGCCGGCGGAGCCGGTGCCGCTGCACATCCGGAACGCGCCGACGCCGCTCATGAAGGACTTGGGATACGGGCGCGGCTACCGGTACGCGCACGACTATCCTGGCGGATTCGTTGCCCAGAGCTATCTACCCGAGCGGCTGCGCCGGGTCCGCTTCTACGAGCCGGGCGGCGCCGGCTATGAGGCGCGGGTGCAGGAGCGGCTGGAGCTGTGGCGACGGCTCGCGCAGAGCGCGGGAACAGAGACCGAGGGAGGATAGCCGGAGATCGCTACACGCACGATTGAAGTCGAAGCTTCCGCGGAACGCGTGATCCTCGTGGGAGCGCCCGATCAGGGACTCCCTGCTACGGAAGCGCGCGAGCACCTGGAAGAGCTCGCGCGGCTCGCCGACACCGCAGGGGCGCACGTGGCCGGCCAGATCCAGCAGCGGATCGCGGCGCCCCATCCCGGCCTCTACATCGGCACCGGAAAGGTCGAAGAGCTCCGCGACTTCATCCGCGAACGCGACGCGACTCTCGCCATTTTCGACGAAGACCTCACGCCCGCGCAGGGCCAGAACCTCGAAGAGGCCCTCGGCACGCGGGTCATGGACCGATCGGAGCTGATCCTCGACATCTTCGCCTACCGGGCGCGGACCGCCGAGGCGAAGATGCAGGTCGAGCTGGCGCAGCTCCAGTACATGCTCCCGCGGCTCCTGCGCATGTGGACGCACCTGTCGCGCATCCGCGGCGGCATCGGGCTCCGGGGCCCGGGCGAGACGCAGCTCGAGACCGACCGCCGGATCATCCGAAGGCGGATCACCGACCTCAAGCGCCGGCTCAAGGGGGTGGCGCGCCAGCGCGCGATCCAGCGGCAGGCGCGGAGCGGGCTCTTCCGTATGGGACTCGTGGGCTACACGAACACCGGCAAGTCCTCGATCCTCAAGGGGCTGTCGGGCGCCGACCTGTTCATCGAGGACCGGCTGTTCGCGACCCTCGATCCCGCGACCCGGAGCGTTGACCTGGGCGATGGCTACCGGGCGCTCGTGACCGACACGGTCGGGTTCATCCGAAAGCTGCCGCACCATCTGGTGGCGTCCTTCCGTGCCACGCTCGAGGAGGCGCGGGAGGCCGACCTGCTGTGCCATGTGGTGGACATCTCCCATCCCAATTGGGAGACGCAGATCCACGTCGTACAGGAGGTGCTGGTCGAGCTGCGCGCGAACGAGAGGCCCGTGCTCGTGGCCTTCAACAAGGTGGACCGCCTGACCCACGAGGAGCAGGCGGCGATCCACGCGCGGGCGGAGGCGGCGATCGGTCCGCACGTGTTCAGCTCTGCGGTGGAGCCCCGCGGACTCGATGCGCTCCTGGCGGCGCTGAAGGAGGAGATCCGGCGTCAGCGTCCCACGGTCGTGCTCGCGGTCCCCGTCACCGACGGCGGCAGCATCGCCGAGGTCTACCGCCAGGGCGAGGTTCTGGAGCGGAGCGAGAACGGGACGCACATGCTCCTCACGGCGCGGCTGACGGCGGCGGCGGTCGGCCGGCTGCGGGCGCGGCCGGGCGTGAGCGTGCTGGCGCAGGTACCCATGTGAGGCCGGGGGGGCCGGGGGGGCGCCCATTCTGGATCGTGGGCCCCGGGCGCATGGGCCTGACCATGGGTGGCTTGGTCCTCGAGTCGGGGCTCGCCGCACGTGTGGACTTCTTCGGACGGCGAGCGGCGCCTCCGCAGCACATTCTCTTCGAGCGCCCGTCTGTTTTTTACTCGACGCGGTTCCCCGGCCCAGCTCCCCGGAACGCTGTCGTGCTCGTTGCGGTCCCGGACGCGGCGGTGCCGGAGGCCGCGGCCTCGCTCGCGGAGGCGGGCGTAGCCCCGAACGGGACGGTGGCGCTTCACCTCAGCGGCGTGCTCCCCGCGTCGTCGCTGGGTGCCCTTCGCTCGCGCGGCTACGCGATCGGCTCCCTGCACCCTCTCCAGACCGTGGCCGAGCCGGGTGGCGGCCTCGCGCGGCTTCGCGGCATCGCGTTCGCCTTCGAGGGCGAGCCTGCGGCACGAGGGGTTGCCGAGGCGATCGCGGAGGTCGCCGACGGCCGTCTCCTGGAGGTGCGTGCGTCCGAGAAGCCGAAGTACCACGCGGCGTGCGTGTTCGCCGCGAACTACGTCGTCGCGAGCATGGCCGTGGCGGCGCGGCTCCTCGCGGAGGCCGCGGCGATCCCCGAGCGCGACGCGCTGGCGGCGCTCCTCCCGCTCCTCGAGGGTGCGCGGGCGAACCTCGAGCGCCTGGGCCTGCCGGGGGCGCTCACGGGGCCCGTGGTCCGCGGCGATCTGGAGACGGTGCGCCTCCACCTCGCGGCCCTCGACGCTCCCACGCGCGCGCTGTATTCTGCGCTCGCCCGCGAGACGCTCCGGCTGGCGCGCCAGGCAGGCTTGGAGCCGGGGCGCGCCCAGGAGATCGCGAGGCTTCTGGAGGCCGCCGAATGAGGCTGTACGTGAATCTGGACCACGTGGCGACGCTCCGCGAGGCGCGGCGCACGAACGAGCCCGATCCCGTGCGCGCGGCCGTGCTCGCGGAGCTGGGCGGCGCCGACGGGATCACGGTCCACCTGCGCGTGGATCGCCGACACCTCTAGGAGCGCGACGTGCGGCTGCTCCTCGATACGGTGCGCACGGGCGTGAACCTCGAGCTCGCGGTGGCGGAGGATGTGCTGGCGCTCGCGCTCGAGCACCGGCCGATGCAGGCGACGCTCGTGCC
>JACQVD010000166.1 GCA_016209945.1 Gemmatimonadota bacterium
ATGTGGACGACGTGGTCATCGTCGGGATCACCGACTACGCGCAGAAGGAGCTGGGCGACATCGTGTACGTGGAGCTCCCCGACGTGGGCGCCAAGTTCAGACGCGTGGACGCGTTCGGGACGATCGAGGCGGTGAAGGCGGTCTCCGAGCTGTACTGCCCGCTGGCCGGCGAAGTGATCGAGGTGAACCCGGCGCTCGAGGACGACCCGGCGCTCGTGAACCAGGACCCCTACGGCCAAGGCTGGATGATCCGTCTCAAGGTGGCCGACCTGGGCGAGTTCGAAGAGCTGCTCGACCCGGAGGACTACCGCGCGCTCCTCGAAGAAGAAGGCTGAGCCGATGGCCTACGTCCCGCACAGCGACGCCGACCGCGCAGACATGATGCGCGTGGCCGGCGTCCGCTCCGTCGAGGAGCTATTCGCCGACATCCCCGAAAAATTCCGGCTGCCCGAGCCGCTCGACCTCCCGGAGCCGCTCTCCGAGTGGGAAGCCGTGCGCCTCCTCCAGCGCCTCGCCGCGCAGAACGTGGGGATAGACGCCTGCTTCGCGGGCGCGGGGATGTACGACCACCACACGCCCGCCGCGCTCGACCACGTGCTGCGGCGCAGCGAGTTCACCACGGCGTACACGCCCTACCAGGCCGAGGTGAGCCAGGGGACGCTCCAGGTCATCTACGAGTTCCAGACGATGGTGTGCGAGCTACTGGGGATGGAGGTCGCGAACGCGTCGATGTACGACGGGGCGAGCGCATGCGCGGAGGCGGCGCTCATGGCGCGCTCGATCCAGCGGGGCCGCTCCGCGATCGTCGTCTCCGCGGCCCTTCACCCGCACTACCGGACGGTCCTCCGGACCTACGGCCGGGGCGCGCGTCTCGAGCTCATGGAGGTCCCGTGGGCCGAGGACGGGCGGACCGACCTCGACGAGCTGCGCCGCCGCGTGGACGAGCGGACGGCCGCGGTCATCCTCCAGAACCCGAACTTCTTCGGCGTCGTCGAAGAACTGGATACGGGCATCGCGGTCGCGCACGACCGGGGCGCGCTCGCTATCGCCGTGACCGACCCCATCGCCTGCGCGATCCTGAGGAGCCCCGGCGAGTGCGGCGCCGACATAGCAGTCGCCGAGGGGCAGCCGCTGGGGATCCCGCTCAGCTTCGGCGGACCCGCGCTGGGCCTCCTCGCGTCGCGCGAGAAGTTCGTGCGCCAGATGCCGGGGAGGATCGCGGGCGCCACCGTGGACGCGGACGGGCGCCGCAGCTACGTGCTCGCCCTCCAGACGCGCGAGCAGCACATCCGGCGCGAGAAGGCGACCAGCAACATCTGCACGAACCAGGGGCTCCTGGCCCTCGCCGCGACCCTGTACATGGCGCTCGTGGGACGCGAGGGCTTGCGGCAGGTGGCGGAGACGAGCGCGCAGAACGCGCACTACGCGTTCGAGCGGGCGCAGGAGCTGACCACCGTGACGCCGCTCTTCCCGCGGTCCCCGTTCGTCCGCGAGTTCGCGCTGCGCACCACTCGGGACGATTCGCGGACGATCATCGAGCGCGGCCTGGCGAAGGGGATCCTCGCGGGTGTCTCGCTCTCCAGGTTCCCGAACTTGAACGTCGCCGACGGGCTCCTAGTCGCGTTCACGGAGAAGCACTCGCGGTCCGACATCGACCGGTGGATCGAGGTCCTGTCGTAAAGGGAGGACAGAGAGGGCACCATGGCGAAGATCACGTTTCACGGGCACGCGTGCTTCCACATCGACGCGAAGGACGGCACGAGGATCGTCATCGACCCCTTCCTTACGGGGAACCCGCTGGCGGACGTGAAGCCGAACGACCTCGGCGCCGTGCACTACATCCTCCTGACGCACGGGCACGGCGACCACCTGGGCGACACGATCGCGATCGCGAAGCGGACGGGTGCCACGGTCATCTCCACGTTCGAGATCGTCTCCTTCCTCCAGGAGAAGGGCGTCTCGAAGATCCACCCGCTGCACATCGGCGGCGGGTACAACTTCCCCTTCGGGCGCGTGAAGATGACGCCGGCGCTGCACGGCGGGATGATCGACGGCGACACGGGGAAATACACGACCGTGCCCGGCGGCTTCCTCGTGCACGTGGACGGGAAAGCGATCTACCACGCGGGCGATACTGCCCTTATTGCCGACATGCAGCTCCTGGCGGGTCAGGTGGACACAGCACTCCTCCCGATCGGCGACAACTTCACCATGGGCCCGGAGGACGCGGTCCGCGCGGTCGAGATGATCCAGCCGAAGGTCGTGATCCCGATGCACTACAACACGTTCGACGTCATCCGCCAGGATCCCCAGGCGTTCGCGAGGCGCGTAGGCAGCCAGGCAAAGGTCGTGATCCTCAAGCCGGGGGAGAGCTATGAGGCGTAGGTCCGTGCCGGTCCCGCGCGCCTCGCTCGGGCTGAGACGTCCCGCTTGAAAGCCTCCTGCGCGGCCTGGATCCTCGCGCTGGCCCACGCCAGCGTGACGGCGCCCTTCGCACCCCTCGCTGCGCAGGACCGCCACTCGGCGCGCCTGGCGGGGCTGAACGCGAATCTCGCGGGCATCTTGCCGGACCCGCTCACGGACCCGTGGCGGAACCCGGCGCGCTGGACCAAGGCCGCGACTGTTTACGGCCTCTTCCGCGCGGCGGAGGAAAAAGAGGACTTCTTAGAGAGCGGGGCCACGTTTCCCGTGACCCGCGGCGGTGCGATCGCGGGCCGCTTGGTCACGGGCCCGGGTGAGGACGTGGGCGCGCGGGCGTACGTGGGGTCCACGAGTGTCGGTTTCGGCTCCGGCAAGGCGTCCTCGGGCGTCCGGTTCGACATCGTCAACGATCCCGACCGCGTGGAGGCGTGGGGCTACGCGGCCGCGGCGGGCTTTCTAATAACGACGACATCGCTCGGCAGGTTCGAGGCCTGGGGCGAGTACCAGCGCCCGCGCGGCGCGGTGGCCGGTCACGATGCCTTCGCGGTCGAGGTGGTGCTCGCGGGCCCGGAGGACTCGGCGGCCCACGAGCGACTGGAGCCCGTGATCCTCGGACGAGCGGGCCGCCACCGGCGAGCCGCGACCCGCGGGCCGCTCCGCTGGTATG
>JACQVD010000018.1 GCA_016209945.1 Gemmatimonadota bacterium
CGCATGGCCGAACCTACCTGCCGCCGGTGAGGGTGTCAAGTTGACTCCGTTCGAGGAACCGATACAGGATCTCGCCGTCGCGGATCATCCCGTATCGTTCCCGGGCGATGCGCTCGAGCGTCGCGGGATCGTTCTGAAGCCGGTCCGCCAGGGCGCGCAGCCAGTCGATCTCCGCGCGAAGGGCAACCAGGTTCCGGCTGAGGTCCTCGGCCTGGCGATCCAGGGACCGCAGCTCGCCCACGCTGTACTCGCCGCCGAAGAGCGCGAAGTACAGGGCGAGAGCGCCTGCGGCGGCAAGCGCCGCGAGCCTCAGGCGGTCCACGGCTCCCTCCCCACGCACCGGGGACCGTACTCCGCCTGCGCCCCGAGCTCCTCCTCGATGCGCAGGAGCCGGTTGTACTTCGCCACGCGCTCCGAGCGGCTGGTGCTCCCCGTCTTGATCTGACCCGTTCCCGTCGCCACGGCGAGATCCGCGATGAACGTGTCCTCCGTCTCGCCGGATCGGTGCGAGATGATCGCACCGTACCCGGCGGTGCGCGCGAGCTCGATCGCCTGGAGCGTCTCCGTCAGCGTGCCGATCTGGTTCGGTTTGATGAGCACCGCGTTCGCGACGTCGGCGGCGATCCCGCGGAGCAACCGCTGCGGATTCGTCGCGAAGAGGTCGTCTCCGACGACCTGCACGCGGGCGCCCAGCGCGGCTGTGCAGTGTTTCCACCCGTCCCAGTCGTCCTCGGCGAGCGGGTCCTCGATGGACCGGATCGGGTAGCGCTCGACCCACTGCCCGTACACCTCGATGAGGCCCTGCGCGTCGAAGACCTTGCCGTTCAGCGTGTACGTGCGGCCGTCCGTCGTGAGCTCCGACGCGGCGATGTCGAGGGCGAGCGCCAGGTCGCTCCCCGGACGGAACCCGGCACGCTCGACGGCGGCCACCAAGAGCTCGAGCGCTTCCTCGTCCGCCTCCAGATCCGGCGCGTACCCGCCCTCGTCGCCCACGGCGGTGCCCTTGCCGCGTTCCCGCAGCACGTCACGCAGCGTGTGAAAGAGCTCCGCGCTCCAGCGCAGCGCCTCGCGGAAGCTCGGCGCGCCGAACGGCGCCAGCATGAACTCCTGGACGTCCAGCCGGTTGGCGGCGTGCCGTCCGCCGTTGATCACGTTGACGAGCGGCAGGGGCAATCGCCGGGCGAGCGGCGTGCCGAGATAGCGATAGAGCGGGAGCCCCAGCTCCCCCGCGGCCGCCCGGGCGCTGGCCAGGGAGACGCCGAGGATCGCGTTGGCGCCCAGTCGCGACTTGTTGGGCGTCCCGTCGAGCTCGATAAGCGCGCGATCGAGTCCCACTTGGTCCAAGGGGTCGCGCCCCCTCACCGCGCGCCCGATGGCGTCCTCGACGTTGCGGACCGCGCGCAGCACGCCTTTCCCGCCGTAGCGGTTCGGCTCACCGTCCCGGAGCTCGAGCGCCTCGTGCGCGCCCGTGGACGCGCCGCTCGGCACCGCCGCGCGCCCCGAGACGCCGCTCCTCAGAACGACCTCAGCCTCGAGGGTGGGGTTCCCGCGGGAATCGAGGATCTCCCGCGCATGGACGCGCACGATCTCGGACACGCCGGGCATGCTACCGTGCGCCCAGGGTAGTGTCAACGCGCGCGGCTTTCCCGCGCAGCGTGTCGAGCATCGCCTTCATCCGCGCGTGCACCTCGGCGATGAGTTCATCGCGGCGTGCATGGTCGTAGCGGGAGGCATCGACGGGCTCCCCGAACCACAGGGTCACCGGTTGCGGTCGCAGGCGGCGGCCCCGCTTCGGCAGGATCCCGAACGTGCCGTACACGACCGTCGGCACGATCGGGACGCCCGCCTGGATCGACATGAGGAACGGCCCCTTCTTGAAGGGCTGAAGCTCGCCCGTGAGCGAGCGTGTCCCCTCCGGGAAGACGATCGCGGAGCTCTGCGCCGCCCGCATCTTCTCGGCGGCCACCTTCAAGGACTCGATCGCGGCCGGGCGATCGCCCCGGTCGATGAACACGTGGCCCGCGGCGGCGGCCGCGCGCCCGAAGATGGGGATGCGGCGCAGCTCCTTCTTGGCGACGAAATGGAACCGGACGGGCACGGCCATGGCGAGGACCAACACGTCGTACGCCGACTGGTGCGTGCAGGCGATGACCTGCGGCCGGTCGCGCCGTATGTGCTCGGCTCCGATCACGCGCACCGGCACGCCCGACGCGAGGAGGATCGCCCGCGACCATACGCGCGCGGCCCAATCGTAGCATCCGCGCGGGAGCCTGAGATACGCCCCCACGATGGCGATGCCGCCGACAACGACGAGAAGCGTGACGGCGACGACGGCCGCCGCGATCGTTCGGATCATCCGTCCCGGAAGTGATCGTATCCCGGGGTCGCGATCGGGAGCACGCGGCCGTCCGCGCCGTACACCTGGACGCCCGCGCCGACCACGACCCTTCCGATGCTACGCACCGGAATCTTGAAGCTCGACTCGAACTCCGCCACCACGGGCTCGAGGGAGCCCGGCGGCGCCGTGAGAAGCAATTCGTAGTCCTCGCCCCCCGTCAGCGCCTCCGCCGTCCCCGCGCCGGGCGCCGCGGGGACGGCAGGTGCCGCGATCTCCACGCGCACGCCGCTCGCCGCCGCCAGGTGCCCCGCGTCCGCCACGAGCCCGTCGGAGAGGTCGATCATCGCCGACGGGATGCCACGCTCCGCGAGCCAGAGCGCTTCGCGCAACCGCGGCACGGGCCTCACGAACCGCTCGCGCGCTTCCGCCGACGGCTCCGTCCCTCTGCACCACGCGCCCACGGCCGCCGCGGCGGCTCCGAGCACGCCCGTCACCCAGAGGACGTCGCCCGGCCGCGCACCGGAGCGGAGCACCGGCGACCGGGAGCGCCCGATCGCCACAACATCGAGCGCAACATCGCGACCGCCGCGCGACACGTCACCGCCAAGGACGCCCGCCCCGCACTCCGCGGCCGCATCCGCCGCGCCTGCGAGCGCGGACTCGGCGCGCTCCACGGACATGGTCGAAGGGAACGAGGCCGACACGAGCACGCCCACCGGCTCCGCGGCGACAGCGGCCAAATCGCTGAGCGCCGCTCGCACGGCGCGCCCGCCCGCCTCGAACTCGCGGATCCAATCGAGCCGGAAGTGAACGCCTTCGACCTGGAGATCCGACGTGAGCACCCAGTACGCCTCCGAGTCGCCGGCCAGGATCGCCGCGTCATCGCCCGGGCCCACGGCGATCCAGGGCGATTCGACCGCCGGTGCGCCTTCCAGCACCCTTCGCAGGAAGTCGAACTCCGCACCGGGTCCGAAGGCAGAGCTCAATCGCATGTGGGAGCCGACATGTGTGACCGCCGAGCGTGCGCGCTACTCCCGCGACGCCTGATCGAAGATGACGAAGGGGAGGCCGGGTGGCGGTCCCGCCGCGCCGGGATTGGCAAGGGCGAGCGGGAGCGCCTCCGCCAGGTCGAGGGACGTCACACCGCGCCTACGAGGGAGGAGCTCGGAGCTGCGGCCGGCGTAGAAGAGACCGACGCCCAGGGCATCGCGAGGGCTGAGCCCGGCGGCGAGCATCGCCCCGCAGCAACCCGAGAGGACGTCGCCGGAACCGCCGGTCGCGACCGCAGACGTGCCCGACGAGGTCACGAGGGTCGGAAGGTCGGGGCTCGCGACGACGCTCGGCGCCCCCTTGAGCAGGATCGCCGCACGGTAGCGCTCGGCCAGCGCCTCGGCCACCGCGATCGCATCCTTCCGGATCTCCGCCACGCTACGCCCCGTGAGGCGCGACGCCTCGCCCGGATGAGGAGTGAGTGCGAGCGGCCGTGCCCTCCCCAGCGCCTCGAGGTCGCCCGGCCGCTCCGAGAGGATGTTCAGCGCGTCCGCGTCGAGGAGGATCGGCTTCGCATCCGCGTGCTCCAGCGCTTCCGAGAGCCGGGTTCGGGAAGTCGCGCCACGACCGAGGCCTGGGCCCGCCACGACCGCGTCGGCCCAAGCGCAGGACTCCTTCAGGAGATCGCGCTCATCCGCGTCAACGAAGATCGCCTCGGGCACGAGCGACTGTAGGATCTCCCGGTTCGACGAATCGGAGGCGACACGGACGAGGCCCACCCCCGCGCGAAGCGCCGCGCGCGCGGCGAGGGCTGCCGCGCCTGCCATCCCCCGGGCGCCCGCCACGATCAGGAGATACCCGGCGCTGCGCTTGTGCGCGTCCGGCGGCCGCGCGGGGAGCCGGGCCCGCGCCCAGGCAGGCGTGATCACCCGCGCGCGGACCGACCCCTCGCTCACCGGCGGAAAGCCGATCTCCGCTACGAGGAGGCGCCCGCACCTCCCCCGCGCGGGCTGGAAGAGGCACCCGCGCTTCGGGTAGCCCAGGGCGACCGTCACCGCCGCCTGAACGCACGACCCGGGCACCTCGCCGGTCGTGAAGTCGATCCCGGACGGCCCGTCCACCGCGACGACCGCCCGGCCGGATGCGTTGATCGCGTCCACGAGCGCCGCGTGCCCTCCGCGCGGTGCACCCTTCGACCCCGTGCCGAGAACCCCGTCGATGATCACGTCGGACGACGCGAAGACGCTCGCGGCTTCGTCCGGAGGGTGACCGGGCACGTCCCAACCGTGGCGCAACTCCGCCGAGACCGCTCCCGGGGCCACCACGACCACGCTCAGCTCGCGGCCCCAGGCCCGGAGGACCCTGAGCGCGATCAGCGTGTCGCCGCCGTTGTGCCCGGAGCCGATCGCGCCCGCCACGCGCCCCTGGGGGAAGAGCGAGTGCACGACGCTTGCTATGCCTCGCCCCGCCGCCTCCATGAGGACGCGTTCGGGTACGCCCAGCTCCTGCTGCGCCCTCCGATCGAGCGCGTCCATCTCCGCCGCGGTCGGCAGCGGAAGGTGCTCGATGCCGTAGAGATCGCTCACCGGACCACCACACCGGCGTACCCGACGACCGAGCTCACATCGCCGGTCACGTCGCCGGAGTTCGCGTACGCCACGACGGAGGCGGACCGCGCGCCGAGCGCCCTAGCGGCCACGAGCATCGCCGCCGCGGGGACGCGCCCGCACACGCTGATCTCCTCGGACTCGGTCACCCGGAGGAGACCCTCGGCGTCGAGCCGCTCGATCGCGTCCAGCGCCAGCCGGTCCTTGCGGCGCGCGACATCCGCGGGCTCGTAATGGTTCATGTCGGAGGACGCGATGAGGAGGCAGTCGGAGGCGACGGGGCGGGTCACCTCGGCGAGCGCGAGGCCGAGGGCCTGCGTCGGCTCCCAGTCCGACCACCCGAGGACGAGTGGCAGGATGCGCACCGTGCGACCGCAGGCCTGGAGGAATGGAAGGATGACTTCGACCGCGTGCTCGGCCGCGTGCGCGCTGGGCTCGGGCCGTGCCAGTGGGAACGCGGACGCGAGGCCGTCCGCGAGCTCGCTGTCCACGGGCACGCTGCCGAGCGGCGTCTCGAAGGCCGCGCCCGGCCAGAGCGCCGCAAGGCCCAGGCCCGCCCCGGTGTGATTGGGAGCGAGGATAACGACGCGGGAGGGGATCCAGACGCGCTCGAACACCGCGCCCGCGACGCGGCCCGAGTAGATATAGCCGGCATGGGGCACGACCGCGCCGATCGCCGGCTCGCCGGCACCGACCGGGGCGTTCGCGCACTCCGCGAGCGCCGCGCGCAGGCGGTGGGGATCGGCCGGGTAGAAGAGCCCCGCAACGGCCGCGCGCCGCACGCCCACGACCCGGTGCTCCGGGCGCGTCACGGCCCCCTCTCCGAGCGTGCGCGGTTGGCTACTTGTACGATTGCTGGATGGTGCGGCCGAAGCTGATCTCGCCGTTGTCGATGCGGATGTTGAACCCGCACTCGGGATTCGAGCACACCCAGGCCTTGTACGTGATGGGCGCGCCCTCGCGTCCGTAGTCCGACAGAGGGATCAGGATCCCGTTGTTGCACTTCCGACACTCGGGGAACTCCCGCTGACGCTCCAAAACGCTCACCCCCCTCCCGCCTGCGATCCGAGACGTGTGGCGATCCGTGCCTAGGGAAACCGCCTCCCCGCCCAAGGATAGTTCCGCTCGAAGACCTCCTCGAAATCGAACACGTCCCGGAAGGCCTCCGGGCTGTCCGTCGGTTGCTTGATCAGGATTCCGCAGTCCACGAGGGCGAAGACGATCGCTCCCACATCCTCGGTCGAGTGGATCCCCCAGTGGCCGAGCACGGTGCGCGCCATCGGGCCGAACTTTTCCAGGGCGAGGTCGCGCACCCCCATGGCGAGCTCGCGACCGCTGATGTGGCGCGGCTCCCCGAGGTCGTTCAGGATGCGCTGAAGAGCCGAGAGGACGAAGAGATACGCTTCCTCGGCAAAGCGCGGATGGCGCTCCCGCAGCATCTGGAGAACTTCGTCACCCACGGGACCGGACATAGCACCCTCTCACCAACCTACACCTCCCAAACCGGTTGCCCACGCAGTGTGCCAAACTAGCCCGCCAGAGACACAAGCGTCAAGGAACCGATGCGGCCGCTGCCACGAGGCCGGCGGACCTACCCGCGGCCCGCGCTCTCCGGATCGGCGATGAGCTCCCGCGGGCCCAGCCCGGACGGCTGCGAGAAATCGCGGTGCAGCCACTCCTCGTACAGAGGATGCGCGGCGCAGAGCGCTTCCACCTCGCGGCGCACCGCGGCGGCGCCGTGCGCGTCGCCCGCCCGCGAGAGGACCCGGTCGATCCACCCCGCGAGCCGCAGCATGTCCGCCTCCCGGAGGCCCCGGGTGGTCACTGCCGCCGTCCCCATACGGATGCCGGAGGCGATGAAGGGCGACCGCGTCTCGAAGGGGACGGTGTTCTTGTTCACGATGATCCCGGCACGGCCGAGCGCCTCCTCCGCCTCCTTCCCCGTGATCTCCTTGTGGCGCAGGTCCAAAAGGAGGAGGTGCGTGTCCGTGCCGCCGGCGACCACGTGGTAGCCGGCGTCGAGGAGGGCCTGTGCCAGCGTCCGCGCGTTCGCCACGACCTGGCGGGCGTACGCCTGGAACTCCGGACTCGAGGCTTCCTGAAAGGCCACCGCCTTCGCCGCGATCACGTGTACGAGAGGGCCGCCCTGGACGCCGGGGAAGACAGCCTTGTCGATCGCGCGGCCGAGCGTCTCGCGACAGAGGACGAGGCCGCCCCGCGGCCCGCGCAGCGTCTTGTGGGTCGTGCTCGTGACGGCGTCGGCGTACGGAATGGGTGAGGGGTGCACGCCCGCCGCGATGAGCCCCGCGGGGTGCGCGATGTCCGCGACGAGATAGGCGCCCACCTCACGGGCGATCTCGGAGAAGGCCGCGAAGTCGAGGACCCGCGGGTACGCGCTCGCACCCGCGACGATCATCTTCGGCCGGTGACGCCGGGCGAGGTCGCGCACCTGGTCGTAGTCCACCCGCCCCGTGTCACTCCGGACGCCGTACGGGATCACGCGGTACCACCGGCCGCTGAAGTTCACCGGCGAGCCGTGCGTGAGATGACCGCCGTGCGTGAGGTCCATGCCGAGGAGGGTGTCGCCCGGCTCCAGGAGGGCGAAGTAGACCGCCATGTTCGCCTGGGCCCCGCTGTGCGGCTGCACGTTCGCGTGCTCGGCGCCGAAGAGCCGGGACGCGCGCCGGCGCGCCAGGTCCTCCACCTCGTCCACGACTTCGCACCCACCGTAGTACCGTCGCCCCGGATAGCCCTCCGCGTACTTGTTCGTGAACACCGAACCCACCGCCTCCAGCACGGCGGGCGACGCGTAGTTCTCACTGGCGATGAGGTTGAGCCCGCTCCCCTGGCGCTCCGTCTCGCGGAGGATCAGGCGATAGATCTCGGGATCGGTGTCGCGAAGTGTGCGCATGCCCCGGCTCACGCCTGGATCTGCCAGCCGGGGTGGGCGTGGCTCGCGAGAAAGCCCCTGCGCATGGTCCCCACCTGCTGGATCCGTCTCTGCGCCACCTTGTCCGCCGCCTCGCTGGTCGTCACGCCTTCGCGACGGGCGAGCTCGAAGATCTGAACGAGCGTATCGTGGATCTCCGCCGTCTTCTTCCGCGCGCGCTCGGGAGTCCACCCGACGAGCTCCGAGTACACGTTGATGAGCCCGCCGGCGTTGATGACGTAGTCGGGGGCGTAGAGGATGCCGCGTTCCTGGAGGACGTTGTCCTGTCGCTCGTCGGCCAGCTGGTTGTTCGCCCCGCCGGCGACGATCTTCGCGCGGAGTCGCGGGATCGTCTCCTCGTTCAGGACCCCTCCGAGGGCGCACGGCGCGAAGATCTCGGCCTCCACATCGTAGATCTCGTCGGGGGGGACCGCCTCGGCACGGAGCGTGTGCACCGCGCGCTCGACCTTCTCGCGGTCGATGTCGGTGACGAAGAGGCGTGCGCTCTCCTTCGCCAGGTACTCGCAGAGGTGGAAGCCGACGTGGCCCACGCCCTGGATCGCCACCGCCTTTCCACGCAGCGACTCGTCCCCGTAGACCACCGCGGCGCAGGCCTTCATCCCGCAGTACACCCCGTACGCCGTCACCGGCGACGGGTCGCCCGACCGACCGGCGACCCCGACGACGTGCGAGGTCTCCATGCGCACGTATTCCATGTCCTCGACGCTCGTCCCCACGTCCTCCGCGGTGATGTATCTCCCCTTCAGGCTCTCCACCACGCGGCCGTGGGCCCGGAAGAGGATCTCGCGGCGCGTCGTTTTGGGATCGCCGATGATCACCGACTTGCCGCCGCCCAGGTTAAGCCCTGCGACCGCAGCCTTGTAGGTCATGGCCCGGGAGAGCCGGAGAACATCGAGCAGGGCCTCCTCGTCCGTCTCGTAGCTCCAGAAGCGGGTCCCCCCGAGCGCCGGGCCCAGCGTCGTGTTGTGGATCGCGATGACCCCGCGATAGCCGGC
This sequence comes from Gemmatimonadota bacterium, assembly GCA_016209945.1. Classification (GTDB taxonomy): domain Bacteria; phylum Gemmatimonadota; class Gemmatimonadetes; order Palauibacterales; family KS3-K002; genus JACQVD01. The sequence goes on from JACQVD010000018.1 coordinate 8,881, forward strand.
CACCGGGTCGTACGTGAAGAGGACCTGCTCGTGTTCGTACGGGGCCATGAGCTCGAAGACGCTTATGCTCGCCCCCTCCGCCCCTTTCGCCCCTTTCGCCCCTTTCGGCCCTTTCGGTTCTTTCGGCCCATGTTCAGACCCGGTCATGGTTCCGTCGTTGTTTCCTGGTAGAGCGTGCGCAGGATGACCAGGCGCTGGATCTCGCTTGTCCCCTCGTAGATCTCGGTCACCTTGGCGTCCCGGAAGAGCCGCTCCACCGGGTAGTCCTTCATGTATCCGTAGCCGCCGAACACCTGGACGGCCTGGGTCGTGACCCACATGGCCGTCTCGCTCGCATACAGCTTCGCCATGCCCGTGAGCCGCGGATCCTGCGCGCCGCAGTCCCAGGCCCGGGCCGCTCGGTACACGAGCCCGCGCGCCGCCTCGACCCGCGTCGCCATGTCCGCGAGCTTGAAGCCCAGGCCCTGAAAGTCCTTGATCGGCCGGCCGAACTGCCGGCGCTCGCCCGCGTAGCGGATCGCGTGCTCGAGCGCGGCCTCCGCGATCCCGAGCGCCTGCGCGGCCACGCCGAGGCGTCCGCCCTGCAGGCTCTGCATGGCGTAGACGAACCCTTTGTCGGGCTCGCCGAGAAGCGCGTCCCGGCCGAGGCGGACATCCTCGAGGACCACCGACACGGTCTCGGAGCCCCGCATGCCCATCTTGTCTTCCTTCTTGCCGACCTTGTAGCCCGGGCTGTCCGTGGGAACGAGGAACGCGCCGATGCCGCGCGGGCCCCGGCGCTCACCGGGACGGTCGGTGCGGCACATGATGACGACGAGATCAGCGCTCGCCCCGTTCGTCACCCACATCTTCTGTCCCCGCAGGATCCATCCGCTGCCGTCGCGGACCGCGTGGGCCTGGAGCGCGGCGGCGTCGCTCCCCGAGCCCGCCTCCGACAGGGCGAACGCGCCCAGCACCGCACCGCGGGCCATCGTCGGGAGCCACCTCCGCTTCTGCTCCTCCGCCCCATACTTGAGGATCATCTGGGCGGGGAGCGAATTGTGGACCGACATCGTGATCGCGACGGAGGCGTCTCCCCACGCGATCTGCTCGAGCGCGACGACATACGTCAGGACATCCGCGCCGAGGCCGTCGTACTCCGGCGGGAGGAGCATCCCGAGGAACCCGAGCTCCGCGAGCTTCTGGACAACGCCGCGGTCGAACGTCTGGTCGCGATCCCATTCCTCCGCGTGCGGCCGCAACTCGCGCTCGGCAAACTCGCGGGCCAGCGCGCGGACCTGCTTCTGCTCGTCCGTGAGCGTGACGTCGTCCTTCAGCATCCGTCCACCGTCTGCGGCGCCGGTACCAGCCGCCGATCGACCAGCGGCCCGAGCGCGCGTGCGGCATCGAACTCCTCGATTCGCCGCGTCCTCCACACCCAGAGGATGGCCGCGAGGGTCACCACCGTCACCACCAGGCCCCCCTCCGGGCCGAACGCGCCGCCGGTCAGGAGATCCGGCCCCGTCTCCCGAACGTCATACCCCGGCATGTCGAAGTGCAGCCCGCTCACCGGCTGGTCGAACGGCACCGCCAGGGTCCAGTTCCACCCGAAGTGCAACCCGATCACGAACGAGAGGCTGCGCGTCCTGAGATACGCCGCTCCGAGGAGCACCCCGGCGAGCAGCAGATTGAAGAGGCCGATCCGGGTCACCTCGGGGTTGAAGAGGTGGGCCAGCGAGAAGAGCGCGGCCGTGAACGCGAGCGGCGCTGCGACACCCCACCTCTCCACGAGCACCTGAAACGCGTACCCCCGAAACAGGAGCTCTTCCGCCGCCGCGGCCACGAGCGTGAACGCCGTGAGCACCGCGGCCCCCGAAAGCCAGGCGCCGAGGGTACCCGCCGCGCCTTGAACAGACAGGCCGCCCGACGCGAGGAGGAGTGCCGAGCTCGCCCCCATGCACGCTGCGCCCAGGAGCGCGCCCAGGCCCCAATGCCCGACCGCCGCGCGCCCGCCGTACAGGCCGACCGCACCGAACGGCAGGCGCTCCACATACACCATCATGGCCCAGGAACCCACCAGCAGGCCGAGGACCGCTGCGAGCGTGCCGACGAACAGAACGGAAGTCCCGCCTGTGCGGAACGGCGCCAGAAGCCAGGACAGCAGCGACGCCGCCCCGAACGAGACGACCAGGAAGAGCAGCACCCGCCACCCCGCCCGCAGCCTCCCGCGCGAGAGGAAGAGCGAAGAGACCCTCACCACACCCCGCAAGAAAGCCCTCGACTCAGCCGAAGAGTTCGAGGGCTCGCCCACGGGCCTGCCTCGCCACGAGGAGCGCGAGGCAGACTTTCACGAGATCGAGACCCAAGAACGGGAGAACGCCCAGCCGCAGCGCCGCCTCCGGGCCCGAAAGCGTCGCGAGCCACGCGAGCCCGCCTGCGTAGATCACCGCGACGCCGAGAGCGAGTCCCACGGCCAGCCGGAAGGCCGAACTCGAAGTGCCCGCGACCGAACCGACCGCGTACGACGCGAGCGGCGCCGCCAGGAGGTAGCCGCCGGTCGGGCCGAACAGGTAGGCGAAGCCGCCGCCCGCGGCGAAGACCGGCAGGCCCGCGATCCCCGCGCCCAAGTAGACGAGCTGGCTCGCGGCGCCCAGGCGCGCGCCCAGAAGCGCCCCGCTGAGGAGGATGAAGAACACCTGGAGCGTGAACGGGACCGGCGTCCCGGGGATCGGAACCGCCACCTTCGCACCGAACGCCGTCGCGGCGGCGAACCCGACCACAGCGATTGCCCGGCGAGCGCCCACGCTCGCGACGACCTCACGCCGAGCCCAACCGGCGAGTGTCTCTGCCATCGTTGCCCTCATCTCAGACCCGTTCCACGCTCATGGCGACCGCGCCGGGGTCCGCGCCGCGCTCACGATGACCGGGATGCGATCCTTCTCCGTCATGCAGCTCCTCTCCTTCACTCCCAACGGCGAGCGACCCGAGCAGCGTCGCCGTCAACTCTCCCCTTGCGGAAAACTAACCTGTCGCCCCTCGCCTTGTAAAACCGCTCCGAGCCCGGGACCGCCGCGTCCTCCACCACGCGGGGGTGAGCCGCGGTCGGCCCTCGATCGCCTCTCCGAGAACCAGCCGCCAGAGACCCTGCGCCGTAGGTTCCGATACGGGGACGAGCCCGACAGGAGTTCCCCGACGAGCGCGCGCAGCGAACGCGACCTCGCAGCAGCCCGGCCGCATCGCCCAGGAGTACTATGTTCGCCCGCCCGAAGAGATGCGCCCGCCGGAGCGCGGAAGCGGTCGCCACCGGAAGCGGGTGCCCGTACTCCTCGGCTTCCCGTGAGATCGCCGGCCACGCCGCGCCCAGCCGGGCCTCAAGCCCGCTGCGCTTGAGCCCGCCCCCCAGGTCGCAGATTCCCACCGAGTCGCGATCCGGACGCGGAAACCACCACGCGTAGCCCTGCACATCCCCGAAGAACACGACCTCGATGGCTCCGCCAGGGTCGCCGCCGCTGACAAAACGGCCGCGCGTGGGATGGAGCTCTACGTCGAGGTCGCGGGTGAGGACCCGGCGGACGACGCTCGTCGCGCCGTCCGCGCCCGCGAGAAACTCGACCACGTGCACGCCGCGGTCTTCATCGACGAGGCGCCAACCGCGCGCATCCTCTTCCAGCCGAACCACGCGGGCCGGGAGAAAGCGCGCGCCCGACGCCACGGCGCGTTCGAGCTGCCATTCACCGAGTGTCCGGCGATCGTACAGCCGGAATGGCCGGGGAAGCTCCATCGTGACCGTGCCATCCGGGGTCACGACCCTGACCTGCCGAACCTCGGCGTGGGCGGGCCCGCTCTCGAAAAGCTCCGGAAAATGGTCACCCACCCGGACCGTGACCCCACCCCCGCACGGCTTCTCCCACGGAGCCCGAGGATCGAAGAGCAGGACGGACATCCCGCCGCGCGCGGCGAGCTCGGCCAGGCGCGCCCCCGCCGGTCCGGCGCCGACGATGCCGAGCTCCGCCCTCACCGCGTGCCCTCCGCGACGAGCCTCGGCCGCTTCTCCCCCGGAGCCAGGTACCCCCAGGCGATCTCGGGGTCGTGCTCGAAGATGAGCAGCCAGCCTTCCTCTTCGGCGCGGCGAAGCACACGCCGCTTCGTCTCCAGCGTCACGAGCGGCTCCACGTCGTACCCCATGATCCACGCGAGCGGCAGGTGGGCCGTCGTGGGGACGAGATCGGCGACGTAGCACGCCCGGGCGCCGTCGGACTCCAGCAGAACCGACTGATGGCCGGGCGTGTGACCCGGCGTGTGGAGGAGCGTGACCCCGGGAACGAGCTCGACATCGGGATCGACGAACTCGAAGCGGCCGGCGGCGGCCACGGGATCGAAGTTGTCCCCGACGTAGCTCGCCCGGACCCGCTCGTTGTCCAGGTGCGCGAACTCCCACTCCGCGCGCCGCACCACGTAGCGGGCGCGCGAGAAGGAGATCCGCACCACCCCGTCCCCCGCCCGGAATGTGTTCCCGCCACAGTGATCGAAGTGCAGGTGCGTGTTGATCACCCAGTCGATGTCCTCGGGATCGAACCCCGCGGCGCGGATCGCATCCTCAAGGCGCGTGGGCGATCCTTCGTTCTCGACGCCGTAGATGTCGCGGAACTGCGGGTCTCCTTTGTTCCCGATCCCGGTGTCGATGAGCAGGAGCGCGTCCGGTGTGTCCACGAGGAGGCAGCGCAGGGCGAGCGGAATGCGATTTCGCTCATCGGGCGGAATCTTCTTCTCCCAGAGCGGCTTCGGCACGACGCCGAACATGGCGCCTCCGTCGAGGCGCACACGCCCGCCGTCCAGGGCGTGCAGTCGGAAGCGGCCGAGAGTCCGGGAGAGGACCAACGCCTACGCCCCTTGCCCTCGCTCCCCTCGGTTGCCGCACCCTCGTGGCCCCCCTCGCCCCCC
>JACQVD010000167.1 GCA_016209945.1 Gemmatimonadota bacterium
CACCGTCTCGTAGGCGATCGCGACGCAGCGGCTCTCCATCACGCCCCGCGTGAGGGACTCGGACGCCGCGAAATGGAAGTAGGTGAAAACGACGAGATCCCTGCGCAGCTGGCCGTACTCCGGCGGGATCGGCTCTTTCACCTTCACAATCATCTCCGCCCGCCGCCACACCTCTGCCCGTTCCACGATGCGGGCACTCGCCGCCTCGTACGCGCCGTCCTCGAACCCGCTCCCCTCTCCCGCCCCCCGTTCGATGAGCGCCGTGTGCCCCGACTTCGTGAGGGCCTCCGCTCCCGCGGGGACGAGGGCCACACGCGCCTCGCTCTCTTTCAGCTCCTTCGGAACGCCGACGATCATGGCGTACACGCTCCCACTGGGACGGGTTACGCCGCCGCGCCGAGCCTCACGACCGTGCACCGGTCCGGCGCCAGGAACTCCCGGCAGACCGACCGCACCTCGTGCGCGGTCACCGCATCGATCCTGCCAAGGCTCTCCTCCAGCGGCTCGTACGGCTCGTCGTACAGAACGAAGTGGGCGATACGGTACGCGCGCGCCATCGTGGATTCCAGGGCCAAGAGCTGCTGGCCCTTCCACTGCTCCTTGGCGGCCTCCAGCTCCTCGGCCGGCAGCGGCTCGGACCCCGCGCGGGCGAGCTCGGCCCTCACCTCGTCCAGCATCCGGTCGGCGGTCGAGGGGTGGGTGGCCGCGTAGACGCCCACCTGGCCGCCGCAGCGGTACAGGGCGTGGAAGGTGTAGATCGCGTAGGCGAGGCCGAGCTCCTCCCGCACCCGCTGGAAGAGCCGAGAGCTCATACCGCCCCCGAGCGCGCTCGAGGCGATCTCCAGGGCGTGCCGGCGCCGGTCCCGGTGCGGGAAGGCCCGCGTGCCGAGACACAGGTGCATTTGAGCCGTTTCGCGCTCGACCCGCTCCTCACGTGGCGTCGCCCCAGCATCCGGCGGCGCAACGTCCTCGGGCGCCGTGCCGGAGTCGTTCGCTGGAAAGAGGCGCGCCACCGCTTCGAGAACCGCCTCGTGCTCCAGCTGGCCGGCGGCGGCCACGACGCAGCGAGACGGGCGATAGCCGCGCTCCAGGAGCGCCGCGAGATCCTCGCGCGCGATCGCCCGGACCGTCTCCCGCGTGCCCAGCACGGGCCTCCCGTAGGGATGCTCGCCCCACAGCGCGCCAGAGTAGAGATCGAAGATCCAATCGTCGGGCACGTCCTCCACGCCCGCGATCTCCTCGAGGACGACGTTCCGCTCGAGCTCCACATCGTCCGATCTCAGGAGCGGGTGAAACACGAGATCGGAGAGGACGTCGATGGCGACCCCCAGATGCTGGCCCAGGATCCGCGCCTGGTAGGCGGTGTACTCGCGGGCCGTGTACGCGTCGAGGCTGCCCCCCAATCCTTCGATGGCCCGTGCGAGCTCGACCGCCGACCGGAGCTCCGTCCCCTTGAACACCATGTGCTCGAGGAAGTGGGCGAGCCCGGTGAGACCGGGCGGATCGTGGACCGCGCCCAGGCGGACGAACACGGCCACGGAGACGGAACGCGCCGCGGGGACCGATTCCGTCAGCACGATCGGCGCGCCGGGGAGATCGGTTCGGAAGGCCCCGACGTCGAGCTGGAGAGAGCGCCCGAGGGCCGTGGCCAAGCGCGCCCCGACGGTCGTGCGCCTAGGACACGGAGCGGGACGGCTCGGTCGCCTTGAGGGCCGCGCGCCGTGACAGTCGCAGGCGACCCTTCTCGTCCACCGAGAGGAGCTTCACCCGCACGCTGTCGCCCCTCCGAACCACGTCCTCCGTGCGCTCGACGCGTCCCTCCTCGAGCTCGGAGATGTGGAGCAGCCCCTCCACGCCCGGCAGGATCTCCACGAACGCGCCGTACGCCGTCGTGCTCTTCACGACGCCCTCGTACACGCGGCCGACCTCCGGCTCCTGCACGATCGCCTCGACCATCCGGCGGGCCTTGTCGCCCGCCTCCTGGTCCACGGAGGCGATCGTCACGAGACCCGAGTCGTCGATGTCCACCTTCGCGCCCGTTGCCTCCTCGATCGCCCGGATCGTCTTCCCCTTCGGGCCGATGACCTCTCCGATCTTGTCGGGCTTCACCTGGACCGTGAGGATCCGCGGAGCGTACCGGGACAGCCCGGGACGCGGCTGCGACAGCGCGCCGTCCATCACCTCCAGGATCCCCATCCGCGCCTCGCGGGCCCGCCGCAGCGCCTCGCGCAGGATCTCGGTGGAGAGGCCCTCGACCTTCATGTCCATCTGGATGGAGGTGACACCCGCACGCGTGCCCGCCACCTTGAAGTCCATGTCGCCCAGGCGATCCTCGAGACCCAGGATGTCCGTGAGGATCTCCACCCGATCGCCCTCCTTGATGAGACCCATGGCGATCCCGGCGCACTGGGCGCGCACGGGGACGCCGGCATCCATGAGCGCGAGCGAGCTGCCGCACACCGTCGCCATGGACGACGAGCCGTTCGACTCCAGGATGTCGCTCACCACGCGAACGGTGTACGGGAAGTCCTCATGCGGTGGCAGGAGTGGGCGGAGCGCACGCTCGGCCAGAGCACCGTGCCCGATCTCCCGGCGCGAGGGCCCGCGGATCGGCCGCACCTCCCCCACGGAGAAGGGCGGGAAGTTGTAGTGCAGCATGAAGGCCTTCGTCACCTCGTCCGCCACGTCGATGGACTCGATGCGCTGCTCGTCGCTGACGGTCCCCAGCGTCACGACACACAGCGCCTGGGTGGACCCCCGCGTGAAGAGCGCGGACCCGTGGGTCCGCGGAAGCACGCCCACCTCGCACGTGATCGGCCGGATCTCTTCCGGGCGCCGGCCGTCGGCACGCCGGCCGGCCTCGAGAATCTGGCCGCGCAACGTGCGGTACTCGATCTCCGCCATGACCTCGGCGACCTGCGCCTCCGCATCCGGGATGGAGGCCTGAAACTCCGCCACGACCTGCCGTGCGACCTCGGCGCGCAGCGCCTCCAGCGCGCGGTTCCGCTCCTCCTTCTCCGGCGCGTTCAGCGCGTCCGCGGCCCGCGCACGCGCGAGCTCGTCCACGCGCGCGCGCAGCGCGGGATCGGCGGCCTTTCTCTCCCACGCGGCCTTCGGAACGGCCGCCGCCGCGATGACCTCCTTCTGCATCCCCACGAGCTCGCGGATCCCCCGATGCGCGAACTCGAGCGCGTGCACGAGATCCTCCTCGGCGACCTCGACCGCGCCGCCTTCCACCATCACGATGGAATCCTCCGTGCCCGCGACGACGAGATCGACATCGGAGAACTCCAGCTGCTGGAACGTGGGGTTCAGAACCCAGGTCCCGTTCAGCCGGCCGACACGCACGGCCGCCAGCAAGCCGGGGAACGGGATCCGCGAGACGTTCAGCGTCACGGAGGCCCCGATGAGACCCAAGACGTCGGCATCGTTCTCCTGATCTGCGGAGAGCACGTAGACGATCACCTGGATCTCGTTCTGGAAGCCGTCGGGGAAGAGGGGTCGGATGGCGCGATCGATCTGGCGGGCGGAGAGGATCTCCTTCTCACTCGGCCGGCCTTCACGTTTGATGAAGCCGCCCGGGATCTTGCCGGCGGCGTAACTCTTCTCCCGGTACTCCACCGTCAGGGGGAAGAACGGCAGCGGCGACGGCTTGTCGTCCATCACCGCCGCCGCCACCACCACCGTATCCCCGAACTGAACGAGCGCGGCCCCGTCCGCCTGCCGCGCCACGCGGCCGACCTCGATCCGAAGCCGGCGCCCTGCGAACTTCCGCTCCACGATCACCGCCATAGTGCCTTCCAGCCTTTGGCTACAGTCCGCCGTACCGGGTCCCGAGTCGCGCCGCCACGGATGGCGGGCGCGCCCCGGCACCCGAGAACCGGTGGGACCCGGTTTTTAGTGTCGTAGTCCGAGATCCTGAATGATGCGACGGTAGGTGTCCACGTCCGTCCGCCGGAGGTACTCCAGAAGACGGCGGCGCTTCCCGACCATCTTCAAAAGCCCCGTGCGACTGTGCAGGTCCTTGGCGTGCTTCTTGAAGTGCTCGGTGAGCTCGTTGATCCGCTGGGTGAGAAGCGCCACTTGCACCCCGGCCGAGCCCGCATCCTTGGGATGCCTGCCGTACTTCTCGACGATCCCTGTGGTGTCGCTCATCCGCGCTCCGTCAACGCCTGTGACCCTGTCTGTATCAAGCCTCGGAAGCTATACGGCCCGGGCCCTTCTGTAAACCCGCTGCACCCTCGAAGTACCGCCGGGCTTCCTCACGATCCCGCTCCATTTGGGACACGAGCTCGTCGGCGGAACCGAAGGAGCGCACCTCCCGCAGCCGCTTCAGGAACTCGACCCGAACCACCTCGCCGTACAGATCGCCCTCGAAGCTCAAGAGGTACAGCTCGACCGAGGGGGGCGCGCCGGGGAACGTGGGGCGCGGGCCCAGGTGCAGGAGCCCTGGGCCGAGCGGCGCCCGAGCCGTCGCCCGCACGGCGTAGATCCCCTCCAGAGGAAGAAGCTTCTCCGGATGGGACACCTCGAGATTCGCCGTGGGGAAGCCGAGACGCCGCCCCCGCCCCTGGCCCGGCACGACGCTGCCCGTGAGCCAGTAGGGCCGGCCCAAGGCCTGGTTCGCCCACTCCACGGCGCCCTCCAGCAGCGCCTCGCGGATCCGGCTGGAGGAGATGGCAACGTCCCCATCGGTGACGGGGCTCACGACATGAACGGGAAAGTCGAGCTCGCGACCGATCTGCTGAAGCGTGTCCACGTCGCCCTCGCGTCCCCGGCCCAGACCGTGGTCGTAGCCGATCACGAGCTCACGAAGCGCGTACCGGGGGCGCAGCACGAGCTGCACGAACTCCCCCGCGCTGTACATCGACAGTTCCCGGGTGAAGCGCAACACCGCCACGTATTCCACGCCGGCCAGAGCGAGAAGCTCCTTTTTCTCGCCCGGGGTCGTCAGGAGCTGCGGCGCGGCTCCCGGCCTGAGGACGCTCAGCGGGTGGGGATCGAACGTCACGACCAGGGATGGGAGCCCCGACGAGAGAGCGCGCGCCAGCACACGGTCGAGCACGGCACGGTGTCCCCGGTGCAGCCCATCGAAGGTGCCCACCGTCACGACGGTCCCTTCGACGCTCCCCGGAAGCGCCGTGACGGCTCGCGCCCGAGGGCTACGCACCCGGCGCACAGAACACCTTCACCGGGCGCACCCACGCATCGGCGGCGTCGCCGATCCCGACCAACCGGCCCTCGTGCAGGATTGCCACGGGAGCCGTCGTGCGAAGCTCGGCGGAACCCCCGATCGGCTGGCCGCGTGCCACGCGGAGCGCGTCCGGCTCGGCCACGTCGATGCGCGGGAGATGCGCCACCGCATCTTCCGGAGGCCGCAGCGCCTCGACGACCGTCCCGCGGTCCCGGAGATCTCGCTCTGCCAGAGCCTCCTCCACCCGGAACGCGCCGATCGCAAGGCGACGCAGTCGCCTCAGGTGCGCGCCCACACCCAGATCCTCGCCCACGTCACGGGCGAACGCGCGCAGGTACGTGCCGGCCGAGCACTCGATCTCGAACGTGACATCGGGCCCGGAGATCTCCAGGAGGTCGAGCCTGTACACTCGGATCGATGTCCAGGGCGCATCCACGGGCGCGCCGCGTCGGGCCAGCCGATACAACCGCACCCCCGCCTGCCTCCTCGCCGAATAGGCGGGGACGCGCTGCTCCGTGGCCTCGGCCCGCGCGCGCAGCGCCGCCTCTACGGCGGACCGGTCCAACAGCGACCATGCGCCCTCACGGCGAACGACCCGGCCCGTGCGATCGTCGGTGTCCGTTCGCGCGCCCAGCCGCAGCGTCGCGCGGTAGACCTTCGGCAAGAGGGTGAGGTACTCGGCGAGCCGCGTAGCCCAGCCGACGCAAAGGATCAGGAGCCCGCTCGCAAACGGGTCGAGCGTACCCGTGTGGCCGACGCGGACGCCGCCCAGCGCGGCGCGAACCCGCTCCACGATGTCGTGGGACGTGGGGCCTTCCGGCTTGCCCACCAGCAGGAGACCGGCGTCACCCTCACGTCCCATTCGACTCGCCGCCCGGACCCGCCCCCGCGC
>JACQVD010000169.1 GCA_016209945.1 Gemmatimonadota bacterium
AGGTCCAGGTCACGGACCTGAACGGGGAGACCCAGGCCCTACCGGCCTGGGCGGTGATGGACAAGACCGGCGAGATCCCTTGGTGCCCGCCGGAGCTGATCGCGCTGGGCGTCAACTGCGGAATCCTCCTATCCACGACCCCGAACAGCGGGGCCACGCTCACCGGCCTCCCGCCGGCGAGTCCGGTCGCGGTTGAGGTTCTCGGCAAGATCGACGAAGAACAGGGCTTCCTGGCATTCAGCACGGAGGTGACGACTCCGGACGAAGGAGAGGCCCCACTTCAATTGCAGGTTCAGTCCGAGCCGCTCATGTGCACGCTCGAGCGGAAGAACGAGCCGACAGGTGACGGCGCGCCCGGGAAGGTCGACTTCCTTGGGCCCGTGAAAGATGGCCTGCGCGGCGACCCCGGCGTCCCGATCACGCGCCGCAACGAGATCGCGATCTTCTACGACCAGACGGGGAACGGCAACGCCAAGCTCATCATGCGGTTCGCTCGCCGGGCCGGCCGGGTTCTCGACCTCGCGGCGCCGTACAACTGCACCAACGGGAGCTGCAGCGCGGGATCGCCGAGCGGGTCCGCCATCGATGCCGGCATCAGCGTCGAGAGCTTCTTCTCGAGCGACGACGGCGAAGTTCGAGTCACCTGGTCGGTGGACTTCGATGGCCTGGAGAGTGAGCTTCGCGCTGCGGAGTACGAACTCTCCGCGAAGGACGATTCGCCCAGGGGCGACGTGTTCGGCCGCGCGTTCAACCTGCACCCGCTGCCGAGCACCTGCACCGCGGACCAGGGGAACGACGACGAGTGGTGGATCGGCGGGTAGCGCCTCCGCAGGGTGCCCCGGTGGGTTGAACGCCGGGGCACCCTGCCGCACCCTCCCGCACCCTCCCCTCCCCGGCCTACGTACGCTAGCTTGCCGTAAAGTCACGGGCCTTCTTAGACCCGTCGCCCTCCGCTGAGCATGACCGTTTTCGTAGGTCGCACGGGAGAGCTCCAGGAGCTCGAGCGCCGGCTCGAACGCGCGCTCGACCGCAGGGGGAGCATCGTCTTCATCACAGGTGACGCGGGAGCCGGGAAGAGCTCTGTGGTCGAGCGCTTCCTTGTAGACGCGGCGCTCAAGGCTCCCGACGCTCGGATCATCGGCACTGCCTGCTCGGAACAATACGGAGCGGGTGAGCCCTACCAGCCGTTCGCGGAGGGGTTCCGCGACCTCGTGTCCGAGCCGGAGCGGCGGGGCTCAAAAGGCCGGCTCAAAGAGATGGCGGCGGAACTCGCCCCCTACTGGCTGGCCGCGATCCCCCTCGCCGGCGGCCTCATCGCCGCCACGGCGGCGACCGCCGTCGAGCTCAAGAAGACCTTGGGCGGCGTCGCCACGGCGGTGGCGCCCCCGAGCGAAGAGGCCCTCTTCTTCCAGTTCACCGAGGTCTTCCTCACGGCGGCCGCTCATCACCCCATCGTCCTTTTCATCGACGACCTTCACTGGGCGGACCGCGCATCGGTGTCCCTCCTCGCACACCTGGGCCGAAAGATCGCGGACCAGCCGGTTCTCATCCTCGGAACCTATCGCCCCGCCGATGTGGAGGTCACAAACCACCCCATCAAGCAGGCAAAGCTCGAGCTGGAGCGCTACGGGATCGCACACGAGCTCGCGCTTCCACCGCTCGAGACCGATGCGCTGGCGCAGTTCATCCGCGAGGAGCTGGGCGCCCCTCCGACACCCGAACTCCTCACTTGGCTGGAGCGGCGCGCCGGGACCAACCCGCTCTTCTTCGGCGAGCTCCTGAAGTGGCTCGTCGAACACAGGATCGCACAGGAACAGCACGGCGAGTGGGCGCTCGCCCGACTCCCGGAGGAGATCGAGATCCCACGCTCCGCGGAGAGCGCCATCGAGAAGCGCCTCACGCGATTGCAACCCGACCTCTACCGCCTCCTGGAATATGCGAGCGTCGAGGGGAACGAGTTCCATTCCACGATCCTCGCTCGACTGCGGGACATCGACGAGCTCGCGCTCGAAGAGGCGATGGAGCCTCTCGTGAAGGTGCACCGGCTCGTGCGCCTGGCCGGCACGCGCACGCTGCCGGACGGCGAGCTCGCGAGCGTCTACGAGTTCCAGCACTCGCTTGTCCAGGACGTCCTGCACAGGAACCTCCAGGGGAAGCGACGCATCCTCCTGCACCGGAAGATCGCGGAGATCCTCGAGCACATCTACGCGGCGGACCCGGCCCTCATCGCGCACAGGCTGGCCATCCACTACGACGAGGCCCGCGATCCGGAGCGCGCCTACGGGTTCGCGGTGAGCGCCGCGGAGCGGGCGAGCCATGTGTACGCCCATTGGGACGCGATCGAGCTCCTCCAGCGCGCGCTCCGGAACAGCCTGTCCGACGATGAGAAAACCGAAGTCCTCGACCGGCTCGCGGATGAGCATCGACTCATCGGCCGTTACTCGGAGGCGCTGTCGCTCCTGCGGGACGCGTTGAAGGTCACAGCCTCGCGCGACGATCATCTGCGCGCCCTCGCCCTGAAGCGAAAGTGTGTCGTGGTGGACCGCGAGTTCGGGAACCGATCGCCGGAGCGGCTCCTCGATCAGCTGCGCGAACTCGCTCAGGAAGCACGGCAGCTGGAAGCGCGGGCGGAGCTGTGCCACATCCTCTGGACATACCGCGGACTGCCGGGAGCCGGGAAGGCGCACGAGGCGGCCCAGGAGGCGCTCCGGATCGCGGAGGAGCTGGGCGAACCCGCGCTCGTCGCCAAGGCGCAGTACGAGTTGGGCACCGTGCTGCTCCTCGGCCAGGAACCCGCGCGGGCGATCCCGCACCTCCGCGAGGCGCTGCGGCTCTACACCGAGCAGGAAGACACGGATCGCGCCGGACTCTGTCACAACTGCCTCGCCATCGTCCATGTGCGTCTCGGGGACTATCGCATGGCGATCCAGGAGTTCGACGCCGCCGCAGGCGCGTTCGAGAGCGCGGGCGACCCTCCGAACGCCGCCTCCGTGCGGAACAACCTCGGGGTCCTCCTGGCCCGAATCGGAGACTGGGGGCGCGCCGAGACGAACCTGCGCGAAGCGATCCGGATCGCGCAGCGCATGGACGCGACGGCCCGGCTCCTGCACCCTCTCGAGAACCTCGCCCGGCTCCACCAGCTGAAAGGCGATCGGGAGGCCGCCCGGGAGCACTGGCGCCGGCTTCTCGAAAAGGCGCGCGAGACCGGATACTGGAACGCCGAGATCATCGCCCGTTGCGGGTTGGGACTCCTCGACCTCGAGGAGGGCGACCTTCCACCGGCCCGGGCCGAGCTCGACGAAACGCGGCGTCTCCAGCGGGACGAGGATGCCTGGACCGAAAGCCGTCAGGCGTGCCAGCTGCTCGGCGCGCGACTCGCCGCCACAGAGGGCGACCTGGACAGCGCGATCGAATTGCTCGAGGCGGGCGAGACCGCCCTCGCGTCGCGCGATCGCTTCCACTGGGCGACGTTCCGGTTGGCCCACGGGGAGATCCTTGCGCGGAAGGACCCCGAGCGTGCCGCGCCGATCCTCCGGGAGGCACTGGAAACGTTCCGAAACCTCGGCGCGGAGCCCATGCGACAGAAAGCTGAGTCGCTTCTGGCGAAGATGAGCGACGTCTCGTGAGCCCCGCACGCGCGCCTCAGCTGGTCAGCCTGCTCGCGCTCACGCTCGCGATCTCGGCGGGCGGGTGCGAGCGTCGAGGCGCAGAGGGCCCGTCCGCCGAGCCCTCTGACGCGGAGAAGCGAGGCGGCCTGGCCGTCGTGTGCACCCAGGCCGCTCCCGAAAGCCTCGACCCCTTCCTGTCTCCCGATCTCGGGGTGGGCGATCTCCGCCCTCTGCTCTTCACCCCGCTCGTCCTCTACGACACCGCCGGCGGATTCCGCCCGTACCTCGCCCGGGAGTGGGCGTGGGAGGACGCTCAGCGAAAACTCACGCTCCGGCTCCGTAGCGACGTGCGCTGGCACGACGGCACGCCGCTCACCGCGGAAGACGTCGCGTGGACGGTCCGGACTGCGGCGAATCCCGAATACGGATACCGCAGCGCGCGGGACTTCTCGGCGGTTCGGGAGGCCGTGGCTCGCGACTCTGTGACGGTGGAGTTCCGCTTCAGCGAACCGGTAGCCGCTGGCCTTGAGCCGTTCATCCGACTGCCGATCCTTCCCCGACACCTCCTGGGCAGCCTCGGGCCGACCGAGTTCCGGCAGGCGGAGTACCACAGGGCGCCGGTCGGAAGCGGGCCCTTCAAATTCGCCGGGCGCAGGCCGGACGGCTCCTTCCAGTTCGACCGTTGGGACGCTTTTCCCCCCGAACTCGGCCAACTGTTCCTCGATCGGATCGTGCTCCGTGCCATCCCGGAGGCCACCACCCTGCTGGTCGAGCTCGAGACCGGCAGCGTCGATCTGTGCGTGACCGGATCCGCACTCGCCGAGAAGGTGCAGGGCTCGAGCCGCTTGCAGCTCCTCGCGCTGGAACCTGCGGGCATTCAGGTCATCTACCTCAACACTCGCCACGCGCCGCTCAACGATGCGCGCGTCCGGCGCGCCCTGTCCGCGGCCGTCCGGCGGTCCGATATCGCCGCGGTCACCTCGTCGCTCGCACGTCCCGCTCGAACTCCGCTCCCGGCAACGAGCCCATGGATCGACCCTGCACTCGGCCAGCCCGACGACGACTCGGCCCTCGCGGTATCGCTGCTGGAGAGCGCGGGCTGGACGGCGAAAGCCGCCGACGGCCCGCGCAGGGATGCTGCGGGCCAGCCGCTGCGCCTGACGCTCCTCGCCCCGCAGCAGCTGGAAGCGCCCGTCACAGCGCTCCAGGCCCACCTCCGCCGAGTGGGGGTCGCGCTCGACCTCCGCTTCATGGAGTACGCGGCGTACGTCCCCACGATCCTGAACCCGAACACCCGTCCGGACGCCATGGCCGTCGGCTCCTATCCCGACAGACTCGTCTATCCCGACCTGTACGATCAGCTGCACTCGAAAGCGCCCCGGAACCTCTCCTCCTACTCCAACGCTTCCCTCGACTCCGCGATCGAGCGCCTGCGGACGACGTTGCCACCCGAAGAGCGCGCGGGGCTGTACGGCGAGATCCAGCGCCGGGTGGCCGAGGACGTTCCCATTCTGTACCTCGTCTACGTTCCCAGACTGGCCGTCGCGGGCCCGAGGCTGCGTGGAGTGCGAGTGGACTTCAACGGGCCCTTCGCCTCGGTGGCGGAATGGTGGATCCCACCCGGGCAGCGGGTCGCCGGTCGCTGAGCTCAGGCGGGGATTCCTACGGACTGAGCGGAGGGCGAAGACTGCCCCGGCTCTTGCCACGCCAGAGCCCCGCCCGTAGTTTGCCCGCGGTGGCGGCGGGGCGGTTGGGTGCAGCCGGCAGGCCAGGCATTTCCTCGCACCGGAGCCCCACATGCAACATCGCGCCCGAGTGCGCGTCAACCCGGGCGTCTCGGCATCGCGCCTCCCGAAGCCAGCGTCTGGGCGCGATCGGGATTTCTTAGCGTCGTTCTCACCATGGCCGAGGTAGCCGTCCGGCCTCGCGAGCACCTCGATCTCCTCTACCAGGCGGCCCTGGAGTTCAACTCCACCCTGGATCTGGAGGAGCTCCTGCCTCGGGTCTTCGACAGAATCATCCAGATCCTCGACGCGGAGGCCGGTTCCATCTGGCTGCGCAGCGGTGACAAGCTCATCTGCCGGCTCGCGCGCGGCCCGGTGGGTGAAGAGATCGAAGGCCTCGAGCTGCCGCTGGGCGCCGGGATCGTCGGCGACGTGGCGCGCAAGGGCGAGGCGGAGCTCGTCGCCGACGCCCGTAACGACCCGCGCTTCATCCACCAGGTCGATGAGGCGACGGGCTTTGCGACCCGGTCCATGGTCGCGGCCCCGCTCAAGGCGAAGGGAGAAGTCCTCGGCGTCTTCCAGGTCCTGAACAAGCGATCGGGGAACGGCCAGTTCGATGAGAGCGACAAGGGCTTGCTCGTGGGCCTGGCGGCCACCGCCGGGATGGCGCTCCGCAACGCCCAGTTGCACGAGGCGGAGAAGCGCGCGCGCGACCTGCGCGCACTGCTCGGCATCAGCCGGGAGATCACCTCGACCCTGGACCTCGACCGCCTGGTGCTTTCGGTCGTGAACCTCGCGAGCCAGGCCGTGGCCTACGACCGTGCGGCCATCGTCCTCGACGAGAAAGGGCGACCTCTTCTGCGGGCGATCTCGGGGCGGGAAACGCTCGACCCGAAGGCCGAGGAGAACCGGGAGCTCGAGCGCCTCATCACCTGGCTTCTCGAACGCGACGAGGTCGCCTACGTACCGGAGATCTCGGACGAGGAGGACGAGCTGGCCCCGGCCGCGCGCGCCGCGTTCGGCTCGTACTTCGAGCGCACCGGCGTCCGCTCCTTCTGCCTCATCCCTCTCAAGGACGAGGAGGGGCGGCTGGGTGGCCTGTACATGGAGTCCTCCAACCCCGAATTCCTGGGAGAGGGCGGCCGCGAGGCGGCGGAGCTCCTGGCCTACCAGGCGGCGGTCGCGATCCGGAACGCCACGCTGTACAGCCAGGTCCCGTTCATCAGCGTGCTGGAGCCCGTGGCGGCGTGGCGGCGCCGCATCGCCGCCATGCCCCGGCGAACGCTCGCGAAGAAGGTGGGGATCCCGGCCGCCGTCGCTCTCGCCGTGTTCCTGATCCCGCTGCACGAGCGGATCTCCACGCGCGAGGCCGTTCTCCTGCCCGGCAGCCGGATGCCGGTGCGCGCCACCGTCGCCGGCGTGATCTCGGAGATCCGGGTGGACGAAGGCCAGACGGTCGAGGCCGGCGACATCCTCGCGGTGCTCCGAGACGACGAGATCCGCACGAGGCTCCAAGAGGCGGAGGCAGGGCGCGCGATCGCGGAGCGCGAAGCGGCGGCGGCCCAGACCGCGGGAGACGAGGCGAAAGCCCAGATCGCCCGGATCCAGGCGCAGGAGCTCGCGGCACGGCTGAGCCTCCTGAGACAGGAATTGGAAAGGACGCGACTGCGGGCGCCGGTGGCCGGGGTCGTCCTGACGCCGCGACCCCGCGAGAGGCTGGGCGCGTCGCTGGAGCCGGGCGAGACGTTTGTCGTCCTCGGCCGGACGGACCGTCTGGAAATCGAGGCCCGCGTCGCGGACCGGGACATCGACCGCGTCCGAGCCGGCCAGCGCGTTCGTCTCAAGGTCCCGTCGCGCCCGGAGTACACGTTCGTAGGGACGGTCACGGAGATCGCGTCGCACGCGGATCCTCCGGAGGGCCGCGGGGGCTCGACGTTCGCCGTGCGCGCGGGACTCGAAAACGGCGCGGGCCTCTTGAAACCCGGGATGGACGCGAAGGCGAAGATCGTGGGATCCTGGCGGCCCATCGCCGCTCTCCTCATGCGCCCAGTGATTCGGTTGATCCAATGGCACGTCTGGCGGTAGCCGACGGCACGCGCGGTCGCGTGCTCCGCCCGCTCGTCGTGGCCGCCCTCACGGTGGCGCCGGCGGCCTGCGGGAAGGAGATCGAGTCGAAGGCCGGCCCGGACATCCGCGATGCGACGCCCGTGAGCCTCGGCCCCACGATGTCGGCGGCGGGCGAGGAGAACCGCTACCGCACGCACCTCTACTCGGAGCGCGACGCCGATGTCTACACCCGCTGGAACTCGGACGAGAGCGGCAGCGTGGGCGCGCTCGTGAAGGCGATCCACGTGGAGATCGGCGACCGCGTGGCCGCGGGTCAGCTCCTGGCGACCCTCGAAGACGATCAGGCGGCGATCGATGTCGAGGCCACCGGGGCGCGCGCTGAGGAGGCGAGGGCGAACTTCCGGCGCGTTCAGGAGCTTCGCGAGAAACAACTGGCCTCCGCCTCGGAGTATGAGGCGGCGCTCTCAGCGATGCGGAGCGCGGAGGCGGATCTCAGACGCGCCCAGCTCCGGCTGTCGTGGACGCGCGTGCGCCCCCCCTTCGGGGGCGTCGTGGCGCGGCGCTACGTGCGAGTCGGCGAGCGCGTGGAGGAGGGGAAGCCGCTCTTTCGCGTCACGGCGATGAGCCCTCTCCGCGCGCGCTTGCTCGTTCCCGAGGATCGCGCGGCGGCGTTTCGCATCGGGTCGCCCGTCCGGCTCACCGGCGCGCAAGGCGTGAGCGGCCAGGGCCATGTGCTCCTCGTGAGCCCCACCGTTGACCCAGCAAGCGGCACGCGCGAGGTGATCGTCGAGCTCGCGCAGCCTGGCGACTTCCTCCCCGGCGCCGCCGTGATCGCGGAGCTCATAGCCGGGCGAGAGGGTGCAGGACGGTGACGTCGGCGCTGGAAGCCCGCCCGAAGCTCCGGACGGACTTGAAGATCGTGCGCCGCGAGCACGAGGGCCGCGTGCACTACGTCGTGAAAGAGCCCCAGGAACAAAAGTACTATCAGTTCGGAGAGCTCGAGATCGATCTCATGCGGCTCATGGACGGGCGCCGCACTCCGGCAGAGATCGCCGAACTGGCAGAAGAAACGCTGCGCGTGCGCCTCACCGCGGGACACATCGCCGACTTCGCCCACAAACTGAAGAGGCGCGGCCTCGTGGAGCGCTCCCCGGCCGAGCAGCACCTCATCCTGATGGAGCGGCTGCGGGCCCAGCGGAAGGTGCGCGTGCGCCGCCGCACCCGCGGATCCATCCTCCGATTGCGATTCTCCGTCGGCGACCCCGACCGTCTCTTCGAGCGGATGGTGCAGCGCCTTCACTGGATGTGGTCGCCCGGGTTCGTAGGGGCCTCCATCGTCCTGTTCGCCGCGTATTTTCTCATCCTCGGCCTTCAATGGGAGGAGTTCTTCGCAGGGACGATGGCCCTCTACACCCTCCAGGGCGTCGCCTGGACGGACTACGTGCTGATCTGGGCCCTCGAGATGCCCATCACCGTCGTGCATGAGCTTGGGCACGGGCTCACCACCAAGCGCTTCGGGGGCGAGGTGCGCGACGTAGGCGGGATGCTCCTCTACTTCTCGTTCGCGCTCTACTGCAACACGAACGACGCCTGGACCTTCCAGAAGCGAAGCCACCGTCTGTGGGTGAACTTCGCGGGCCCCTGGATCGAGCTGGTGATCGCCGCGGTGGGCGCCGTCGTCTGGGTGCTGGCCGAGCCGGGCACCTTCGTGCATCGAGTGGCGTTCCTCTCGATCCTGGTGGGCGGCATCGGCGCGGTCATGGCGAACCTGAACCCGCTGATCCCGCTGGACGGCTACTACGCTCTCTCCGACTGGCTCGAGATCCCGAACCTGCGCGGCCGCTCCTTCGAGTACTGGGGCTGGCTGACGAAGCGATACGTCCTGGGGATCGACGCGGCAGAGCCGGCGGTGACGCCGCGCGAGCGGAAGGCCTTCCTGCTGTACGGCGGGCTGGCCTCCGCCTACAGCGCTGCCGTGATCGTCATCTCCGTGATCTTCCTGATCCTCGTGTTCGGCAGGTTCGTCGGAGGCTGGGTCTGGATCGCTGTCGCACTCATGATGGTCCCGCTCGTGCGCCGCGTTCGGGGTCGCTGGAGCGCCATCGCCGTTGCCGCCAGAACGACATGGCGCGCAGCCCTGAAGCGGAGCGGGAAGCGAAGCCGTATGGCGTTGGCGGGAACCGCCCTCGGCATCGTCGTGCTCCTCGTTCTCCCGTGGACGTTCCGAGCGCGGGGCGAGTTCCGGGTCGAGGCGGCGCCGCGGGCGTATGTGCGAGCGGAGGTGCTCGGTGTGCTCGATCGGCTGCACGTGCGAGACGGCGATACGGTACGCGCGGGCGCGCCGCTCACGACCCTGTGGAATCCTCAGTTGGAGTCGGAGTTCCTGGCACAAGAGGCCCTGACCGAGCAATGGAGGATCACCCTCGCCCAGGCGGAGGCGCAGAACGATCGCGCCGCTGCCGCGTCCGCCGCGACGATGCTCCGGGAGGGCCTCGAGAAGCTCGCCGTCCTGCGGGCCCAGCGCGAGCGGCTCGTCGTCCGCGCACCGATCGACGGAGTCGTGCTCGCCTACCGTCCGTGGGAGCGGCTGGGAGAGGGGCTCGAGCCCGGCGACCTCCTCTTCGAGATCGCGTCGCTGCAAGGACGCGTCGCGCGGGTCCGCGTGCCGCCGAGCGTGGCCGCCGACGTTGCGCCGGGCCAGCGTGCCAGCCTCAAGTTCGCGGCAAACCCTCGACTCAAGTTCAGAGCGACCGTGGCCGCCGTGTCACCCGCCGCCGAGGAAGGCTGGCTCGAGGCCGTGATCCCCCTCCCCGCCGCCGACTGGCAGCCGGCCCCGGGGATGACGGGAGTCGCGAAGATCGAGACCGGCCGCGCGACCGTGGCAAAGGCGATCGCCCGCGCGGTGCGGCAGACGATCCGCATGGATCTCTTGCTATGACCCGAGGAGCGCAGAAAGAAGACCTTTCGAGCGTGCTCGCGAGCTCGCCACTGCTCCGGGGCGTCGGCAAGGAGGCTCTGAAAGAGCTCGCAGCCATGGCGCGCTGCCATGACTACCCGAAGAACAACATCCTGCTTTACCAGGGCGACCCTGCCGGCCCGGTCTTCCTTGTGGTCCGGGGCAGCGTCAAGGTCACCCTCGCCCATGAAGCCGGCCGCGAGGTCGTCATCGCCAGAGCCCGGAGCGGTGGCTTGGTGGGGCTCGTCTCCGCCCTCGATGGCCGACCGCAACCGGCGAACGCGATCACGGAAACAGCCTCACACCTGGCGAAGTTCGACGGGGAACCCTTCATCGCCTGGATGGAGCAGCAGAAGGCGACGCAGCAAGCGGTCTTGCGCGACCTGAGCCAGTCGGTGAGGCGCGCCTATCAGAAGATCGGGGAGCACGCGCTCCTGGGAGTCAAGGAGCGGGTTCTCTACGCGCTCCTTGAGATCGCCGAGCAGGAGGGCGAGCCGGAGCGGGCCAGCGGGTACGTCGTGTTCACCCGGCCCACCCTCCAGGACCTTGCCCAGCGTGTGGGATCCAGCCGAGAGGTGGTGTCCCGGATCATGAAAGAGCTTCTGGAGAGCGATCTCCTGCGGGCCGAGGGGCGGGTGATCCGGGTGTCGGCATCCGCACTTGTTGTAAGGGAGGACTGAGGGTGCCGTGACCGAAGTCACGTTCAAAAGGGAACTCCCCGTCGCTCGTGGCTTGAACGTCCGTCACAGGGATCGCCTTCGCGACGTCACCTTACGCGGACGCTCGGAGTCACAGGCGGGCGGTGATTCGCGTCCTAGGCGGCTCCGAGGGGTGGGGTTCATATTGGAGCCGTTAATGGGCCCTCAGAACGGACGAGATGAGGTGCCCGGGTCACCGCCAAGCACAGGAGGTCAGCCGTGGAAAAGAAGAAGGAGTCTCTCCGGATCCAGCTCACGGACGAGCAGAAGAAGCAGATCCGTGAGGCGACGGGCAAGGACGCGTCCGCGATCGAGCTCAGCCTCCAGGAGCTCGAGGAGCGCGTCTCTCCGCGTCGGAGAGGGGGCGCCGGCGGCCGTCGGCACAAGTTCATCGCGTAAGACGGCCCGAGCCCTGCCAGCTTCGCGAGCGGGGCGACCGCACGGGCGGTCGCCCCGCCTCGTTTTCATCCCGAGCTTCGAGCACGGGTCGAACACAGCATGAACACGCACGTCCGGATCGAGTCGTGCCCCGCGTGTGGGGTCTCCGTGCAGGAAGGCGCGAAGTACTGCGCGAGCTGCGGGGCGCCCCTGGACGTTCATGACGTGACGAGCTGCGGCGCCTGCGGCCAGCGCAACCCGAAAGGCGCGCAATTCTGCCTCGCCTGCGGCGCGCCCGTGGGCTCCGTCGCCCAGGCCGAACGGCGAGTCGTGACGGTCCTGTTCGCCGACGTGTCAGGCTTCACGGAACTCACCGAAGAATCCGATCCCGAGGAGGTGCGGGAGCTCATCGCCCAGTGCCTCGACCGGCTCTGCCAGTGCATCACGCGGTGGGGCGGATTCGTGGACAAGTTCATCGGCGACTGCGTGATGGCCCTCTTCGGCGCACCCGTGACCCATGAGAACGACCCCGAGCGCGCGGTGCGCGCGGCGCTCGACATGCACGTGGCGCTCGCCGGGTTGACCATCGAGGGATTGGCCCGCCGCGGGTACAGACCACAGGTGCGCATCGGAATCAACACGGGGTCTGTCGTGACGGGACTCTTCTCCGCCGGCGGCGAGCGCGACTATACGGCCGTCGGAGACACTGTGAACGTGGCCTCGCGGGTGCAGGGGCTCTGCGAGCCGGGACGGATCCTGGTCGGCCCGACGACCTACGAGCGAACGCGTCACCTCTTCGAGTTCGAGCCCGAGCAGGTCCTCCAGGTCAAGGGACGCCGCGAGCCCGTGCATGCGCGATACGTCCAGGGGGTCCGGGCCGAGCGTGGCAAGGTCCGCGGCTTCCAGGAGAAGGAGGCCCGTTTCATAGGTCGCGTGGCGGAACTCTCGGGCCTCCGCGACCGCTGGCGGCGCGCGAAGGAAGGCGAGGCGCAGATCTGTCTGCTCACAGGGCCGGCCGGGCTAGGAAAGTCGCGGCTTCTGGAAGAGCTCGTCGCCGTGGAACGGCTCCTCGTCGAGCAATTTGCCCAAGGGCGCAGCTACCCGTACGCGAGCAGCACCCCCTGGGCGCCTATCAGCGAGCTCGTGCGCGACCTCTACAACCTCCCGCTGACGATGGCGCCTGCCGAGGCGGCCGCGAGGATCGCGGAGGCTGGCGGCGGCACGTGGGAGGCCGTAGACGTGGCCGCCCTGAAGGTCGCGCTCGGGAGTCCGATCTCCGAGGTCCCGGAACTCCAACCCTACAGGCCCCAGGATCGCCATGACCGGATCGTGGCGGCCGTGGTCCGAGCGATCGAGGAGGCGGCAACGGATCCGCGGCTTCTCATCCTCGAGGATCTGCACTGGGCGGACCGCACAACGCTGGAGCTCCTGTGCGATCTCCCCCGGCTGGGGTTGCGCGGCCCGATCCTCACCGTCCTCGTGACCCGGCCGCCCTTGGCGGGAGAGGCGGTGCTGGCCCGCCTCGTCGCGTGCATCGAGGACAGGGTCGATCTGGCACCGCTCACGCCGGAGGAGGCGCGCGAGTTCGTCGAGGCGACGCTGGGCGCCCACGAGATGCCGCAGGACTTCCTCGACGTGATCATCGGGCGGGCGGAAGGGAACCCCCTCTTTATCGAGGGGACGCTCAGGTCCGTGGTGGACGCCGGCGCCCTGCGGGCCGAAGACGGGGTGTGGAGGGCACACGCCACGCTGAGCGAGTTCGAGGTGCCGGACACCATTGAGAGCGTGCTGGCCACGCGCATCGATGCGCTCGACACGTCCGCGAAGCGCGTGCTTCAGTACGCGGCGATCGTCGGACGCCGCTTCTGGTCCGGGGTTCTGCGAGACGCACTCGCCAAGCAACCTGTGGAGCGCGAGCTGGAGGTGCTGCGGGACGGGGCGTTCGTTCGGCCGCTCCCGTCGTCCATGGTGAGCGGGGACCACGAGTTCATGTTCGAGCATCTGCTGCTCCAGGAAGTGGCGTACCAGGGCCTTCTGCGGAGCCTGCGCGCACAACTCCATGGCGCCGTCGCCCGCTGGCTCGAAGAACATTTCGCGGCGCAGGGCACAGAGCACGCCGAGTGGGTGGCGTTTCACTACGAGCGATCGAAGGAGCCGGCACGCGCCGTGCCGCTTCTCGAGCGCGCCGCCCGGAGTGCCCGGGCGCGCGGCGGCCTGTCCGACGCCAAGTCACTCGTGCAAAGAGCGCTGAAGGCCGCCGCCGAGCCGGAGGACAGGGTCCGATTGCTGACCCTCGTGGAGGAGATCGCGGCGGCTCTGGGGGACGACGAGGTGCGCCGGAAGGCGATCGAGGATTTGGAGGCCCTTGGAGGCGAGCGCCGCGACGAACGTATCCTCGCCGAGGCCAGCTTCCGGCGAGCGCGCTACCTCTTCGACTCGGGAGACCTTCCGACCGCACGAGCGACCGCCCAAGAGGCCCAGAAGCAATTCGAGAAACTCGGCGACGTGTCGCGACAGGGGGACGCGCTCTCCCTTCTGGGCCGCGTCGCCCACCTGTGGGGCGAATACCCCGAGGCGATGCACCACTATCGCGCTTCCCTCCCCCTCCAGCGGCGCGCCGGGGACCGCTTCGGCGAAGCAGAGGTCCTGGACCGCATCGGCCTCGCGCTCATCGACATCGGCGACTTCACAAGAAGCCTCGACTACTTCGCTCGCGCGCGCCGGTTCTGTGCAGAACTCGGTGACCTTCCAACGGAGGCGAGGGTCGTGGCGCACCGCGCGACGGGGCTCTACTGGCTCGGGGAGTACGAGGAGGCGGAGGGAGTGGCGCGCGAGGCGGTCACGCTGGCACGGCAGTGCGGGTCGCGCCGCGCTCAGGCCGGCACGGAATTGACGCTGGGGATCGTCCTGGCCGCGCGAAAGAACGTCGAGGAAACACGCGCCGCGTTGCAGAGCGCTTGCAACCTTGGCCGCGAAATCCGGCGACCCAGGGTGGAAGCCCGCGCCTGGTTGGCGCTCTCCGAAATCGAGGGCGGAGAGGAGGCGCACCAGAGCTTGCAACGCGCCCGCGACCAGGCGGGCCGGACGGGGCTTGTCCACGTTGAGATCCTGGCGCTCACCCGCCAAGCGCACCTGGCATTGGAGGAGGGAGATCTACCGGCCGCCGATCGCGACTCGGCACAGGCCGTCCAGAAGCTCATGATCCACTACAACGTGCAGGGCCCCGAAGAAGCCGTGTACTACACGCGAGCACGGGCGCTCCTGGCCCTGGGACGTCGCAAGGAGGGACAGGAGATGCACACGCGGGCGCAGCAGATCGTTCAGCGCAAGGCCCGACATATCAAGGACGCCGCCCTCCGCCAGCGCTACCTGGAAGGGATCCCCCTGAACCGAGAGATCCTAGGCCCGGGGGTGAGCACATGAGAAGCGCCGCAGGGTGACCGCGGAAACGTTCGGGCTGCTGTGCGGGCTCCTCGTTGCCCACTACCTCGGCGATTTCACGCCGCTCAGCACCGCCCGGATGCTGGAGGCCAAGTATAGCGGCGGGCCGCTCAGCCCCATCGCCGGGCACGCGGCGGTGCATGCCCTCCTCGTCGCCCTGGCCGTGATCGTGTTCGTGCGGAGCAGCCCTTGGCTCCCTGCGGCGATCGCCGCTCCGATCGAATTCGCCACCCACTTCTCGATCGACGCCATGCGGGCGCGCCTCGGGCGCCGCATCCCCGCGCTCAGGGATCCGGGCCAGAACGTCTACTGGTACGCGTTCGGCATCGACCAGCTGGCTCACGCCCTCGTGCTGGTGGGACTGGCCGCCCTTGTGCTGTAGCCAGAGTCACACCAGCGACGACAGGTTCTCGCACCGGCCTTTGGCAATTCCGGTCACGCCCCGTGCGTCGGCTGCATCACGGGGTCGCGCGAACGGAAGTCACAGGGCTCTCGTGATGCCCGTCCTAGGCGATCCCCAACAGCGTCCTCCATATTGGGCGCGTTCGCGATCACATCGCCACAAGCCGCAGGAGGTCAGCCATGGAAAGGAAGAAGGGGTCTCTCCGGATCCAGCTCACGGACGAGCAGAAGAAGCAGATCCGTGAGGCCACCGGGAAGAACGCCTCCGTGATCGAGCTCACGCTTCAGGAGCTCGAGGAGCGTGTCTCTCCGCGCCGCCGCCGTAGCCGTGGGCGCGGTCGTTTCAAGCCGCAAATCGGCTAGCACAACGCCGGCCGTGCCCGTTGCCGGGGCCTCTGGGGCGACCGCCCTTTGCGGTCGCCCCAGGCCCGGCTCAGGCTCTCGGGTGATACTTCCGATGGATCTCCGCCAGGTACTCGCGATCGACCTGCGTGTACAGCTGCGTTGTGGAGATGTCGGCGTGTCCCAGCATCTCCTGAACCGCGGCCAGGTCCGCGCCGCCCTGTAGGAGGTGTGTGGCAAAGGTGTGGCGCAGGGTGTGTGGCGTGACGCGCTTCGCGATCCCGGCAGCCCGCACGTGCTTGCGGATGACCTTCCACGCGCCCATACGGCTCAGGGGCCGGCCCGCCGCGCTCAGGAAGACCACACCCTTTCCCTCTCCGTCGTCGAGCTGCGGGCGCGTGTCCCGGAGGTAGAGCCGCAGCGATTCCGCTGCCCGGCCCCCCAAGGGGATACCCCGCCGCTTCTCGCCCTTCCCCGTCACCGTCAGAAAGCGCTCCTCCAGGTCGAGGTCTTGGAGCCGAAGTGTGATGAGCTCGCTGATCCGAACCCCGGTAGCGTACGCCAGCTCAAGGAGCGCCCGGTCGCGGAGCGCGAGCGGATGCCCGAGGTCGGGCGCGGCCAGGAGCCGCTCAACCTCCGGGAGCGAGAGCACCGCCGGGAGCCGCCGCCACGTGCGCGGGCTCTCGATCCGCTCGCTCGGATCGGCCGCTAGGAGATTCTCCGAGACGAGAGACCCGAAGTACGAGCGCATGGCGGCCACGTTCCTTCGAATGCTCGTCGCCTGGAGCCCTTGCGATTTGAGCCAGAAGACGTACTCCCGCAGGTCCTGTGGCCGCACGTCCCGCGGCGAACCCGCACCGCGCGCCCGCAGGAAGTGGACCAGTCGCCTGACGTCGGAGGTGTATGCCAGCACGGTGCGGGGAGAGAGCCCGCGTTCCAACGCGAGGAAATCACGATACGGCTCCACATGAAACGCGCGGAGGCCGGGATCCGTGGCGAGCGGTCGCGCCATCCTTCAGATCTCCTTGCCCTCTCCCGCCGCGTGCCCGACGGGTCGCCGGCGCGTGCGCCACCACACCCAAACGACGACGAGCGCGACCGTGAGCGCGGCGACCGCCAGCAAGCGATTGACCGACGCGAACGCCCGCAGGATGAGTCCCCAGTTCTTCCCCAGCAGGGTCCCCAGCGCAATGAGAGCGCCGTACCACACGCCCGAAGCGACCGCTATGGGGAGCAGGCTGCGGCGCGGTCGAAGATGAGCGACCCCCGCGAACACAGGAACGAGCGCCCGAAAGCCGGGGACGAACCGGCTGACGAAGATGATCCTGGGGCCGTGGACGGCGTACAGGCGCTCCAGTTTCCGGAGCTGGCGGGGTCGCAGGAGAAAGCGGCCCGTCCGCGTCCCGAAGAACGCGCGGCCGTACTTGCGGGCCAAGAGGTACACGGAGAACGAGCCCGCCACGTTGAGGACCCAGGTGCTGAGGAAGACGCCCGAGACCGTCGCGCGACCCTGCGCGGCGAGGAACGCCCCGAACAGAACGAACGTGTCGGCGGGGACCGGTGGGACGACGTTCTCGATCGCGGCGCCGAGCCCTAGCGCTACGTAGAGCCAGATCGGGGCGAGCGCCCCGAGGACGTCCAGAATGGAGTCGATCACGAGAGCCGTCACGCCCCCGGTGCGGAACGGGCGTGGGCAACTTCGATGCACGCCACGGCGAACGCCGCCACCCCCGCCCCGCGACCCAGCGCCCCCAGCCCCTCCGGCGTTGTCGCCTTCACCGAGACCGCATCCACATCCACGTTCAAGATCGGCGCCAGGACCTGTCGCATCCGTAGCACGTGGGAAGCGAGTCTCGGTGCCTGCGCGATCACGGTGATGTCGGCGTTCACCACCCGATAGCCGCGCTCCCCCAGAAGCCCGACGGCGCTGCGAAGGAACTCCAGGGAGTCGAGATCCTTCCAGCGCGGATCCGTCTCGGGGAAATGCGTTCCCAGATCGCCGAGCGCGGCCGCACCCAGGAGCGCATCCGTCAGCGCGTGCACGACGACGTCCGCGTCCGAGTGGCCCACGAGGCCCTTCTCGTACGGGATGTGCACGCCTCCGAGAACGAGACGACGCCCCTCGCCGAAGGCGTGCACGTCGTATCCGACCCCGACGCGCATCGGCTCAGCCCGCAGCTCTCACGCCCAGGATGCGGAGCGCCAGGTGGGCAGCGTTCTTGGCGTTTCCGATCCCGACACACGCCACGGGGACGCCCGCCGGCATCTGCACGGTGGAGAGGAGTGCGTCGATCCCGGCCAGCGGGCCTGAGGGCACCGGCACCCCGATCACCGGGAGGTCGGTGCGCGAGGCCACAAAACCCGGGAGCGCCGCCGAGAGGCCCGCCCCGCAGATGATGACGCCGTACCCCTTCTCCTTCGCCGTCCGTGCGAGCTCGGCGGTCTGCTCCGGCTGGCGATGGGCGCTCGACACCTGAAGGTGAGCCTCCACGCCACTCTCGCGGAGCACCTCCAGGGCCGGCTCCAGCGTCGGGCGATCCGATTCGGAACCCACAAGGATCAGAACCTTCATGCGGGGCACCCCCTGCTCTGGGCCGAGGCGTTCGGTTTACGTGTTATCGGCGGGGACCACCAAAAAAGCCCGGAGAAACGCGCTCACCGGGCCGGAACCCTCTCCCTGGAGACGACCTACACGAGAGCATATCCTCGGCTTCGGCACCGGCACAAGGGCCCACTGTCCATCGCGCTCAGGTCCTGCGCCTCTCGCACGCCCGGCATGTGCAGACCGTAGGGTCGGCACCGTCCGGGATCATTCGGTAGTCCTGGTACCGCCGGACAGGCTTGAACCCCGCGTCCTCGATGAGTCTACGGATCTCGGCTTCCGGCATGATGTAGTTCGTCCCCGCCGCCGAGACGACGTTCTCCTCGATCATGAGCGAGCCGAAGTCGTTGCACCCGAATCGGAGCGCCACCTGGGCAACCTTCGGCCCCTGCGTGACGTACGAGACCTGGAAGTTGGAAACGTTGTCGAGAAGGATTCGCGCCACGGCCACGGTCCGCAGGTAGTCCACACCCGTGGCCTCGGGGATGTGAGCGAGTTCCGTGCCGCGGGGCTGGAACGACCAGGCGATAAAAGCGGTGAAGCCGGCCGTGCGCGCCTGAAGGGACCGGACGCGCAAGATGTGCTCGATGCGATCTCCCGCCGTTTCGCCCACGCCGTACATCATCGTGGCCGTCGTGAGCATCCCGAGCCCGTGCGCCGCCTCGTGGATCTCGAGCCAGCGGTCCGTCCCGATCTTCTTCGGCGCGATCCGATCCCGCACACGGTCTACGAGGATCTCGGCTCCCGCACCCGGCATCGAGTCCAAACCGGCGGCATGCAGAATCCGCAGGGTCTCTTCCACGGAGAGCCTGTGGATGCGGGCGATGAGGTCGATCTCGGAGGCGCTGAACCCGTGGACGTGGATCGGGTGGTAGCGCTTGATGGTCTGGAGCAGACCCACGTACCAGTCGAGCTTCAGGTAGGGATTGTGCCCGCCCTGCATGAGGATCTGCACGGCGCCCAGCGCCTTCGCCTCATCGATCTTCTGCCCGATCTCCTCATA
Organism: Gemmatimonadota bacterium; assembly: GCA_016209945.1. Lineage (GTDB taxonomy): Bacteria > Gemmatimonadota > Gemmatimonadetes > Palauibacterales > KS3-K002 > JACQVD01. The sequence goes on from JACQVD010000169.1 coordinate 19,222, forward strand.
TGAGAGGACGTACCCTTCGGGGTGCTTGGGCCGGCGGTAGAACGCACAGAACTTGCAATCGGTGACGCAGATGTTCGTGTAGTTGATGTTGCGGTCCACGATGTACGTGACGACGCCAGCGGGGTGCTGCCGCTCGCGGACTTCGTCGGCATAGGTGCCCAGCTCGAGGAGCGGGGCTCGGAGATACAGATCGAGGGCGTCCTCGAGCTCGCCCCTCGGGATCTCGACCGCGAGGGTCGCCATCGTCAGTCGAACTCGCGCATCGGGCGGTACAGGGCGTCGCGCTCCACCGGGCGCTTCCCCGCCTCTCGGATGAGCCGGACCATCTCGTCGTACGGGAGCCCCACAGGCGTCCGCGCGCCGGCGGCATGCGTGATCTTCTCCAGCACGACCGTCCCCTCGACGTCGTCCACGCCGAAGTGGAGGGACACCTGCGAGATCTTCGGGGTGACCATGATCCAGTGGGTCTTGATGTGACCGAAGTTGTCGAGGAGGAGCCGGCCCACGCCGAGGTTCTTCAGGTCGTCGAACCCCGTGGTGGCGGTGCCTTCGCGCCCGAGGCGACGGCCGAGCTCGTTGTGGTCGGGGTGGTACGCCAGCGGGATGTAGGTGAGGAAGCCGCCCGTCTCGTCCTGGAGTTCGCGCAGGCGGAGGATGTGCTCCACGCGGTCCTCGTAGGTCTCCACGTGCCCGTACAGGAGGGTGCAGTTGGAGGGGATCCCCAGGCAGTGGGCCTCCCGGTGGATGCGGAGCCACTCCTCCGCCGCGAGCTTTTTCTCGGCGATCTCTCTCCGGACCGCCGGGCCGAAGACCTCCGCGCCGCCGCCCGGCAGCGAGTCCACACCTGCCTGCTTCATCTCCTGGAGGACCTGGAGCGTCGTCATCCCTTCGATCCGGGCCAGGTGCGCGATCTCGACGGCGGTGAGCGCCTTGATGTGGACCGTGGGATGCCGCTCCTTCAACCCGCGGAAGAGGTCGAGGTAGTACTGGAGCCGAAGCTTCTGATGCAGACCGCCCACGATGTGGAACTCGCGCGTTCCGATCTCGCGGGCCTCCTCCGCCTCGGCGAACGCTTCGTCCAGGCTCATGGTGTACGCGCCCGGCGCTGTGGGGCTCACTCCGTACGAGCAGAAGACGCACACCTTGTTGAGGACGCACACGTTGGTGGGGTTCAGGTGCTGGTTGGCGACGAAGAAGACGCGGTCCCCGTTCTTCCGCCGGTTCACCCGGTCGGCAAGCGCCCCCACCGTGAGCAGGTCGCGGGTGCGAAAGAGAGCTACGCCATCCCCGAGGGAGAGACGCTCCCCGGCCTCCACTTTCTCCACGATCGGCACCAGTGCGGGGTCCCGCGGCCGGATACGGACCCCCTGGTCCATGGCCATGCGGCTGGATGCGCTCTGGAGCATGTCCACGCCGGTTGAATGTTCTGGCTGACGGAAGCCCCGCGTGCAATCTAGAAGGGCCCGAGGGGACACGCCACCCGATTGCGGCCCGACACCCGGCGGGTAGCTTTGCCGCCATGCCGAACGGCACGCTCCGAGTGGGGACCTCAGGCTACGCGTACCCGCAATGGAAGGGGGCGTTCTACCCGAGAGATCTTCCCGCGTCCGATTTCCTGCGGTTCTACGCCGAACGGCTCTCCAGCGTCGAGCTCAACAACACGTTCTACCGCTTCCCCGCCGAGGCGCTGCTCGACGGGTGGCGCGCGAGCACGCCCGACGGCTTCTGCTTCGCCGTCAAAGCGCACCAGAAGATCACGCATCAGGGGCGCCTGAAGGGGGTCGAGGAGTTCACACGCGACTTTGTGGAGCGGTGCACGGTGTTGGGTCAAAAGCTGGGGCCCATCCTCTTCCAGCTTCCTCCGTACCTCAGACGGGACGACGAGCGCCTCGCGGGCTTCCTCGCGTCGTCGCCGCGCGGCTTCCGCTACACAGTCGAGTTCCGGCACGAGAGCTGGTTCGACGAGCCGATCTTCCAGAGGCTCCGCGAGGCGAACGTGGCGCTGTGCATCGCGGAGATGGAGGAGGGGGCCGCTCCTCCCAGAATGGCCACGGCCGACTTCTGCTACCTGCGGCTTCGCAAGGAAGCGTACGAGCCGCGGGAACTGCGGGAGTGGCGCGCCTGGATTGATGAGCAGCTGTCGGGCGGCCGCGACATCTTCGCCTACCTCAAGCACGACGAGGAGGGCGGATCGCCCGAGCTCGCCTTGAGGTTGCTGGAAGCCCGCGGCGCAGACCGGGCGAAGCGGAGGCAGCCGCGCGCCGGTGCCGGACGCCGGAAGCGCTAGCCCCACCGGTCGGGACTACCGTGGTCCGGTCTGGCGGAGCCTCGCAAGGTAGCCCCGAATCCGCCGGGCGTTCGTCCCGAGATCGCTCCGGCCGACCCGGGAGACCGAGCGAACGTCGATGCGGCTCCCGCCGTCGGCCGGCGTAATGCGGATGACGAGGTCGTCCTTGAAACCGAACCAGAACGTGGTGGCGGTCGCTTCCATCGTCCCCTCAGCCGCGTTCGCGTCCACGATCTCCCACTCCATCTCACGCGCCGCCGCGAGCGCGCGCTCGAAAGCCTGCGACGGAGGCACGTCGAGGACGAGGGGGACGATGTCCGGGTAGGCCGCCTTCTGCTGCGCGGCGATCTCGGGGCCGCCGTACTCCACGGGATTTCGGGCATCCCTGCGCAGCGGGAGGATCGCCACGAAGGCGGGTGGGCTCTCCATGTCAGTCGTGATGTCGTGAATCGGAGGGACCCGCCGGGCCGTTTGCCGCCAGTTCCACGGCACGACCACGACGACCGTCCCGAGGATGACCCCGAGTCCTGCCGACACGAACGCGCGACCGTGGCCCGCGGAGCGCGTGAGCGCGAGGGCCGCGAGGCCGAGCAGCGACAGGATCGCCGCGGCAAGGCCACCGTAGGCGCCCCACGTCAGGACCGAAAAGGCCCTCCGGAGGTCCCACCACTCCCAGCGGTATCCGGGTCCGCCGGCCATCACGACGAGCAGCGAGAGCGCGGCCAGCGCGAGACCGAGAACCGCTACGGCCCGCGCGACGCGTTTTGCGGTGTTCGAGCCCAGCGAGGCGCTCCCTTCCATAGGTCCTCCCTCTGTTTCAGCGGCCGGCGAAGACCGCCCTCGCCATCGGGATGGTGGCCTTGACGGCGCCGTACAGCACGACGGCCAGCACGATAGGGAGCACGATTCGGAGAAGCCAGAGCCAGATCCGCCCTCCGAGGCGATGTAGGAGAACCTCCAGAGGTTGCCGAGCCCGATGGCCGAACCCACCGCGGCGAGGACGAAGCCGAGTGGGCTCTTCCAGGTTTCGCGCTCCAGACCCAGAGCAACCTCCGGTCAAAATCGGGCGCCAAGGTAGACGAACCTTAACCCGTTGTCACGGGCCGTCGGGCGCGGTAGCGTGCCTCGCATGCTCTTCAGGCTGGCCCTGCTTTTCGTCGGCGTCCCGCTTCTCGGGTGAGCGCCCGCTTGGCGGCCGGCGATCGGCCGGGCTAGATTCGCCAGCAGGCTCGACCAGCGGGCATCATGCGACGAGGAAACGCGGTGCGTGGCGAGGCGGCCAGGAGCGTGCGCCCCGATCCGGACGTCGTCATCCGACCGCTCCGGTCGTACGACGAGTATCAGGCGTGCGTCGCGCTCCAGAAGGAGACGTGGGGCGAACACTTCACGGAGTGCGTCCCCGCGGCGATCCTCCTGGTGGGCCAGAAGATCGGCGGTGTCACCGCCGGGGCCTTCGACGCGCACGGGCGCCTCCTCGGATTCGTGTTCGGCCTCACGGGAGTGATGGACGGCCGGCTCGTCCACTGGTCCGACATGCTGGCGGTCCGCGAGGAGGCGCGAGGGTTGGGGATCGGAAAGAGGCTCAAGGCCTACCAGCGAGAGCGACTGCTCGAGCTCGGCGTTGAGCTGGCGTACTGGACCTTTGACCCGCTCGTGGCCCGGAACGCTCACCTCAACCTGAACCGCTTGGGCGCCGAGATCGCGGACTATCTCCCCGACATGTACGGCCCCGACACGCAAAGCGAGCTCCACAGCGGCCTCGGCACCGACCGGTTCCTCATCGTGTGGAGGATGCGTGACGAGCGCGTGGCGCGCGCACTTTCCGGAGAGCGGGCAGCGGACCCCGCACCCTTCGGAGACTCCCCGATCGTGAACTCGCGCGTCGGCGCGGAAGGACAGCCGGTCCCCGTCCAGCGCGACCTTCCGGCGAGCGATGCAGTACGCGTCGAGATCCCGTCCGACATCCACGCGGTGAAGGCCGCCAACCCCGCGCTCGCCGCAGAGTGGCGCGCGACCACCCGCCGCGCGTTCCTCGAATACTTGAAGCGCGGGTACAGGGTCGAGACCTTCCACTGCGATCCTCGCATGGGCCGCTGCTTCTACGGCCTCGCCCGGGACCCGCAACCGTAGGAAGGGAGACCTCTGAGGATCACGCGCATCACTCTGCGCGAGATTCGACTCGCTCTGAGGGAGCGGTTCGAGATCTCCTCGGGTGCCGTGAGCGATCGGAGGGTGCTGCTGGTCGAGCTCGAGGACGCGGACGGCGCCGTGGGCTGGGGCGAATGCGTGGCCGGCGAGACGCCGCACTACTCCCCGGAAACCATCGACACCGCGTGGCTCGCGATCCACTCATGGGCGGCGCCGAGGGTGCTCGGCCGTGAGTTCGAGGACCCGCGCGAGATCCAGTACGCGCTCGAGGTGGGCTTTCGGGGCCACCTGATGGCGAAAGCCGCGGTGGAGATGGCAGCCTGGGCTCTAGCGGCCGAGCGCCGCGGCATGCCGCTCGCACGGCTCCTCGGCGGGACGCGCGACCGCGTGGCGGCCGGGATCTCCCTCGGCATCCAGCGGACCCCAAAAGACCTGGTGGAGAAGGCGCGCGCCGGGCTGGCACAGAGCTACCGCAGGATCAAAGTGAAGATCAAGCCGGGCGCCGACCTCGAGTACGTGGCGGCCGTCCGCGAGGCGCTGGGCCCCGACGCGCCGCTCTCCGTGGACGCGAACGCCGCGTACACGCACGCCGATCTCCAGCGGCTCCTCGCCCTCGACGACTTCGGTCTCCTCATGATCGAGCAGCCGCTGGGCTGCACGGACCTCCTGCGGCACGCGGAACTCCAGAGGCAGCTTCGCACGCCGATCTGTCTCGACGAATCGATCACCGGTCCGGAACGGGTCGAGGAGATGATCGCGCTGGGCAGCGCGAGGATCGTCAACATCAAAGCCGGCCGCGTCGGCGGGCTCGCACGGGCCTTGGCGGTCCACGATCTCTGCGCGGCGCACGCAATCCCTGTGTGGTGCGGCGGGATGCTGGAGACCGGCGTCGGCCGTGCCCACAACGTGGCCCTCGCGTCGCTGCCGAACTTCGTACTTCCCGGGGATCTCTCCCCGAGCGCCCGCTACTGGGAGCGCGACATCGTGGTCCCCGAGTGGACGATGGAGACCGACGGGACGATCCGAGTGCCCCTCGATCGACCGGGACTCGGTGTGCGCGTGGATCGCGAGCGCGTGGAGGAGCTCACGGTCCGCCGCGAGACGATCGCATGAACCTGCCACCCCGGGTCGCGGCCCTCTTCTCGCCGGAGATGCGGGAACGCCTCACGGCACTCCGCCGAGAGCTGCACAGGCACCCCGAGCTGTCGTCGCAGGAGGAGGAGACGGCGCAGAGGCTCTACGAGGAACTGGCGGCGCTCGAGCCTGCGGCGCTGGATCGGGTCGCCGGCACGGGCGTGGTGGCGCGGATTCGAGGGCGAGATCCCGGCGCGCCTGTGGTGGCGATCCGAGGCGACATCGATGCGCTCCCCATCCAGGAGGGAACGGGTCTGCCCTTCGCGTCGGAGCGGCCCGGCATCATGCACGCGTGCGGACACGACGTGCACGCCGCGTGGACCGTCGGGGCGGCGCATCTCCTCTCCAAGGCCCCGGGAACGGGCGACGTGTGTATCGTCTTGCAGCCCGCCGAGGAGACCGGGCGCGGTGCGCTGGCCGTCCTTGCCAGCGGTGCCCTGGACGGCGTCTCCGTGATCTTCGGCGCCCACGTGGACCGCCGGTATCCGGTGGGCCAGGTGGTGGCGGATGCGGGGCCGCTGGCGGCCGCGGCCGACACCTTCGAGATCGAGCTCGTAGGCAGCGGAGGCCACGGCGCGAGACCCCACGAGTGCATAGACCCCATCGTCGGCGCCGGCGCACTCATCGGGGCGGTCCAGACGATCACGTCCCGGCGTCTCGGCCCCGCACGCGCCGCCGTGGTGACAATCGGAACGGTGCACGGCGGGACGGCGGCGAACATCATCCCCGATCGAGTCAAGCTCGCAGGAACGCTGCGCGCCCTGGATCCCGAGACGCGCCAGGTGCTTCAGAGGGAGCTCCGGAGAATCGCAGAGTCCACCGCGGCGGCCTACCGCCTGAAGGCGACCCTCACCATCGAGCCAGGGCCGCCTCCCCTCGTCAACGCGCCCGAGGCCGTCCAGTGGGCCAGAGGCGCGGCCGCTGCCCTGCTCGGCGGAGGCTCGCTCGTGCCGTTCGCGGGCCCGAACATGGCCAGCGAGGACTACGCGTTCTACTTGGAGAAGATTAGGGGCTGCTTCCTGCGCATCGGCGCTCGCGAAGAGGGAGGCGAGCCGATCCCCGCGCACTCGCCACGGTTCTACGCCGCCGAGGAGAGCATCTTCGTCGGAGCGGCCGTCCTCGCGGAAGCCGCCCGCATCGCCTCCCAAGAGCTGCGGGGGTAGGCCCCCGGGTTGCGCACATGGCTCCGGCGGCATGGGCGCTCGTCCTACAGGTGGCAGCCGCCGGCGCCCCGGAACCGAGGGCGCCGGGTCCAGAGCCGCTGGCGTACTCCCTGGCGGGTTGGGCGGACCGCGTGTGGGACCAGATCACCGATCGCGCGGGCGCCATCTTCGGGCGACTCGCGCGGGAAGGGATCTTCCAGCGGTACCACCCGTTTCAGGATCACGAGTACCGGCTTGACGAGTTCACGGGCGCCTTCCACCTGGGCGGGGAGGCGGCCTGGCACGCGGCCGAAAGCGGCGTGCGGGCATGGGGCGCTAGCATATCCAACCGCGACTTCATCAACGCGGCGGAGGCAAAGCTCACGCTCCATCTCGCGGGGCGGCTGCACTCGCGCTTCCGCCTGGCTCAGGAGGAGACGCTGGAGGCCGACCGCCAGCGTCTCCTCTTCACCCTCGACTTCGACTCTCTGGTGGCCGGGTGGACCCCGTGGTTCGGGATGACGCTCGAGTTCGTGAAGCCGGATGCCGATCTGGAATTCGGGGCGCGGCGGACCTTCGGAGATCGGCTAAGGGTCTCGGCTGTCGTAGCGCTATTGGACGCCTTCAACGACTTCAACTTCGTGACGCTGGGCGTGGACTCGGCGGAGACGGACTTCTTCCGCGAGTACCTCACCCACCCCATCGCGATCCGGTACGGGATCGAGTGGAAGCCGAGCCGGTCGTGGCGGGTTGAGTCCCACGGGGCGACGACGAACCGTGCGCATCTGAAAGGGGACCTTTTCGACGACGGTGTGGGAGGCTTCGAGCAACGGGAGCGCACACGCTTCCTAGGGGTCCTGGGCGAGTGGCGGCCGCGGTCCGAGGTCGCGGTCGGCGGTTTCCTGCGGATCGCGGAGGCGGAGATCCGGCGCACGCACGCCGCGGACGATTCGGCGGCCAACTTCCGGCTGGTGGAGCGCACGCGCGGCGGAGGACTCTACGTGCTCTTCCGTCCGTCCACCGAGTGGCAGGCGGAAGCGACGATCTTCTACACGGACCGCCCCGAGCGCCGGGAAGGAGAGGCCGCCATCGACCGGGGCGACCGGGAGTGGACGGCGTGGGTCTCGCTCTGGCGACAGCTGGCAGGCCGGGTCTACTTCTCCGTGGGCTACTACTACGACGACCGATCGATCGATGGCGATCCGGTCCGCGCCGAGGCGTTGCAGGCGACGAACCGGCGACTTCGCACGGACGTCGAGTTCCTCTTCCTGCGGGGCGCGCGACTCGCCGTCGGCGCCAACTGGGACATGGATTTTCCGGGGACTGCGAGCTTCTTCGACGGAGCGCATGGCAGGATCGTTCTCTCGCTCTAGGCGTGGCCTTGACTCCTCCCTCCCGCGGCTCGAGCTTTGCGTGCTAGTGAAGGCGGGGGTCCATGGGAACTCACGCTCATGGGGAGCGCGTTTTTATTGAGATGCGTGTTCTGGCCCTGATGTTGTTTGCGGCGAACCTCACCGCGTACGCGGGCGCGCCGTTGTGCTCCCACAAGGCACACCGCGCGGACTCCGCCTGCGCGGAGATGAGCGCATCGCCAGCACCCAGTGCGCCATCCGTGACCGATCAGTGCGACGCATGCCCCATCGCCGACTGCCACAGCATGCTCACCTGCGCCGCGGTGAGTAGCATCACCCTCGAAGGCCTGAGGGCGACTCTGGCGATCCCCCTCTCTTGGTCCCCGGCGCTGGATCCGACCACGCTGGGCGACGGTGAACTGACCGCCCCACCGCCTCGACCACCCCGAACGTAGCGCCCCACAGCACCAGCCGTGTCCATTCACCCTGGTCGCGCTCGTGCGCGCCCGGGTGCAACGCATGTGTGCACTGAACTCTTGCGCGAGGGACCACGCGCGATGCGAACGACTTTCACCTTGACGCTCCTCTTGGGACTGCTCTCGACGGCCGAAGCCCAGTCGCAGGTGCCGGGCCCGCTCGTGGATCCGGGCTTGCGCGACTACGTGGCGCAGGTGCTGCAACGCAATGCGGGGCTCGCCGCGGCGGACACGCGGGCCCGCGCCTCGGCGGAGCGGATCAGGCCCGCCGGCGCGCTCCCCGATCCGACCCTTTCGTTCGGAATCATGCAGGGCACGACCTCGGAGCCGTTCGACCTCGACCGCTCAGATTTCACTAACCTCCCGATCAGGCTCCAGCAGATGTTCCCCTTCCCCGGGAAGCAGGGCGCGTCGGCACAGGTCGCACGCAAGGAGAATGCCGTGGCAGCGGCGGATCTCGGGCTCACGACGCACACGCTGGCCGCCGATGCCGCGCGCGCGTTCTACGAGCTCGCGTACGCCCGGAGCACGCTCGCGATCTGGCGGCAGCGCGTCGAGGTCGCCGATCAGGCCGTGAAGGTCACGATCGCACGCTACGAAACCGGGCGCGCTCCGCAGACCGAGGCCCTGCGGGCGCAAGTCCGGCGCGCACATCACGAGGAGGAGGGCCTTGCGTTCGCCGCTGAGATCGAGGCCGCGGCCGCGCGCGCGGACGCGCTGCGACGGGGTCCCGGTGAGCCGGTGCAGGTGCCGGATCTCGCGGACCCCGACGCGCCGGCTGTGCTCGCCGTGTTCCAGGACACGCTCCCCGGCGTCGAGACCTTCCGCGCCATGCTCGCTACGAGGAGCCCGAGTCTGGCCCTGGCGAGCGCCGAAGTGGAGCGCGCCCGGGCCGAGGCCCGTGTATTCGCGCTGGCCGCGCGGCCGGACATCACGCTGAGCCTGGAGTATGGACCGCGCGTGAACAGGGAAGACTTCTTCACCGGAATGGTCGGTTTCACGATCCCCCTCTGGGCCGGGCGGAAACAGAGTCCGGCGGCGGAAGCCGCCCGGCTCGACCTCGTGAGCGCGCAGCGGCGCTACGACGATCTCCTGGCACGGCTCGAGGGTGAACTGCGGGCGCAGGTGGCGCGGCTGGATGCCCTGCGCGCGCGGATCGCACAGCTCCGGGAACACGTGTTGCAGCTCGCGGCCGCGGCCAGCGAGTCCGCGCTTCGGAGCTATTCGGTCGGAGTGGTGGATCTCACGACAGTCCTGGAGGCACAGGACGATCTCTTCCTAGCACAGCTCGACCTCGCGCGCCTGACCGCGGACTACGGGGCGCAGCGCGCCGTGCTGAACGCCCTCGTCGGCGAGGAGTGGTACCGATGATCACGATCTGGAAGCGTATCCCCCTGGCCCTCGCCTTCCTCGGGCTGGCCTGCGGCGGTCCCTCGCGAGAGGACACCGAGAGGCAGCAAGCGTCGCAGATGCAGGGGATGGAGGGAATGCCCGGTATGCAGGCCGGCGGACCTGACACGCTGGGAATGCCGGGCATGGCGGGCGGGCCGGGGAGCCCGATCCGGGTGACCGCGCAGCAGGCAGCACTCGCGGGCGTGACCTTCGCCGTGGCGCGGGAAGCACCGCTCGAGCGCACCGTCCGAGCCGTCGCCATGGTCGTCCCCAACGAGCGCGGCCTCGCGATCGTGAACGCCCGCGTGAGCGGCTGGGTGGAAAAGCTCTACGCGAAGGAGACAGGCCGGCTGGTCCGGCCGGGACAACCTCTCCTAGAGCTGTACGCGCCGGAGCTCGTCACCGGCCAGGAGGAGCTCCTCCTGGCAAAGCGCCTCGCGGGCACGCCGCATGGCGACTCGCTGCTCGCCGCCGCACGCCGGCGACTCAAGCTCTGGGAGATCTCGGACGACCAGATCGGGGAGCTGGAGCGCACCGGTGAGGTACGTCGCACCCTTACCATTCGGTCGAACTACAACGGCCACGTGCTGGAGAGAAACGTGATCGAGGGCGAACAGGTGGAGGCGGGCGACCCGCTCTTCCGCATCGCCGATCTCTCCACGATCTGGATCGAGCCCGCGATCTTCGAGCAGGACATCGCGCTCGTGCGGGTGGGTCAGTCCGGCGAGGTCACGTTCGACGCGCTCCCCGGCCGCGCCTTCGAGGGCCGCGTCACGTTCATCTACCCGAGCCTGGACATGCGTACGCGTACGCTCCGGGTTCGGGTCGAGGTTCCCAACCCCGGATTCGCGATCAAGCCGATGATGTACGGGACGGTTCGCATCCGGGCGTCCGGCCCGCGCGGCGTGCTCGTACCCCTCACCGCCGTCCTCCCCACAGGGGAGCGGGACCTCGCGTTCGTCGTTCGGGAGGGCGGCGTCTGGCCCACGCCCGTCGTGGTAGCCGGCCGCGGCGACACGGAGCTCCTCGTCACCGAGGGGATCGCGGCGGGTGACAGGGTCGTCGCCTCCGCCACCTTCCTCTTCGATTCCGAGTCGAGTCTCGCGGCGGCCATCAAAGGGATCATGATCAACATGGGGATGGGGCTCGAGATGGGCGGCATGCCGATGGAGGACATGCCTACGGATACCGGAACGGCCGGGATGCGCATTCCGAAGGGCGGCCAGGAGATGCCTGAGATGAAGATCGAAGGGAGACGCCGCCCATGATCGCCCGGATCATCGAGCTCTGCCTCCGCTGGCGCGGGCTCGCCGTGCTCGCCGCCGTGGGCATCCTCCTGGGCGGGATCGCGGTCGTGCGCACCATGCCGATCGACGCGATCCCCGACCTCTCCGACGTGCAGGTGATCGTGTTCACCGAGGTTCCCGGACAGGCCCCGCAGGTCGTGGAGGACCAGGTCACCTATCCGCTCGTGACCGCGCTCCTGGCCGTGCCGGGTGCCAAGGTCGTGCGCGGCCAGTCGATGTTCGGCCTCTCCTTCGTGTATATCATCTTCGAGGACGGGACCGATCTCTACTGGGCGCGCAGCCGCGTCCTGGAGTACCTGAACTCCGCCGTGGCCCAGCTCCCGGACGGCGTGCGGCCGCAACTCGGTCCCGACGCGACCGGCGTGGGCTGGGTGTACCAGTATGCCGTCGTCGGGGAGGGCTACTCCATCGACCAGCTCCGCTCCATCCAGGACTGGTACCTGCGATTCGGGCTCCAGCAGGTCCCGGGCGTGGCGGAGGTGGCCAGCGTCGGCGGCTTCGTGAAGCAGTACCAGGTGCTCCTGGATCCGGCCAAGCTCCTGGGGTTCAGCATCACGGCCGATCAGGTGATCCATACCGTCCGCACCTCCAACATCGACGTCGGCGCCCGGACGATCGAGGTGGCGGGCGGCGACTACATGGTGCGCGGGCTCGGCTACTTCCGGAGCGTGAGCGACATCGCGACGCTGGCGGTGGGCGTGGGTCCGGACGGCGTGCCCGTCCGGGTGCGCGACGTCGCCACGGTGACGCTCGGACCGGACATCCGCCTCGGGATCGCGGAGCTGAACGGAAGGGGCGAGGCGGTGGGCGGCGTCGTGGTCATGCGCTACGGCCAGAACGCGCTGGGGGTGATCCAGGGGGTCAAAGCGAAACTCGCCGAGCTGTCCCGGGGTCTGCCGGCCGGCGTGCGCGTGGTGACCACGTACGACCGGTCGAATCTCATCTATCGCGCGGTCCGCACCCTGTGGCGGACCCTCCTGGAGGAGTCGGTCATCGTGGCGCTCGCCTGCGTGCTCTTTCTCTGGCACGCGCGCAGCGCCCTCGTCGCCATCGCCATCCTCCCTCTCGGGATCGCCGCGGCCCTCGCCGCCACGCGCTGGATCGGTGTGAACGCCAACATCATGAGCCTCGGGGGGATCGCCATCGCGATCGGCGCCATGATCGACGCGGCGATCGTGATGATCGAGAACATGCACAAGCACATCGAGCGCGAGCCCGAGCGATCGCGCTGGGAGCTGGCGGCTCTCTCCGCCCGCGAGGTGGGCCCCGCCCTCTTCGTGTCGCTCGTCATCATCACCCTCTCCTTCCTGCCGGTCTTCACGCTGGAAGCCCAGGAAGGGCGTCTCTTCCGGCCGCTCGCCCTCACCAAGACCTTCGCCATGGCGGCCGCCGCGCTCCTCTCCATCACGGTCGTCCCCGTCTTCATGGGGCTCTTCGTCCGGGGCCCGATTCGAGGCGAGCAGGAGAACCCGCTCAACCGGTGGGCGATCCGTCTCTACCGCCCGGCGCTCCGGTGGGCGCTGGCGCACCGTTTGTGGGTGATCGGCGGCGCCGCCCTGCTCCTGCTGGCGACCCTGTGGCCGTTCTCGCGCCTCGGGAGCGAGTTCATGCCGCCGCTCGACGAAGGCTCCCTCATGTACATGCCGAATACGATTCCCGGAGTCTCGGTCGAGCAGCAGCGCCGTCTCCTCCAGAAGCAGGACAGCATCCTCATGAGCTTCCCCGAGGTGGAGTCCGTGTGGGGGAAGGCCGGGCGCGCGCGCACCGCCACCGATCCGGCCCCCATCTCGATGGTGGAGACGATCGTCAACCTCAGAGATCCCTCGGAGTGGCCCGAGCGACTTTCCCAGGAGGAGCTGATCGCCAAGATGGATCGCAGGCTGCGGTTCACAGGCGTCGTGAATACCTGGACGATGCCGATCAAGAACCGGACCGAGATGCTCTCCACCGGCATCCGCACGACGCTCGGCATCAAGGTCTTCGGGCCCGACCTCAAGACCATCGAGAGGATCGGCGGCGAGATCGAGAGCCGCCTCGCCACGCTCCCCGGCACCGCCTCCATCTACGCCGAGCGGTCGTTCGGCGGCCGGTACCTCGACATCCGGCCGGACCGGGAGGCGATCGCGCGGTATGGGCTCACGGTGGGACAGGTCCAGGAGGTCACCGCTACAGCGATCGGCGGGATGAACATCACGACCACCGTGGAGGGACGCGAGCGCTATCCTGTGCAGGTCCGCTACGCACGCAGCCTGCGCGACGACCCCCTTCGGCTGGAGCAGGTTCTCGTCTCCACGCCGTATGGCGCGCAGGTCCCGCTTGGCCAGCTCGCGAGCATCCGGTTCACCGCGGGGGCGCCCATGATCAAGAGCGAGAACGCGGAACTCGTGGGTACGGTCTTCATCGACGTACGGGGCCGTGACGTGGGGAGCTACGTTCGAGAGGCCCGCGAGACCGTGGAGCGCGAGATCACACTGCCACCCGGGTACCGCCTGGTGTGGAGCGGCCAGTTCGAGGCGATGGAGCGGGTGAGGCGCCGCTTACAGGTCGTCATCCCGCTAACCATCGGTATCATCGCCCTCCTTCTGTACCTCAATTTTCGCCAACCGGCAGAAGTGGGGCTCGTCCTCGCGTCCCTCCCCTTCGCGCTCGTGGGGGGTGTGTGGCTCATGTGGCTCCTCGGCTACAACCTGTCGGTCGCGGTCGCGGTCGGGTTCATCGCCCTCGCTGGGGTGGCCGCTGAGATCGGCGTCGTGATGCTCGTGTACCTGGACCGCGCGTGGGCCGATCGGGGTGGGCATTCCCTGGAAGAGGTGATCGAGCGGGGCGCCGTCCTGCGCGTGCGCCCGATCCTCATGACGGTCACGGCCATCATCGCCGGCCTCTTCCCCATCCTGTGGATCCACGGCACCGGGGCTTCCGTCATGAAAAGGATCGCAGCCCCGATGATCGGCGGGATGGTGACGGCCACGGTCCTGGCCCTGATCGTGGTTCCGGTGCTCTACTACCTGTGGCGGCGCCGCGGCCTGCCGCCCGTTCAGGCCACGGCGTCAGAAGGCGAACCACCTCACGGAGGTGTCGCGCTCGAGTGATCGTGCACGATCCTCCACCCCTCGGGGCTCCTCTTCAGCACAAGGGTGAACACGCCCGTCGCCGTCGTCACGTCGCCCTGAAAGAGCACGTAGCGCGCCGTGGCGAGCCCGAGGTCAGGGGCGAGCAGTCGGGTCTCGAGGCCTTCAAAGCGAAGCGAATCGCGGGACGCGCCGGGCTCGAAGAGCGGAACGTATCGCACGCGGATGGCATCCCAGCCGCGGAGGAGCCCGCTGGCGCCGATATAGGACGTCTCCGGTGAACGCTCGTACCACCGCAGGAAGCCGTCCAGGTCACCCGCGTTCCACGACCTGGCAGATTCGGTGAGCAGGCTGTCCACCGCGGCCGCCAACTGACGCGCATCGCCCCTTCCAGCCGTCTCGGAGTCGTCCGCCCGGCATGCCGCGATGACGACCGCGAGAAAGCAGATGGCCCACCACAGGCCGGGTCGCGCTATCATGCGTCGCGTCACGGGACCAGAAGCAGTTTCCCGGCGGTCTTGCGCCCTTCCAGATCGCGGTGCGCCTCCGCGGCCGCCTCCAGGGGATACGTCTTGTGGATGCGGAGTCCAAGCTCACCGGAGACAATCCAGTCGAACAGGTCCTCCGCCCGCTGGAGAAGTTCCGCGCGATCGGCCACGTAGTGCGCGAGAGCGGGGCGCGTGATGAACAGCGAGCCCTTCGAGGCCAGCCGACCCAGCTCGAGGGGCGGCACCGGGCCGCTCGACTGGCCGAAGAGCACGAGGGCGCCGCGCGGCCGCAGGCAGTTCAGGCTTCTCTCGAAGCTGGCCGCCCCTACCGAGTCGTACACCACGTCCACGCCGCGCCCGCCAGTGATCCTCTTCACCTCGCCTTCGAAGTCCGTCTCCGTGTACAGGATCGCGTGATCCGCACCAGCCTCCTGGGCGAGGCGGGCTTTCTCCTCGGTCGAAACCGTTCCGATCACGGTCGCACCGAGCCGCTTCGCGAGCTGTACCAGCAGGAGCCCCACCCCGCCTGCCGCGGCGTGCACGAGCGCCGTCTCGCCCTGGCGCAGCGAATACGTGCTGTGCGTCAGGTAGTGGGCCGTGAGCCCCTGGAGCAGCGCCGCGGCTGCCGATCGCGTGTCGAGGGAGTCCGGGATCGGAACGAGCTTCCACGCGGGCACGACCGCGTGCTCGGCGTATGCGCCCGGCTGCATCACATACGCGACGCGATCCCCTTCGCGTACCTGTGCGAGACCCGAGGCCACCGTTTCCACGACGCCCGCCGCCTCCACGCCGGGGGTGAACGGGAGCGAGAGCGGGTAGAGCCCTGTGCGGTGGTAGACGTCGATGAAGTTCACCCCCGCCGCCTCGATCCTGACGAGCACTTCCCCATCGCCCGGCGCCGGGGTGGGAATATCCTCGCGGGACAGCACCTCGGGACCGCCGTAGGCGTGAACGCGGATCGCCTTCATATGCTGAGAGTTACGGGCTCCCGACGTACACAATCCTGAAGATCGCGCCGCCCTGGTCGTCGGCGACGTAGAGCGAGCCGTGCGGCCCCTCGGCGAGGCCCGTTGGCCGGTGCCGTGCAGCCTGGGGGCTCTTCTCCGGCCCCGCGAACCCGTCGGCGAAGGTTTCGTACGCGCCGGCGATCCCGCGGCGGGAGAACGGGACGAACACAACTCTGTACCCATCCTGCGGGAGTGGCGCGCGGTTCCAGGAGCCGCGAAACGCGACGAAAGCCCCACCTCGGTACCGTGCGGGGAACTGGACTCCGCTGTAGAAGACGAGCCCATCCGGCGCCCAGTGCGCCGGAAGCCCCAGGATCGGATTCTTCGCCTTCGCACAGCGATCCTGCCGCTTGCCATCGCCTCCGTACTCGGGTGCCAGCACCTTTTTGCGGAGGTCTACGTCGTAGTAACAGTAGGGCCATCCGAAGTCGTCGCCGCGCTCGATGCGCACGAACTCCTCCGCCGGGTTCTCGGCACTCTTCACGGAGTCGAAAGGCGCCGGCCAGTTCTGGTACAACTGATCGCGTCCATGCTGCACGCCGTAGAGGGCGCCGTCAGGCCCTAGGGCGAGCGCTACGATGTTCCGCAGGCCCGTGGCAAACCTCTGGCCGTCTTCCTGGCGCTGCCCCAGCCCGTTCGCATCGAATCGCCAGATCCCGGCCCGTCGGTCGAGATCGGGACAAGGGTCAAGGCCAGGAGATCCCGGCTTCCGGTCCTCGCGCTGGCATGCGTTGGACGGTGCCCCGATGTTGACGTACAGGCTGCCGTCAGGGCCGAGGGCTATGCTCTTCGCCCGGTGGCTGCGGTCTGCGGGGAGATCCCTTACGATCGTGTCGGCCGCTCCCGTGGCGTGAAGAAGTCCCCGGGCGTACCGGTAACGCAGGACGGCGTTGTCCGGTGCGAAGTACAGATAGCCAGGCGCGAACGCGATGCCGGTGCCGCCCGGCTCGGTCCGCGCGAACCAGAACGCGATGTCGGCCCGCCCGTCCCCCGTCGTATCGCGGAGCGCCATGACACCGCCGGTGTCGCCCCGGATCGCCACGAAGATGTCACCGTTCTGCGCCACGACGAGGTGACGCGCCCGCCCGATGCCCTCCACCACTTTGAACGCGCAGAAACCCGGTTGGAGTGTCAGGCCCGCGTTGTCCGGGTCGCACAGCGCCGTGGGTGCTTGCGCCGGAGCCGAGGTCGGGCTCCCTGCCCAGAGGGCAGCAACGAGGGGTCCGGCGCGGTACACGCGCCGCATCTTGACGATCATTGCCATGGGCATCGTCTCTCCCACCGAGTTGTCGCTCTGGACACCCGCCGCGTCGCGGCGTCCGGAAACCAGGACGGCGAGTTTAGTGGGCTCGCCCCAAAGCGTCCAGGGCAACCGCTTTTGACATCGCGTGCGCCCCGCCGTAGTGTGCACGCCGATCCAAGCTGACCGCCGCCACATCGTCCTTCCAATTTCCGAAGGGGCCAGTCACGATGCGCGAGGCTCACCGACTTCCGCGGGATTACGACCAGAATCCCGGCAACGCTCCGAAGATGTTCATGACGCGCCGTTCCCTGCTCGCCGGCACGGCCGGGGCCATCGGCGGCGCGATTCTGAAGAAGGCGAGCGCCGTCGCCGGGCAGGTGCCGGCTAGCGAAGCCCGGCCGGAAGTGCCGGCCGATCCCACGAAGCTCCAGGGGCGCCCGGCCAGCAAGCTCGGCGAGCGCTCGCGGTTCGAGCAGCCACGGCGTGTTGCGAACAAGAGCCCCCAGGGGTTCTCCCTGACGCCTCTCCAGGACCTCGATGGGATCATCACACCTTCTGCTTCGTGGAATGCTCGGGCAACGGATTCCTGGCCTGGCGGGAGCACTGGTGGGAGATCACCGGGATCGCGTGGAGCGGGCGCGGCAGGATCACGCGCGTGGACGTCAGCACGGATGGCGGCCGGACGTGGGAGCAGGCGGAGCTCCAAGACCCGGTCCTCCCGATGTGCCACACCCGTTTCCGTTATCTCTGGAAGTGGAAGGGCGGCGAAGCGGTCTTAATGAGCCAGGCGGTCGACGAGACCCGCTATGTCCAGCCGACGCTCGAGCAGTACTTGGCGGCGCGCGGCCCTGGGACGTCCCACCACTTCAACTATATCCGAGCCTGGAAGGTGCATCCCGACGGGACCGTTGACTTCGCAGTCGAAGGGTGAGGCCCGGCGTGCCCACGAGAGTCCCGCGTCTCGCCGGCTGCTGCGCGGCGCCAGGGCGTCTCGGCGCGTGGAGCGCCTGCGTGACGCTCGTTTGCCTCCTCGCCGTGCCCACTGGGTGCGACAGGGAGGAGCAACCGCCCGAGATCTTCGCCTTCGGCCGGCCTGCCACGCCCGAGGAGATCCGGGCCTGGGATATCGACGTCATGCCCGACGGGACGGGCCTCCCGCCGGGGAGCGGGACAGTGGTCCAGGGAGCGAAGGTGTTCGCGGAGAAGTGCGCGCTCTGCCACGGCCCGACCGGTCGCGAAGGCCCCTTCGACCCCCTGGTCGGACGTGAGCCCAGGGAGGGGTTCCCCTTCGGCCGCGATCCCACGCTCACACGGACAATCGGGAACTACTGGCCCTATGCCACGACCCTGTACGACTACATCAACCGGGCGATGCCCCTGAACGCGCCCGGCTCCCTCACGCCCGACGAGGTCTACAGCCTCGTCGCCTACCTCCTCTTCCTGAACGAGATCGTCCCCGAAGACGCCGTCATGAACGCGCAGACGCTCCCGCAGGTCACGATGCCCGCGCGGGACCGCTTCGTCTTGGACAACCGGCGAGGTGGACAGGAGATCCGGTAGGAACGACCGCGGTTATCGTATGCCTGCCGCTGTCGCAGGCTCGCGGTCCCACCACCACATCTGCTCGAGCTTCTTCTGGCGCGGCCACACCTCATCCAGCGTCTCGCCGTCGTAGAGCCGGCCGTTCTTCATCACGTAGCGGATCGTGTTCGTGTGCCGGACGTTCTCGAGCGGGTTCTTCTCGAGCACGATGAGATCGGCGAGTTTGCCGGGCTCAATGGAACCGAGATCCTGATCCAGGCCGATCGCCTCGGCGCCGAAGATCGTGGCGACCCGGAGCGCATCGTGCTCCGAGAGTCCGCCGGACTGCAGCGCCCACAGCTCCCAGTGGTAGCCGAGGCCCTGCAATTGGCCGTGGCTGCCGACGCCCGCGCGGCCCCCCGCCTTCACGAGGTCCGTCACGAACCTCGCGTGGTCGTCGAAGACGTGCTGCTCACGACGGAACCACGGGCGGCGGAGCGTGCGGCGGTCAATCTCCGAGTGCGGCGTGAACCGCCGGAGTTTCGCGTCGTCGTGCACCTCCTCCGTCTCGAAGAAGTAGTTCTCGGCCCACGGCCCCCCGTACGCGACGAGGAGGGTCGGCGTGTACGTCGTCTTCGCCCGTGCCACGAGCTGGACCACGTCCTGGTAGAGCGGGTAGATCGGGAACGAGTGCTCGTGACCCGGATAGCCGTCGATGATCTGCGTGAGGTCGAGCTTGAGATCGAGAGCTCCCTCAGTCGTGGGCATGAGCTTGAGTTCGCGGGCGGCTTCGATGAGCCACTGGCGCTGCTCGCGGTTCCCCGTGACATACTGCTTGATCGTCTTGGTGTCGTAGTAGTCGCTGTACCGCTTGAGGATGTTCCGGGCGTGGTCGAGGCTCCGCACCTGCTCCGTCCGGAAGACGCCCGGCCCCGTGGAATAGATCCGGGGGCCCAGAATCGTGCCGGTTTCCACGAGGTCGCCATACGCCAGCACATCGGTCGTCCCGGTCTGCGGGTCCCGCGTCGTGGTCACGCCGTAGGCGAGGTTCGCCAGGTATTGCCAGACCTGAGTCCTGTGGATGCCCCAAGCGGGGCGCAGGTGAGCGTGTGTGTCCACCAAGCCCGGGATGATCGTCCTCCCCGAGACGTCGATCACCTGGGCGCCGCCGGGTACGGGAACCGTGCCGTGGCGCCCCACTGCCAGAATCCTGTGGTTCCGGATCACGACGTCGGCATCCTCGATCACCTCATGGCCTTTCATGGTGATCACCCGCGCGCCCCGCAGCACGGCCGTGCCCTGGGGGATGTCCCGCCGCGCCGTGACCGCGATGCGGATCTCCGCAGGTTCGTAGACGGGCTTCCTCTCCCTCGCTCTCCGCTCTTCCACCTCTCGCTCGTCGTCCTCCGCCTCCTCCGCCGGCTCGGCCTCGCGCGCGCGTTTCGCGGCGGCCTCCGCAGACTCCGCGGCCGCCAGGTCGTACACAAAGTGGGCGCTCCCGATCGACCAGTGCACGCGCCTTCCGTCCGCGCTCCACGCGGGGAATTGCGCGCCCACCGCGGTCAGCTTTCGGAACGGCATCTGCGCACGGCTGGGATCGGCGACTGAGACGGCGCGGGTCGGGCCGCCCACGTACGGCACGGTCACGACGAAGAGGTCGTTCACGACCTGCGCGATCGCGCGCTCGCCATCGGGCGAGATAAGAACCAGGGAAGCGCGGATGCTGTCGCGTTCCCCGGCGAGCCGCGCGCCGGTCACCTTCAAGTGCGCCTTGAGATCGGTCCCGTCCCAGCGCATCGAGACGAGCCCGTCCTCGTCGCTGTACGCGTAGATGCGATTGGGCTCCCGGCTGAAATGTGGTCTGGTGCGCCCCTCCGTCGGCGCGATCCGCGTCGCCTCGCCGCCCTTTGCCGGCACCCACACGAGCTCGGCGCCGGGACCGGTGAACCCAGCGCTCAGGTCTTCGAGAAAAGTCTGCGCGGCGCTCCGCACCGCCACGATCCGAGCCCCATCGGGCGACCAGGCCGGGTAGCGGTAATGCGCCGGGGTCGGCGTGAGCCTCTGGGGCCTCCCGCGGCCCGAGGCGCGAACCTTGTAGATGTGCCCGCCCTCGCTCTCCGACCAGGTCACGTACGCGATCCACTCGCCGCCGGGCGACCACGTGGGCTGGTGCTCGCCGATCTCCATCGTCGTGAGCCGTCGCGGCGTCCCGTTCGGGTACTCCATGACCCACACACGGTCGAGTGCCGTGAAGGCCAGGCGCCTCCCGTCGGGCGACGGCACAGCGTCCCGGATCTGCTTGACCGTGAACGTGGGCGCGTCGTCCACTCGGTAGTCGAAATCGACCGCGGGACCGAGCTCCAAGTCCACGTCCACACTGAACGGCACCGCGACCGGACGGCCGCCGTCGATCGGGATCCTCCAGATCTTCCCGCCGTAGGACGCGACGAGCTCCCTGGAGTCCGGCGTGAACGACATCCCGGGGAGCACATCACGGGTGGCACGGGATTCCTGGTCGTCGCGCTGTACGGGGTACGCGAGCCAGCGCTCCTCGCCGGTCGCGAGGTTCCGGATCCGGAGGCCCGTGTGCTCGTCGTGTCGCGTTCCATAGACCAGCCATTTGCCGTCGGGTGAGAGCGTCGGCCGGAACGCCGAGCCGTAGAGGTCCGTCTGCGGGTACCGCTTCCCCGTCTCGCGGTCGTAGATCGCCAGCTGATACTGGGGGAACTGCGCGTTGTACTGCCAGCTTCCGGTGCGCTCGGCGTACCAGATGTACCGCGGGTCGGGCCCGAACCCCGGGCCCAGCATTTTCAAATTCTGCGGCTCCCTCAAGAGCTGGATGCCAGCGCCACCCTCGACATGAAAGATCCACAGCTCGCTGACCCCCAATCCTCCCTCCGCCTTCGACGCCACGATGAACTTCCCGTCCGGCGTCCACTCGGGCGACTCGTAGTGGTTCTCCTTCCTCCGCGTGACCCGCACCGTGTCTTTGAGGTCGAGGGAGAGGATCCAGAGGTTCTCGCCGCCGTCGCGGTCTGACGTGAAGGCGAGGCGCTTGCCGTCCGGGCTGAAGCGTGGCTCGCCGTCGAACGCGATCCCGCCTGTGAGCCGCGTCGCCTTCCCGCCCGTGATCGGTACGGTGTACAGGTCGCCGAGGAGGTCGAAGGCGATCGTCTTGCCATCGGAGCTCACGTCCAGCGAGATCCACGAGCCTTCGTTCGTCGTGAAGGCCACCCGGCGGCCCGGCTCCAGCGGGAGACCCCCCTTCGGCCTGTTCTCAGCGCGCGACGCCTGACGGCCGGCCTTCGGAAGCTCGACTTTCATCCCGAGGGCCTTGACGAGGAACGCCCACCGGTCGGCCTGCTCCTCGATGATCTTGCTGGTGGGCTTCCCCGCCCCGTGCCCCGCCTTCGTCTCGATGCGGATGAGAACGGGATCGGGCCCGGTGTGAGCAGCCTGAAGTCGCGCGGCGAACTTGAAGGAGTGGCCGGGGACGACGCGGTCGTCGTGGTCCGCCGTGGTCACGAGCGTGGCAGGGTAGTCCACGCCGGGCTTGATCTTGTGGTAAGGCGAGTACCCGTACAGGAACGGGAAGTGGGCGGCGCTGTCGGGGGACCCGTAGTCGGACACCCAGGCCCAGCCGATGGTGAACTTGTGGAAGCGCAGCATGTCCATAACGCCCACGGCTGGGAGCGCCGCGCCGAAGAGATCCGGCCGCTGGGTCATCACGGCGCCCACGAGGAGCCCGCCGTTCGACGCCCCGGCGATGGCGAGCTTGGCGGGCGAGGTGTACTTCTCCGTGATGAGGTACTCGGCGGCCGCGATGAAGTCGTCGAAGACGTTCTGCTTGTTCTCCAGCATTCCCGCCCGGTGCCACTCCTCGCCGTACTCGCCGCCGCCGCGGAGGTTGGCCACGGCGTAGATCCCGCCCATCTCCAGCCACACGAGGTTGCTGGCCGAGAAGGACGGCGTGATGCTGATGTTGAAGCCGCCGTAGGCGTAGAGGTACGTCGGGTTGGAGCCGTCGCGCTTCAGGCC
>JACQVD010000019.1 GCA_016209945.1 Gemmatimonadota bacterium
GGCGTAGGCTCTCGGAGGCTGAACCGTTCCGTCCGCGCAGTACCAGCGGACCCGCGAAAACGGGCCGCGCTCGGCCGACTTCATCTTCTGGATGAGCGCGGCCGCCTCGCGCTCCGCCAGCGAGGACGGCGCCTGGGCAAAGGAGGCGACCGAAAGGAGGAGCGCCGCAAGCGAGCCCAGGCCGATGAGGCGCACACGCGGGCCGCTCCGTTCCGCACCGGGCCCGCCCAGCACGCGGCCAGCCCGCGCG
Source organism: Gemmatimonadota bacterium (assembly GCA_016209945.1). Classification (GTDB taxonomy): domain Bacteria; phylum Gemmatimonadota; class Gemmatimonadetes; order Palauibacterales; family KS3-K002; genus JACQVD01. The sequence continues at coordinate 251 of JACQVD010000019.1, forward strand.
TTGAGAGACGATCGCATGATCATCGCCGAGAACGCCTGCACCGATGGGGATGTTCCGCGTCACTCTGCCGCGATGAGGCGGAGTCGAACCGGCGACCTCCTGCTTGCAAAGCGAGGCGACTCCAGATCGTTGGAGTCTGCTTAACCGGTTTTTTCAAGCCCTGGCAAAAAAAGAGTCTCTGGACTCGCACCTTCCGTGAAGGGGTCTGGGACGCCTCGGGGTTCACGGACTCGCTCTCGAATTGCTTGTAATGTCGGGGAGGCCGTGTAGTAACGCCCGCGTCGCTCTCCGTGAGCCGTAAGCAACCCGGCCTCAACCGCCAACCGCAGATCCCGGCTCGCAACTTGCTCCGAGACTTCGGCCACGGGTCGGTACGTCGCATTCCGAACCCGGAAGCCGGCAGCAGCGTCAGCAAGCGCAAGCAGTAGTCTGTCTGGCAGCTCCCGCTTCTCCGCCTCGACCTCTAACAGGCTCCACAGCCGTGCCATCTCTCTTGAGCGCCGGAGCAAAGTGGCTGCTTGGCGGAAATGCGCTGTTAAGCAGAAACGAATCCAAGGTCGGGTGTCCCTCTCTGCGTGCCACGAGCCAGCTCCAACGTCGGCTAGCACATCGTAGTATGCCCGCGTGTTGCGTCCTAGGTACTCTTCGATGCTGGAAAAGGGCGAGGCCAAGATCCCGGCCCGGGCCACAATCAGTGTTTGGAGACATCTGGCCATTCGCCCGTTTCCGTCCGAGAACGGATGGATCATAACCAGATTAAGATGTCCCATTGCGGCGCGAACGACGGCCGGCAGAGACGAATCCTCCTGATTAAGTGTAGCAACGAGTTCAGTCATCAAATCCGGAACAAGGTCGGCATCGGGTCCCTCATAAACGACCTCGTTCTTCTCTTCATCCCGGACGTAGATCGGTCCAGGCCTCCAGCGACCGGGATGTTTGCCGAGGTCGTACTGTATCATCATGAAGTGCAGAGCCCTGAGGAGGTCAGTCGAATAGGTGAAATGGGGGTCATTCGCGAGTTGTAGAACGTAGGTCATTGCGGCCCGGTACCCTTGGACCGCAGCCCATGCCTCGGCTGTTGCGTCTAGCGGCTCCTCACCCTCCGCAGCCGCAATAGCATCATCAACGGTGACGTTGTAGCCCTCGATGCTGTTGGAACCCCGAATGGCTCGGGCAAACGTGGTCCGCCGTAGAAGGCCCTGCCAGCGCTTCGGGTGGTCACCGACGGCATAGCGAAGGCTTTCCTTGAGCTGCTCGATTCGATCAACGACCGAGAGCTCCAGAGAATCAAGTCTGGTAGGCCGAAAGAGCATGTGTAATATCCATTTATCAACTGTTGGTGAAAGAGAATCTATCCGTAAAAGACACAGTTGTCAAGTGTATATCTACCCTATCCACATTGGTAGCCCACCCCTCCGGGGCCGTCGCCCGCCGCCCACGCAGGCGGTCGCATGGCGTAACCCGTTGTGCCGCACATTGAAAGCGCGCGCCTCGGCCAACTCGTGGACGAACTTTCGGCCCCGGAGGCCTGGTTCCTCCCCTCGCCACGAAACCCGACGAAGGCCGTCTCGAAGGACGCGTCGCCTCGGAGCCCGGCGAGGTGCGGGAGGTCATCGCGTGACCCTGCGGGACATCACCCAGAAGTTCACCTACCGGGAAGGGCTCGTCGGGGGTGTGCGACGGGAACCCGTGCGCCGCAAGGGGAAGGGAGTGGAGCGGACCGGATTTGAACCGGTGACCTCCTGCTTGCAAAGCAGGCGCTCTCCCAGCTGAGCTACCGCCCCGTCGAGTGCTATCTACCAGGGACCACGACACTTCGGCAAGGCCACCCTGCAAGCCCGACCGGGGCTTGGCGCCGAGATTGGGCATGGCGCCCCGTCTCACTTAGGATGCTGGCCAGGCCGGGTTCGGACCGCGGAATCGACGAGTTGCGACAGCGTGACGACGTCGAAGCCGCGACGATTCAGCTCGGGAAGGATCTGACGGAGCGCCTCCACCGTCCTACGACCCCGCGTGCCGGCGTCGTGCAGGATGATGATCGAGCCCGGTCGGACCTTGCTCAATACGTGGAAGGCCGCGAAATCGGGCCAGGGAATCAGCGCGTCGTACGGGTAGATCGAGCCCAGAGCGCAGCGGTAGCCGTGGTCCGCGGCGATCGACAGCATCGGTTCGTCGTACCAGCCACCGGTGGGTCTGAACCATCGGACCGGGCCAAAACGCGACAGCGTGCGGTCCGCCTCCAGCAGCGCAGCCTCGAACTCCCTCGCAGAGAGCGCGATGCTGGAGCGGTCGCGAGTGAGGTGATTCCCCAGCTCGTGGCCCTCCCGCACGATCCGGGCGACCAGCGGCTCGTGGCCCTCGATCCGCCGGCTGATCAGGAAGAACGTGGCCTGCGCGCCGTGGCGGGCGAGCACCCGCAAGATCTCGGGCGTAGTCTCGGGATCGGGCCCGTCATCGATCGTCAGCGCCACGACGCGCTCGCGCGTCTCGACAAAATAGAGGACTTCCGGCGAGCGCTCGGCGAGCTCGGCCACCAGCCAGTGGGGCTGGTACAGAACCACCAGGCCGGAAAAGAGACCGCCGACGGTGAGTGCGATGACCGCGATCACCGGCAGGCGGCGAACCCACGCCGGGATGCGGTTCAGAAGTCGAACTGGAGCTCGAGGCCGAAGTTTGTGAGCTCCGTCGTGCTGAAGAACTGCCCGAAGGGAATGAACCCGTCCAGGTAGACGGCCAGCAGCCGCACGCTGCGGATGACGGGCCCGGTAGCCCACTCGACCCCTCCCTTCAGGCTCGTCGTGACCCCCCAGTCCCGCTCGTCGAAGGTCGTGAAGTCCGCGCCGAAGACCGGCTGGAGCTGCGTCCCCCGCACGAAACGCCGCAGAGGGCCCCGAAGCTCCACGCCCCACTGCGCCACGCCCGGATCGACCTCCCGGCTGAAGATGTACCCGCCGCCCCCGTAGAGCCGCCAGAAGAGCCGCCACACGCGCCCTTCGACGGAGAGGAGCGCGTCCACGGCGTCTATGCTCAGATCCTCCCGGGTTATCCCGGGGTTGTTCAGCAGAAACTCGTCGCCCAGGTGGCTGCTCTGGTGGAAGAGCCGTACGCGGGCGGACCAGCTCCCCAAGCGGGGGGTGAGCTCCAGGCCGCCGATAAAGTCCGTGTTGATGAGATCAGAGGAGGGCGCGTCGAGATTGAACTGGGAGAAGGCGCCGCCGACGATGCTCACCTGGACGCCGTCGCAGCCCCGCGGCTGCCGGAGTCCCCACAGGCCGAAGGTCTCCCCGAGACCCACCACAGCGGCGGTGATGTCGTCGTCTCCGCCGGCGCGATGATCCGCTCGGGGCAGACCGCCCGGTCCCCGGCGACGCCGGGCTCGGAGAGGCCGGCCGCCCTCAGCGCGACGAGATCGCTGCCGACGGTGCCCCTGCCGCCGGTCACAACGACCGTATCGCGTCTACGCCTGCTCGCCGTGCAGCCCGCGGGCCAGGGCCCCGATGTGGTCCGGCGTCGTGCCACAACAGCCGCCGATCACCCGCGCACCCATCTCCGCCCAGCGGCGCGCTTCCTGCAAGTACCTCGGCGGCGGATACTCGTCGGTGAAGAGCCACTCGGGCGGGTCGAATCGGCCGATGTGCGGATAGAGGCCGCACGGCCCGCGGCGCGCGGCCACGAGCTCCCTAAGACCCGCCGTGCAGTCGGCCGGCGGCGCACAGTTGACCATGATGACGTCGGGTCCCAAGGGCTCGAGCGCCCGCACCGCATCGGCCAGACTCTCGCCGGTGAAGAGCCGGCCGCGCTCGTCGCAGACGAAGCTCGTCCAGCACGGGAGCCCGGCCTCAGTCGCCGCCTCGAGGCCCACCCGCGCCTCGGCGATGCTGTTCATCGTCTCGAGGAGGATGAGGTCCGCGCCCGCGCGAGCCATCACGTCCATGATCTCCCGGTACTCGGCCCGCATCTCCTCCTCGGAGGGTGCGAGGTCCGGCCGGAAGCACCACTCGAGCGTCGTGACCGCGCCGGCTATGGCGACGCTCCGGCCCGCGGCCGCCCGATCCCGCGCCTCCCGCGCGAGTTCCACCGCGGCGGTCAGGAACCGATCGGCCCGGGTGTCCAGGTCGGGCGCGCCGACATGCCGCATGTGGGCCCGATCGCGGAAGTGGTTGAGGAGGCTCCGGCGCGCGAGCTGAAACGTGTTCGTCGTCACGACATCGGCGCCCGCTCGAACGTAGTCCTCGTGCAGTCCGCGGATCTTGTCCGGGTGGCGCAGGACTTGATGGTCGGCCCAGGAGAGGTCGCGTCGCAGGATCTCCGTCCCGATGGCCCCGTCCAGGATCACGAGCTCGCCCGCGGCGAGGCGCTCGCGGATCGCGTCGTACGCGCTCATATCACAGCACCTCCCGCAACGCGCGGATGTGAGCCGGCCCGGTGCCGCAGCATCCGCCGACGATGCGGGCTCCAGCGTCGAGCCAGGCCCGGGCGGCCTCGGCGTAGCGGTCCGGCGGCCACGCCTCGGTGCCCGCGAACTGCGGGTGGAACTCGAACTTCCAGGACGGCGGGTCGAATTTCCCGATGTGGGCGTACGCCCCGATGGGACGATCGGCCGCGTCGCGCAGCCGGGGGAGCGCCGGCGCCACGTCGTCCGGCGGCGCGCAGTTCACGAGGATCGCGTCCACGCCGAGCGCCGCCATCGTTCGCGCGCCTTCGGCGAGCGGCTCTCCGCTCAAGATCTCGCCTTCGGGGCCCAGCACGAAGCTCGCCCAGACCGGGAGCCCCGTCTCGAGCGCCGCCTGGGCGGCGGCCCGCGCCTCCGTGATCGTGTTCATCGATTCGAGCATGAGAAAGTCGGCGCCCGCTTCGGCGAGCGTCCGCGCGATCTCGGCGTGCTCGGCGCGGGCCGACCTCTCGTCCGGCGCCAGGTCCGGCCGGAAGCAGTGCTCGAGCGGCGACATGACACCCGCGATCGCGACCTCGCGTCCCGTGGCCGAGCGCGCGGCTTTCGCCAGCTCCACCGCGTTCCGGGCGAGCGCCCCGGCGCGCGTCTCCAGGTCCGGCGCGCCTATATGGCGCATGTGGGCCGGATTGCGGAAGACGTTCAGGTACACCCGGCGGTTCAGCTGGAAGGTGTTCGTTCGGATGACGTCGGCGCCGGCAGCGATGTACTCCTCGTGCAGCGCCTGAACCTTCTCCGGATCGGTGCGCAGCGCGTGCCAGCGCCAACGGACGCCCCGGCGGACGAGCTCGCTCCCCATGGGCCCGTCGAGGAGAACGCCGGGTCCCTCCAGTAGTGCTCGAATGCGGTCGTCTGCGGGCACGGGCCTCTCGACGTGAGGGGGTCGGGCGTCCACTATGTGGGGTGCGGGGCAGGCCGGCAAGACAAGCCGCGCCACAGCGATCCTCTACCTGCGTTCCATGCTGCGAGGAACTCCGTTCCACTCGAGAACGAGCGCTCTCTGCCAGGGCCAGAACTGGCGGCGGTGGGCCGGCTACGTGGTCGCCAGCTCGTACGAGCTCACCCACGATCGGGAGTACTTCGCCATTCGCACGACAGCCGCCCTCATCGACGTGTCGCCGCTCCACAAGTACCGGATCCACGGTCCGGACGCGGCCCGCTTCCTCGATCGCGTGGTCACCCGCGATGTCCCCAAGTGCGCTGTGGGCCAGGTGATGTACACGCCCTGGTGCGACGATGCCGGGAAGGTCCTCGACGACGGCACGCTCGCGCGGCTCGACGAGCAGCGCTTCAGGCTCACGTCGGCGCTCCCCAACCTCCGCTGGCTGTGCGAGAACGCCGCTGGAATGAAGGTGACGATCGAGGACGTCTCAGATTCCGTGTGCGCGCTGGCGCTCCAGGGCCCTGCGTCGCGCGGGATCCTGAAGCGCGTCGCGGACGTGGAGCTCGACGGCCTGAGATTTTACCGGATTACCTCCGGCCGGGTGAGCGGGATCCCGGTCGAGATCTCGCGGACCGGCTATACGGGCGATCTCGGGTACGAGATCTGGGCCGAGCCGCGGCACGCCGGAGCGCTCTGGGACGCGCTCATGGAAGCGGGCCGGCCCTACGGGATCACGGCGTGCGGGATGCTCGCCATGGACGTGGCGCGCATCGAGGCGGGGCTGCTCCTCATCCAAGTGGACTACATCCCGGCGAACCGCGCGCTCATCGAGGCCCAGAAGTCCACGCCCTTCGAGCTCGCCCTGGGCTGGACCGTCAAGCTGGAGAAGGAGCTCTTCGCCGGCCGGAGGGCGCTCTTGGAGGAGCAGCGCCGCGGCCTTCCCTGGCAGCTCCGCGGCCTGGAGGTGCAGTGGGACTCCCTGGAGCGACTGTACGGTGAGGTCGGCCTACCGCCGGTGCTCCCGAACATCGCCTGGCGGACGAGCGTGCCGGTGTACGCGGACGGGAAACAGATCGGGTACGCGACGAGCGGGGCGTGGTCGCCGATCCTGAAGAAGTACATGGCACTGGCACACCTGCGGTCGGAGTACGCGCAGCCGGGGCGGATCGTGGGGATGGAGGTGACAGTGGAACACCGGCGCAAGCAGGCGGCGGCGCGGATAGTGCAGACGCCGTTCTTCGACCCGCCGCGCAAGCGCGCCACGCCGTGAGCGCCACGCCATGAAGCGGAGCGTGCGCTACGACGCTATCGTGATCGGCGGCGGCCACAACGGGCTCGTGAACGCCGCCTACCTGGCCCGGGCCGGCCGGCGCGTCCTGGTGCTCGAACGCCGCCACATTGTAGGGGGCGCGACGGTCACGGAGGAGGTCTATCCCGGTTTCAAGTATTCCGTCGCCTCGTACGTGGTGAGCCTCTTGCGGCCGGAGATCATCCGCGATCTCGACCTCCCCGCCCACGGGCTCGAGATCCTCCCGCTCCAGAGCACGTTCACCCCGCTCGCGAACGGCGATCACCTGATCCGCTGGGCCGACCCCGACGCGACGCGCCGGGAACTCTGTCGCCATTCGCCGCGCGACGCGGAGGCGTACGAGGAGTTCGGGCGGCTCATGGCGCAGATCGCGTTCGCGGTGAAGCCGCTCCTCGGCATGGTGCCACCCGACCCGACCTCGCTCGACCCGAGGGAGCTGCGCGGCGTCCTCCGCCTGGGGCGCTACTTCCAGCGGTTGGGCGACGAGAAGTTTTTCGCGCTCCTCAAGCTCATGACGATGAGCTCCGCGGATTTCCTCGACGAGTGGTTCGAGAGCGAGCCTCTCAAGGCGACGCTCTCGGCCAGCGGCACGATCGGCACGTTCCTGGGGCCGCGGTCGCCCGGCACCGCGTACGTGCTGCTGCACCACTACATGGGCGAGATCGACGGCGTGTTCCGCGCCTGGGGGTTCCCGCGCGGTGGGACCGGCGCCCTGAGCGCGGCGATCGCCGCCGCCGCACAGCGGTTCAGCGCGGAGATCCGGACGAACGCGCCCGTCGCACAGGTGATCGTGAAAGACAGCCGCGCCGCCGGAGTCGTCCTCGAGGACGGCGAAGAGATCGAAGGGCGCGTGGTCGTCTCCGCGCTCGATCCGAAGCGCACGTTCCTGAAACTCATCGAGCCCCGCCATCTACCCCCTGACTTCGCGGATGCGATCCGCCGGTACAAGACCCGCGGGTCGTCGGGGAAGGTGAACCTGGCACTCGACGAGCTCCCGAGCTTCACCTGCCTGCCCGGCCCCGGCCCGCATCTCAGCGGCTCGATCTCCATAAGCCCGAGCCTCGAGTACCTGGAGCGCGCGTACGACGATGCGAAGTACGGGCGTTGGTCGCGGCGTCCCTACCTCGACATCCTCATCCCCTCGCTCCTCGACCCGACGATGGCGCCGCCCGGGAAGCACGTCATGTCGATCTTCGTCCAGTACGTGCCGTACGACCTCGAGGGCGGGTGGACCGACGAGCGGCGCGAGGAGTTCGGAGACACGGTCGTCGAGACCCTCGCCGAGTACGCGCCCAACATTCTTAAAGGCGCGATCCTCCACCGGCAGGTGCTGACACCCTGGGACCTCGAAGAGACGATGGGGCTCACCGAGGGGAACATCTTCCACGGCGAGCTGGCGCCCTATCAGCTCTTCTGTCTGCGGCCCGTCCCCGCGTGGGCGAAGTACCGGACCCCGATCCGGAACTTGTACCTGTGCGGATCGGGGACGCACCCCGGCGGCGGGATCTCCGGAGCGCCCGGTCGTCTCGCCGCCCTCACGATCCTGGGGGAGGGGCCGTCGTGACCGCCACGTACGACGCCGTCGTGATCGGCGCCGGCCACAACGGTCTCGTCACAGCGGCCTACCTGGCAAAGGCGGGGCTGCGCGTGCTCGTGCTGGAGCGGCGGGAGGCGGTGGGCGGCGCCGCCGTCACCGAGGAGCTGGCACCCGGCTTCCGGTGCGACACGGGGGCCCATCGGATCGGGCTTCTGCGGCGGGAGATCGCCCGGGACCTGGCGCTCACCCGATATGGGCTCGAGATCGTACGACCCGACCCGGCCGTCTTCACGCCGCTCCCCGACGGCCGTCACCTGGTAGTATGGCGCGAGCCGCGGAAGACCGCCGAGGCGATCCGGGGATTCTCGAAAGCCGACGCGGAACGCTGGATCCCGTTCACGACCCGGATGGCCAAGGTCGCCCGCGTCCTCGCGGCTGTGCAGGCGATTCCGCCGCCTCGCGTCACGGAGCCCGCTCGCTCCGATCTCTGGACGTTCCTCAAGCTGGGGGCGCGCCTCCGCCTCGGCGGGCGCACGGCGATGGCCGACCTTCTCCGCACCCTCCCCATGTCGGCGGCGGACCTCCTCGACGAGTGGTTCGAGAGCGACGCGCTGAAGGGGACGCTCGGTGCCGGCGGGATCACCGGCGTTTTCCAGGGCCCGCGGTCGGCGGGGACAGCGTACGTCATGCTGCACTACGCAGGCAGTGAGCCGGGCGCCTTGCGGCCGTGCGCGCTCGTCCGGGGCGGGACGGGCAAGCTCGCGCAGGCCCTCGCCGGCGCGGCCGTTCGCCACGGGGCCCAGATCAGGACGGGCGCTGAGGTGCGGCAGATCCTCGTCCGCGACGGGTGCGCGTCCGGTGTCCTGCTGGCGAGCGGTGAGGAGATCGCGGCGGCGCGCGTGATCTCGAACGCGGATCCACGGCGGACCTTCCTCGGCCTCGTGGACCCCGTACACCTGGGCGCCGGGTTCCTCCAGGAGATCCGGCACATGCGGTTCGGGGGCGCGTGCGCGAAGGTGCATCTCGCGCTGGGCGAACTCCCGAACTTCACCTGCGCACCGGGCGACGGGCCTCACCTGCGCGGCGTCATCTCCATCGCCCCGAGCCTGGACTACCTCGAGCGCGCATACGACGACGCCAAGTACGGCGGGATCTCATGCCGGCCGTACCTGGAGGCCGTGATCCCGTCGCTGCATGACAGCGGCTTGGCACCGCCCGGCCGGCACGTCATGTCCATCCTGGTGCAGTACGCGCCGTACCGCCTGAAGGAGGGCGGCTGGGACGCCGCGCGCCGCGACGCCCTGGCCGATCTCGTGGTCGAGACCCTCGCCGAGTACGCGCCCAACGTGAAGTCAGCGATCATCGCGCGGCACGTGCTCACGCCGTGCGACCTGGAGGCTGTCTTCGGGCTCACCGAGGGGAACATCCACCACGGGGAGATGACCCTCGATCAGCTCTTCTTCATGCGGCCCGTCCCGGGCTGGGCGCGTTACCGGACGCCGATCGAGCGGCTCTACCTGTGCGGCGCCGGGGCCCATCCCGGCGGCGGTGTCAGCGGGATGAGCGGGTGGAACGCGGCGCGGGAGATCCTGAGCGACGTGCGATCCGACAGCCGCGGATAGCGAGAGCGCTCCCCGGGGTCAGCGGACTCGGCGCTTCATCACGGCGTACACCGGCGTCCCGGCCAGCAAGAGAAGCAATCCCCAGAACAGGGCGTCCCGGCCGGCGCCGCTGATCGCCCAGAGCGAGTAGAAGAAGGCGAGGACCGCGATCACTGTGGCCCCCCTTCTGCTCGCAGCGGTCATCGGGCCGCTTCGTTTGGTCTCGATCCAGAGCTGCGCCATGCTACAGAACAGATACGGGATGAGCGCGCTGAGCGTGGATAGGAGGATGACGAAGGTATAGAGCTCGACCAGCGCCTTCGCGAAGTTGGCGGCCACGAGGCAGGTGATGAAGAGGCTCGACACGACGAGCCCGAAGACGGGAGTCCCGCGCCGCGAACAGCTTGCGAAGGATTTGGGGAAGAGGCCATCACGGGCCGCCGCGAGGGGGACCTGGCCCTGCAAGAGGATCCAGCCGTTCAAGGCACCGAACGCCGAGATCATGGCGCCGACGGCGACGGCGCGGCCGGCCCACGATCCCCAGAGCGTGCGCGCCGCATCGGCGAAGGGCGCGCTCGAGGCGGCGAGGTTCTGGGCCGGGACCATGCCCAGCACGGCGACGAAGGCCAGGACGTACACGGCCGCTGCACCGATCGTGCCGGCGATCGTCGCCCTCGGGATGGTTCGCTCCGGGTCCCGCACGTCGCCCGCCGGCACGGTCGCCGACTCCAGCCCGCTGAACGCCCAGAGCGTGAGCGCGGCGGTCGCGCCCAGGGCGGCGAGCGGTGGTCTCCCGCTCCGGTTGAGCGGCGTGAAATTCTCCGGGTCGAGGGCCAGGAGCCCCAGCGCGCCGATCGCCATGAGAGGTGCCAGCTTCAAGAGCGTCGTGACGACCTGCACGAAACCGGCCGGCCGCACGCCCGCCGCGTTCACCGCGGTGAGAAGCCAGACGGCACAGAGCGCGACCGTTGCCGTGAGGGCGCGGCTCTCAGCGACCTCTGGCCAGAACGGGGCGAGGTAACCGGCGAACGCGACGGCGATCGCGGCGTTCCCCACCCAGATCGAGATCCAGTATCCCCACGCCACGAGGAAGCCCGGGAATTCTCCGAAGGCGGCGCGCGTGTACGCATACGGCCCGCCCACCCTCGGTAGGACGCGAGCGAGGCGCGCGAACACGAGGGCGAGGAGCGTGGCGCCCGCTGCGGTGAAGAGCCAGCCCAACAAGCTGATCGGGCCGTAGGGAGCGAGCGAGGCGGGGAGAAGATAGACCCCCGATCCGACCATGTTCCCGACCACGAGGGCCGTGGCCATCCCGAGCCCGAGGGCACGCCCCGACGGCGCCGCGCCGCTCACGTTGCCGGCAACCTGCCCGCGCGCACCAGGTAGGGCAAGCGCTGCAGACTCCTCCGCCGTTGACATGCGCCCTCGTAACGAAGTATAAGAGCATGCGCACCCCACCTCGGAGGCGCGATGGCGGAAGAACCGGAAGACGTCCAGCTGCGCGTGCTCAAGCATTTATTGGAGGGGCCGCCATCCGCCGAGGTAACGGAGCTCTTGTTTGATTCGGTCACCGGGCTCCCCACGCTGCAACTCCTTCTCCCGCGAATCCGGGAAGGCCTGACCGAGGGAAAGGAAGTCGGGCTTCTTTCGCTCAGCATTGCTCAGCTGTCGAAGCTCGAGGAGTTCTACGGTTGGGAGAGCTTCGACGAGACCATCCGCGGGCTTGCGTCGTGTCTCAAGAGCGTCAAAGAGGAGTGCCTGCGGAAGGACGATGCGCTCGCGGAACTGACCGTGAACGGAAACGTCTTCGTCCTCCTGCTCTCGCCGCCCCGCACAAAGCGATCGCTGAGCCGGCGCGACTTGCTGCGCGTGCGGGAGCGTCTCCGGCGAAAACTGGATTCCTACCTCTCCGATACCTTGGGCGCCGAATTGGTTCAGCGGGTCGCATACTTCATCGGCGTCGCGGTCATCCGAAGGGAGGCCTCCGTGCGGCTCGAACGGCTGGTCTACCGCGCCGTCGATGAGGGCCTGGCGGAGGCCGCATCACAAAAGGCGAAATCCCTACGGAACAGGGCGCGGGCGCTCGTGGCCATCCTGGAGCGGGGACGGATCTGGACGGTCTACGAGCCCCTGCTCGATCTCCGCTCCCAGACGGTCGTCGGCTACGAGGCCCTCAGCCGCGGACCACCGGGCCAGCTCCGAGCGCCGGACATCCTGTTCAAGGTCGCCTACGAGACCGACCTCGTCCTGAAGCTCGAGCGTCTCTGCCGGGAGCACGCGCTGCGGGCACTGCCGCGGTTGGGGCCAGCGCAGCTCTTGTTCATCAACACAGAGCCGCTATCGGTCTTCGACCGGAAGCTCTCGGCAACGGAGGTCGTCGCAGGCTCACCGGGGCGGGTCGTTTTCGAAATCACGGAGCGGGCCGCCGTCGCTGACTTCTCGACGTTTCGGCACGCGGTACGGCTGCTAAAGCATTCCGGTTTCAAGATCGCCGTCGATGACGTGGGCGCGGCCTACTCTGGATTGCGCGTCATCTCCGAGATCGAGCCGGATTTCATCAAACTGGATATGCAGCTCAGCCGCGGAGCACACGGCAGCGGAGTGAAGCAGCACCTTATCAATGCCATCGTGCGGTTCTGCAAGGATGCCCGGCTCTCCCTGATTGCGGAGGGGATTGAGACCCGAGAGGAGCTCGAAGCGGTGGCAAGCCTCGGAATCCACCTGGTTCAGGGATTCCTGTTTGGAAGCTCGGTTGACCAGCCAGGCGAAGAGAAAGTGGAGTTTCCAGCACTCCTACGGCACTAGCAGCACTTTCCCGAAATTCCTGCGGGCCTGGATGTACGCGTGCGCCTCGGCGGCGCGATCCAGCTGGAAGGCTCGGTCCACGACCGGATCGAACGTGCCGCCCGCGACGAGGCCTAGGATCTCCTCGAGCACCGAGCGGAGAACTTCCGCGCGGCCCCAGAGGTGACCCACGTTCACGCCGATCACCCCGCGATTGTTCTGCATGAGCGCGATCGGACTGAAGCGCGGCATCTGCACGAACCCTTTGAGCACCGCCCAAAGGCTCCGCCGTCTACCGGGTGCGGCGCTCGAGAACCCGAAGACGAAGAGCCGGCCCAGCGGAGCGAGACAGCGGTAGCTCTTGCGGAAGGATTTCCCGCCGACGGCGTCGAGCGCGATGTCCACTCCGGCGCCATCGGTGATGCGCTTCACTGCCCTCTCGAAGTCTTCGCTGGTGTAATCGATGCAGTGGGCGACGCCCATCCGCCGGAGCCGCTCGTGCTTCGTGGCACTCGCCGTGCCGATCACCTCCGCGCCGCGCCATCGGCAGATCTGCACCGCTCCCAGGCCCACACCACCGGCCGCCGCGTGGACGAGAACGCGTTCTCCTCGGCGCACGTTGCCCAGGTGGACCAGCATGATCCACGCGGTGAGATAGTTGACGGGAATGGCCGCCGCCTTCTCGAACGAGAGACCGTGTGGGATCGGGAGCGCCTGGCCGGCGCGGACGATCACGGTGTCGCTGTAACCACCGAACCGGGTCACCGCGACGACCCGCGTCCCCTCCCGGAGCGCCCCGACCCCGGCACCGACTTTGTCAATCGTCCCCGCGACCTCGTAGCCGACCACGGCCGGCAGCTTCGGCACGTCCGGGTAGAGGCCCATGCGGGCGAGGATGTCGGCGAAGTTCACGCCGGCGGCGGCCACCCGGATCCGGACTTCGCTCTCCCTCGGCTCCGGGTCGGGCGCCTCGCGCAGCTGGAGGACGTCCGGGCCTCCGATCTTTGGGATCCAGACCTGTCTCACGTGCGCGATCCTAGGCGCTAGCTCGCCCGCGAGAGATCTCTCCTCCCCTCGATGGCGAGCAGGCGCTTCTTGTACTCGACCCCACCGCCGTAGCCGCCCAGCGAGCCGTCGCTTCGAATCACGCGATGGCAGGGGACGACGATCGCGACCGGGTTCCGCCCCAGCGCGTTCCCCACGGCCCGCACCGCCTTTGGCCTCGCGATTCGCTTCGCGAGTTCCGCATACGGGACCACCTCGCCGAAGCCGATGCGCCGGGCGGCTGCGAGGACACGCTGATCGAAGTCGCTCAAGGCGCTCAGGTCCACCGGCAGGTCGAAGCTTGAACGCTGGCCGGCGAAGTACTCGCGGAGTTGGCGTTCGGCCTCGGCGAGCGCGTCGGGATCGCGCACGATGAGACGGCCGGGGAACCGTGCTTCGAGCTCATGCACGAACGCGTCAGGGCCGGGCTGCTGCCACGAGACGCGCGCCAGGCCGTCGTCGGTCGCGGCCAAGTACATGATCCCGAACGGCGCCCTGAAACTGTGCCAGCGCACCACGTCGTCCGCACAGCAGGCGGAGATCACGCCGCGCAGCGCGGTGAATTCCGCGGCCTCCTCGCAGCACCCCTGGCACTCGCCCAGATGGGTCGCGATCGCCAGCTCGTCCTCGCCCTCGAGCTCGCCGGCCACGTACGCCAGCAGCCGCTCGTCAGGGATCGGGCAGGTTTCAGGACTCATCGCCCGTACTCCTCCTTCCACACAACGAAGAGCTCCCTGCGGAGCCTTTTCATTCCATTGTAGACGTTCGCCCGCGCGCTCTCCTCGGAGCACCCCAACTTGCCCGCGATCGTCGCGTAGTCGTCGCCCTCGACCCAGCGGAGCCACACGGCCTCTCGTTGCTTGCGGGGAAGCCGGGCGCAGCGCTCGCGAATCCGCGCGCGTGCCTGCTCGGAGAGTTTCCACAGGCCTTCGTCGGGCGCCGCGTGCTCATCGGGCACGAGCTCGGCCGCGCGCCCGTTCAGCGCGGCGCGCCGCCGACGGTCGCGGGCGAGCCGATCGAGCGCCGCGTTCGTCGCGACGCGAAAGAGCCAGCCTTTCACGTTCGAGCCCGGGCCCATGTCCGGCGGCGTGCGGTACGCCGAGAGCCAGACCGACTGGAGAACGTCCTCGGCGTCGTCCTCCGCGCCCAGCATTCCCGTGAGATGGCGCTGGAGGTCGGCGCCGTAGCGACGCATCCAGCCGGCGATCTGATCGGACTGGAGCCGTTCGGGCTGTGTGGCCTCGGCGGCCAAGCTACGAGCCCTGCGACCTACGCCGCCAGCACCGCGCTCACATGCCCGAACAAGACCACGGGGAGAATGATGGACGTGAGGAAGAGAAAGAGCGCCTCCGCCGCGGCACCCGGAATCCTTCTCGTACGGTTCGACATGCGCGCCCTCCACGTTTGGTGAACTTCGGGTTTCGTACCGTGATCCCACCGTCTTCACCCTCTACAAC
>JACQVD010000023.1 GCA_016209945.1 Gemmatimonadota bacterium
CCGCTTCTCCTGCGCTGCCAATGCTCCGACGAGAAACCCGTCCCACGGCGCGGGATCGGAGGCCAGCACTTGAGCGGCGCGCCGCGCGCCAGTGCTGTCCGTGGCGCCCGCCAGGTGCCAGCCGAGATACGCTCTCGAATTCGGTGGGGTATAGGCTTCCTCTCCCAGGATGGCCGAACCTTTCCTCACCGCCTCGCGCGCCTCTCGAACCTTTCCCCGGACGGCGTACGCGTAAGCGATCGCCCATTTCCCGAAGTTCCGGGCCGCCGACGGGTGCCGCGGCTCAAGAAGTTCCTCGCCAACTTCCATAAGCTCGTTCGAGAAGTCAGTGGCGCTGAGGAGCGACAACCATGCGGCTGTGACGACCTGAGTTTGCGCCGTATCGAGCGCGAGGCGCGCACGCTCCTTAGAGCCGCTGTCGCCCCATGCGAGAGCGTACGCCAAGAGCTGTCCGCCCACCTCGGGGCTCGCAGGATCGATCTGCTGGTACCGTGCGATGAGCTCTGCCGCCCCGGCGCTGTCGTGCTGCCAGAACGCATCGTTCATCAGGTGAATGTACGCCGGCTCGAAGGTCGGGTCCAACTCGACGGCGCGCCGAGAGGCGTGACGGAACTTCTCGGGCGGGTGCAGTCCCTGCGCCCCGATGTGGAAGTACGCTTCCCCAAGCGCGTACCAGCCTTCCACGTGGTCAGGATAACGGGCGGTGAGCTCCTCCAGCATCCGGATGGCGGCAAGCCGGCCTTCGTCCATCTCCGCGCCTCCCCGGAGGAGCAGCGCCTCCCGTTCCGGCAGCGGCTCGGCAAAGCGCGCAGCACGCTGGCCGTATTCGATCGTTCGCGGGGAGAACGCCTCGAGCCAACCGTATATCTTCGAGAGCCGAGAAAGCGCCAGTGCGAAAGTGGAGTCGGCTTCCACGGCGCGGGTAAAGTGCGGAATCGCTTCCTCGAAGCGGTTGCGGCGATACGCTTGCTCGCCGGCCAGGTACGCCTTGAGAGCCGGAAGGGAGGAGGTCGTGATTCGGCTTACAGCAAGCTGTCGCACCTCCGTCGGCTCCCGGGCGAGGCCCGCTCGCAAAAGTTCGATACTCAGCCGGTCGATGAGCGCGAGCACGCTGTCGGGCGATCCACCGGCCTGGGCCGTGCCCTGGAGCTTCCCCGTCCCGAGATCGTACACCTCGGCCGTGATGCGGAGCTCGCCCCGGGAGCCCACCATGCTTCCCATCACCGCGTAAGTGGCTCCGGCATCGCGCGCGACTCGGAGCGCCGCCTCAGGATCCGGAGCTTCCTTCGCTTCGCCGATCTCGCTTCGCCATTTACTGAGCACGGTGCGGGGATCGATCTTCCGGAGGCCGGCGGCGCCGTCGAGATTCGTCGAGAGGAGATCGACGACGCCTTCCCGCCAGAGTTCGAGGTCGGGCCCAACGACCCGGAAGGGAAGAACCGCGATCCCGGGCCCCGGCCCCGCCACGGCTTCCATCACGGGCGAGATCCGGGTCCCGCGGGCCGTCAGAAGGACGTAGAGACCCGCGGCCCCGAAGAGCAGGGAGAACGCAAACACGCCGCCGAGGATCGCGCGAGCCCACGTGGGGTGCGGCAGCCGACGTTGCGCCAGCGATCGTGTCAGGCCTTTCAGGTCGATCTCCCAAGGCCTCGGAGCTTCGCCCTCGCCAGCCCTCGCCGCAGGGTGCGTCTGAACCCATGCGGTCGCGAAGATGATGACGAGACCTATGAGGAGCAGAAGGATCGCGAGGGGCGTCACCCATTTGGGAAGGAGCAACTGGTTCTGTAACAGGGCCGCGACCTGAAGGATGACCCAGCAGGCAGCCAGGTAGAGAAGGAGAATGCGGAAGAGGCGCGCCTCGCGAACCCGCGCCCAGAAGCTGGGTCGTCGCATACGTGCACTAGACTAGCGCGGACCTGCGCGTCCGACAACATCGCCTGCTCGGCTCACGGCTGGGGGTCGGCGGGGGGTCGGCGGGGGAACCTTCTGCGTTGCCGGAGGGTTTTTTTGGAAAGGGCACATGTTCCAGCTTGCTATCGTGCTCGCGCTTTCGACCACCATCCTTCAGGCGGAGCGGCTCGCCTTCCACAAGGAAGGGTGGCGGACCGATTTCTCCAGGCACTCCGTGCCGCTGGAGGAGATCCGGGGCGGCGGGCCGCCCCGCGACGGGATCCCGGCGATCGATCGCCCGAAGTTCGAGAGCGTCGAGGAGGCAGATCGCTGGCTCGACGACAAGGAGCCGGTCATCCTCTACGAGGGCGAGAAAGAGGCGCGCGCGTATCCTCTTCAGGTCCTCATCTGGCACGAGATCGTGAACGACAAGGTGGACGACCGGCCC
>JACQVD010000020.1 GCA_016209945.1 Gemmatimonadota bacterium
CTCCGCCCCCTCCGCCCCCCCCTCGCGCCCGGCCCGGATCTCCGCGAGGAGGCGCTCGATCCGCGTGGCCCGCTCCAGAGTCCTGTCCAGGACGAACCTCAACTCGGGCATCTTGCGCAGGCGCAGGGTTCGGGCCAGCCGGCCCCGCAAGTAGCCGGCCGCCCGCTGGAGCCCGCCGAGCGCCTCATGCTGCCGCGCGTCGTCGCCGAAAAGCTGCACATAGACGCGCGCCACATCGAGTTCCGGAGAGGTCTCCACACCCGTGATCGTGACGATCCCCACCCGCGGGTCCTTCAACTGGCGGATGAGCTGGGCGAGCTCCTCGCGCAGCAGCTCGTTCACCCGGTCCGTACGCCGGTACGCTCTGGGCATCGTTCTCCCGTGGGTTCGCCCAGCGCCTGCCTAGTGGAACATCCGGAAGGAATCGATGATCCGCACTCGTGGATCGAACGCCACGAGCCCGTCCGCCTGCCCCAGGATCGACTCCGCCCGCCGGAAGTCGCCCGCGACCGTGACCACGGCGAGCTCGGCGCGCTGCCAGCTGTCGTGGTGGTCCGTCTCCGCCACCGAGACGTTCAGCCGGGCCCGCAGCCGGTCCTTCAGGCTGCGAAGGATCATCCGCTTCTCCTTGAGCGAGTGGCACCCATCGAGGTGCAGCTGCCAGCTCAGAACTCCCACGACCACGGTGACCCTCCCGGGCCGAGCGCCCGCGCTCTTTTCTCCCCCAACGTGCGACGCCCCATGGCCAACCGCCACGGGGCGTCACAACGGTTCCGGCGGCTCCACGGTGCCGCGCCCTCCCCGGCGTGCCGCCGCCTGCTAGGCGTGCCGCTCCCCCGCAGCGGCCAGGGTGCGGGCGATCTCCTCGATGCGGATCGCTTCGATGATGTCGCCGACCTTCAGGTCGTTGAAGTTCTCGACGCCGATCCCGCACTCGTAGCCCTCGCGGACTTCCCGGACATCCTCCTTGAAGCGCTTGAGGGAGCCGATCCTTCCCTCGTAGACCTCCACGTGGTCGCGCAGAATGCGGATATGGGCAGCGCGCTCGATGACGCCGGAGGCCACGTAGCACCCGGCGACCGTGCCGACCTTCGGGACCCGGAAGAGCGCCCGGACCTCCGCCGTCCCGACCACGATCTCGCGCCTCTCCGGCTTCAGCATGCCCTCGAGCGCGGCCCGCATTTCCTCCACGGCCTGGTAGATGATCCGGTAGAGCCGGATGTCTACGCCCTCGCGCTCCGCCACCGCCCGCGCCTTCGCATCCGGACGCACGTGGAACCCGACGACCACGGCACCCGCCGTCGCGGCCAGCAGCACGTCCGACTCGTTGATGGCGCCCACGCCCCGGTGGATCACCTCGAGCCGCACATCCTCGGTGGAGAGCTGCTCCACGGCATCGCCCAGGGCCTGCACCGACCCGTCGGTGTCGCCCTTGATGATGAGCGGGAGCTGAGCGCGCTCCCCGCTCCGGAGCTGCTCGAAGACATTCTCCAGGCGCACGGCCTTCTGCCGCCGGCGGAACTCCTTCTCGCGCTGCAGCTGCCGCCGCTTGACGGCGACCTCCTTCGCCTTCCCCGGCTCCATGGCGAGCAGCGGGTCGCCCGCCTGCGGCACGCCCTCGAGGCCGAGCACACGCACCGGCACGCCCGGGCCCGCGGACTCCACGGTCCGCCCCCGCTCGTCGAGGAGCGCCCGGACGCGGCCCGAGTAGAGGCCGCACACGAAGGAGTCGCCCACGCGCAGCGTGCCATTCGTCACGAGCACGGTCGCCACCGGTCCCATCCCGCGGTCCAGCGCGGCCTCGATGACCGTACCCACAGCCGCTCGCTCGGGGTTCCCCTTGAGATCCAGCAGCTCCGCCTGGAGAAGGATCTTCTCCAGCACGTCATCCACACCCCGCCCGGTCTTCGCAGAGATCTCCGAGGACAGGACATCGCCGCCGAACTCCTCGACCACGACGCCGTGCTCGAGCAGCTCGCGCTTCACCCGGTCGGGCTTCGCGCTCGGGAGGTCGATCTTGTTCACGGCCACGACGATCGGCTTGCCGGCGTTCTTCGCGTGGCTGACCGCCTCCACCGTCTGGGGCATGACGCCGTCATCCGCGGACACCACGAGCACGACGATGTCGGTGATGTCGGCGCCGCGCGCGCGCATCGCCGTGAACGCCGCGTGACCCGGGGTGTCGAGGAACGTGATCTGCCGGCCCCCGTCCAACTGCACGTGGTAGGCCCCGATGTGCTGCGTGATCCCGCCCGCCTCGCCCGCGATGACGTTCGTCTTGCGGATGTAGTCGAGGAGGGAGGTCTTCCCGTGGTCCACGTGGCCCATCACGGTCACGACCGGCGGCCGCGCCTTCAGCTTCTCCGGCTCGTCCGTGGCCGCCGCGCCCGCCAAGAGCTGCACCACGGCCTCGTCCGCGCGCACGGCCCGGAAGCCGAACTCCTCGCAGATGAGCTCGATCTGATCGAAGTCGAGCCGCTGGTTGATCGTCACCATGAGGCCCAGGTTCTTGAACGCGGACGTGATGATCTGCGTCGCCGGGATGCCGATCAGGTCCGCGAGCTCGGCGACCGTGAGGAACTCCGGTACACGGACGGTCCTGCGCTCCTCCTCCGCCTTCCGCTCCAGCTCCTCGCGGGCCTGCTCGTCCAGCTGCGGCTCGACCTCGCGCCGGCGCCGGCGGGTGGGCGCCCCTTCGATCTGGGCGAGCGTCTTCCGCAGCGTCTCCTGTGCGATCGCCTCGTCCGCGAGCGACTTCTTCTTGCGGCCCCGCTTCGCGCGCCGGCGCCCGTCCACGGTATAGCCTTCCGCCTGGATTCGGACCTGGCCGCCCGGTGCTGCGGAGGCCGCGGGGGGCGGTGCCGCGACGCGACGAACCGATGGCGGCGCCGGCGCTGCGGGCCCAGGCTTGGCCGCGGGGCGTGCGGGCGCCCCGGCGGGCGCCGGCGCGGCTTCCCCGCTTACCCGCGTGGGCTCCGCCGTGCGCGGGGCCGCGAGCGCCGCTTCCGCGGGCGCTCCCACCGGAGCGGCGGCCTCAGCGGCAATCGCTAGTTCTTCTTCCCTTTCCTCGGCCGCCTCCGCCCCGGCCGGCTCCGGTGCCGCCGGAGCCGCTTCCTCGGCGGCTTGCGCCACCGGCTCGGCCGCCTCTGCCGCGCGGGCCCGTCTCCTCCGCTTCGGCGCGTGTGCCACTTCCTCGAGCGAGATCTTCCCCGACTTCCGGCGCTCGCGCTCGAGGCGCGTGCGCGCGCGCGCGACCTGCCCGTCTTCCAAGACGGACATGTGCGTCCGTACGGGGATCCCCATCTCCCGCAGGAGGAGGACGAGATCCTCGCTCGGTAGATCGAACTCTCTGGCAAGCTCGTAGACGCGCAATGCCATCGACCTCAGGCTCGGTTCCCGAACCGAACTCAAAGCGCCGCGAACGGAGGCGCGGCGCGCTTCAAAACTACAGCGAGGCGCCGTGCAACGCCAACGGCCCCCTCGGCCCCCTCGGCCCCC
>JACQVD010000022.1 GCA_016209945.1 Gemmatimonadota bacterium
ATCGAGCACAGCCTTGCGGGACGAGTGGATCGGCATCTTCTGGGGGCCGCGACCCCAACGGGCGCCGTGGGCTTCCAGCTCGATGTACATGATCCCCTTGTTGCCGAGGCTCATCGACACGGAGCCATCCCGCTGCTGTGCGGGGCCGGCCCCCAGCCTGGCGTTCGCCGTCTTGAGCCGGTCGCGATACGGATCGAGAACCTGATGGAAGTGCGGCGATCCCTGCTCCTCCTCGCCTTCGCAGGTGAACATGATGTTGACGGGGAGCGTGCCGGTGACGGCGATGATCGATTCGAGGGTGTTCAGGAAGAACCGGTTCGGGCCTTTCGTGTTGATGGCGCCCCGGGCGATGATCACCTCTTGGAAAGGCTCCATCTCGACGCGGTTCGCGGCGAGCGGGGGCGAGGACCACCGGCTCTCATCGAAGGGCTGCGTGTCGTACATCATGTAGACGACGATCGTCTTCTTGTTCTTCCCCGCCGCATCGTAGAAAGCCCACACCCCGGGGGTACCGTCCGTCCGTACGAGCTCCGCTTCCTTGCAGCCGATCGCCTGGAAGGACTCCAGCATCCGGTCGGCCATCTCCTGGATCCCCATGTTCCACGAGGAGACCGAGGGCTGCCGGAGATCCTCCTGGACCTTCGCGATGTGCTCCTCTTTGTGACGGGCGATGGTCTCGTGGATCTTGCGGATCTCCGCCGTCTGGAGCACGTCTGCGAGGAAGCCGGGCGGCAGGTGAAGGAAGTCGAAGCTCGAAGCCGCGGTCGCACCGGCGGTCGCTTTGGCAGTGGTCTCGACGAAATCTCTTCGCGTCCAGGTCATGTTCGAGAGCTCCGTGCCAGGGGTGGTGACTGAGGGTGGCCCAATTTGAAGAGGGTGCCTCAGGGAACGCAACGGGGTCTGGAAACGCAACGGGGCGCAACGGGGCGCAGCGGAGTGGGTCCAAAGGGACAACGTCGGGCTGTGTGCCCGGGGAGGGCGCTTCAGGACGCGGGTACGCGGGTTGGCGCTACGCCTCCATCGGCACGGGTGCCGGCTGAAGAAAGCACTGGTTTCCGCCCAGGCTCTTGGCTCGTCGGAGCGCCGTGTCCGCGGCGTCCACGAGGTTTCCCGGATCCTGCATCGACGGGTCGTACGAAGCGACGCCCGCGCTCACCGTGACGCTCGAGCCCACCGAAAGGACGAGCTCGGCGATCGCCTTCCGTACCCGTTCCGCGAAGATGGTGGCGCCCTCTCCGGGCTCGCCGCCGAGGATCGAGAGGAACTCTTCGCCGCCGTAGCGGCCGCTGAGGTTCATGCGCCGCGTGTTCTTGTTGAGGACCGCGGCGATCTGCTGGAGCGCCTCGTCGCCGATTCGGTGACCGTATCGGACGTTGTACGCCTTGAACCCGTCCACGTCGAAGAGGATCACCGATACGGGGCGGCCGCGCTTTGCGGCCGCGAACTCCTTGACGAGCAGGAAGTCGAGGAAGCGCCGGTTCGGGAGGCCGGTCAGCGGGTCGCTGTGAGCGAGGACGAGCGTCCAGGCCCGCTCGCGCTGGAGAAGTTCCGAGAGCACGCCGAGCCCGAGACCGATCGCGAGAATCGCGAGGGCGACCAGGAAGAGGAAGTGCCAGTCCACTACGATCCCGAGCAAGTGCTCAGCGACCAGTTCCGCGAGCAGCAAGGACAGCGCGCCGGCCGCCATCGCCCGCACGGCGCCGCGCCAGCCGCGGTAGTAGGCGAGGAGGAACGCCGGGGTGAGCGCGAGGAGCCACGAGAGGGAGTCGTAGGCGGCCAGGAACGCAGGTGATGAGAGAGCGCCCCAGGCGGCCACGGCGAGCGCCGCGCCGCTCAGGAGCAGCGCCCGCAGCGGCACGCGCTTTTCCGCGCCCGGGAGCTCGCTCGGCACAAGTTGTGGCGAAAGCGGGCCCCGCTGTGCAAGCGTGGTCATGAACGTTTTAGACCTCGTTGTTGCGGGACGCGATGGGGAAGCGGGGGAAAAAACCTATACGTTGTGGGGCACTTGTCGCAAGAGTCGCGGACGAGCCCGGTGAACAAAAGGCGGGCCGCGGGAGCGGGCGTTGACCCCGCGGATCCCCTGGCGTATGGTTGCCGGACCCTTTTGAGGGCTTGGGTTTCTCGAACGTCTTCGGGGAAATGCGCAATCGGCATCGCGCCGACTCCCTGGCCACCCACGCTCGACGCACTCCCGTCCGGGGACGGGCAGCATGGGTCTGATCGCCGAGCTGTACCGGCTTCAGGAGGCGCACGGCTACCTGCGCGACGAGGATCTGCAGGAGCTGTCGGAACGCCGGCGCATCCCGCTCCATCGGATCGGCGAGGTGGTCTCGTTCTATCCTCATTTCCGTCGGACGCCTCCTCCCCGGCCGGAGGTTCTCCTGTGTCGGGACCTGCCATGTGTTCTCGCCGGCGGGGATGCCTGGCGCGCACAGGTCATGCGGCTTGTGCGTGGAGCCGAGGCGGGAGCCACGACGGGAGCCGCGAGGGAAGCAGCGCGGGGAGCGGCGCAGGGAGCGGCGCAGGTCGAGTGCCGCGAGGTGTCATGCCTGGGCCGGTGTGACGCGGCGCCGGCGGCGCTCGTGGACGGTGCGCCGGTGACGGGCTGCGATCCCGAAGGGCTCGCCCACCTCGCCCGCCATCCGGAAGAGCTGCCGGAGGACGAACCCACCTCGCGGCCGCGGCGCTGGCGCATCGATGTCTACGATGATGCGGACGAGCGCTATGCCGTCTATCGCGACTGGTCACGGCGTCCGAGCGGCCACGAGGAGGCGATCTCGATCCTGAAAGCGGCCGGGTTGCGCGGCATGGGCGGCGCCGGGTTCCCCACCGGGAGGAAGTGGGAGTTGGTCCGCCGCGAGGCGGCCACCCCGAAGTACGTCGTATGCAACGCGGACGAGAGCGAGCCGGGGACGTTCAAGGACCGGGTGATCCTCGAGGAGCTGCCGCACCTCGTCGTCGAGGGGATGTGCCTCGCGGCACACGTGGTGGGAGCCGAGCGCGGATGGATCTATATACGCCACGAGTACGGGCGCGAGCGCAAGGCGGTGGAGCGGGCGCTGGAGGATGCCCGGACCCGAGGAGTTCTCGGTGACGGGTTCGACATCGAGGTCTTCGTATCGCCCGGGGGCTACATCCTGGGTGAGGAAACGGCGCTGCTCGAGGCGTTGGAGGACCGGCGCGGCGAACCGCGCAACAAGCCGCCGTACCCGGGGACGAGCGGCCTGCGGTCGTGTCCCACGCTGATCAACAACGTCGAGACGCTCGGCATGGTCCCGCCGATCCTTCGGAACGGCGCGGAGTGGTGGAGGGCGCAGGGCGTGCGTGGGCACGCCGGACTCAAATTCATGGCCGTCTGCGGTCACGTGGAGCGTCCCGGCGTGTACGAGATCCCGATGGGGACGACCGTGGCGGAGCTCATCCGCCAGGCAGGCGGCGTCAGGGGCGGCCGAGGGCTGAAGGCGTTCGCGCCCGGCGGCGCGAGCTCGAGCTTCCTCCCGGCCGAGAAGGCGGACGTGGAACTGGATTTCGATTCGGTGCAGGCCGCAGGGAGCATGCTGGGCTCAGGCGCGCTCGTCGTCGTCGCCGAGGGGACCGATATGATGGAGGTGGCGACCAACGTCGTGCGCTTCTTCCGCAACGAGTCGTGCGGGAAATGCGTCCCCTGCCGTGTCGGCACGGAAAAGGTCGTCTCGATGCTGGAAGAGATCCTCGCCGGCCATGGAGATGACGCCCTCCTCGACGCGCTCCCCGCGCTTTCGGAAACGCTCGCGCGCACATCCATCTGCGGCCTCGGCCAGGTCGCGCTGAACCCGCTCACCTCCGTGCTAGAGCACTGGCGCTCCGAGCTGGACGCCCACCTCGCCCGCGTGGGCTCTCGAGGATAGAGGCATGGCTTCCGCCGTCGGCGCACCCGCAAGGCGTCTCGTGACGTGCTCGATCGATGGGCGGCCGGTCACGGTCCCCGAAGGGACGACCATCTGGGAGGCGGCGCGGCAGCTTGGGATCGAGATCCCGGTTCTCTGCCACGACCCCCGGCTGCGCCCGGTCGGTGTATGCCGCGTCTGCGTCGTGGACGTAGGGGAGCGGGTGCTCGCCGCGGCCTGCGTGCGCGGCGTCGCCGACGGGATGAAGGTGACGACGACGTCCGAAGGGATCGAGCGGTGCCGGAAGACGCTCACGGAGCTCCTCCTCTCGGACTACCCGCGGGAGTCGCGACGGGAGGCGACGCTCGGCGACGATGAGCTCCTCGCCCTCGCCCGCCGCTACGGAATTGATCGCGAGGCGATCCCGCTCCCACGGGGCGACGGAAGGCGCGAGGACCTGTCGTCGCCCGTCATCGCGGTGGACCACGCCGCCTGCATCCTGTGCGACCGCTGCATCCGCGCGTGCGACGAGGTCCAGCACAACGACGTGATCGGCAGGACGGGGAAAGGGTATGGGGCCCGCATCGCGTTCGATCTCGACGTGCCGATGGGGGAGAGCACGTGCGTCTCCTGCGGCGAGTGCGCCGCGGTCTGTCCGACGGGCGCCCTCACCCACAAGTCGCTGGGCGTGGCGATTCACCCCCGCGCGGAGCTCCGGGCGGTGGACTCGGTGTGCCCGTACTGCGGCGTCGGCTGCGCTGTGACGTACTACGTGGACCTCTCAAAGAACGCGATCGCCTTCGCTGATGGACGACCGAGCCCCGGGAACGACTCGCGGCTGTGCGTGAAGGGGCGGTACGGATTCGATTACGCATTCCATCCCCAGCGGCTCGCGAAGCCGTTGATTCGGCGGGGCGAGTATTACCCGAAGGGTCCGCTGTCCGGAGACGTGAGAGGGGAAGGGCGGGGGGCGCGGGGACGGAAGCCCGGGGGCGTCGTGGACAGCGAGGAGGTGCTGCCGGCGTTCCGCGAGGCGTCGTGGGACGAGGCCCTCGATCTCGTCGCCCGGCGGTTCCTCGAGATCCGGGCAACGCACGGGCCCGACGCCCTCGCCGGTTTCGGATCCGCCAAGTGCAGCAACGAGGAGGCGTACGTCTTCCAGAAGCTCCTGCGGGCGGTCTTCGGCACCAACAACGGGGACCACTGCACGCGGCTCTGCCACGCGTCGTCGGTGGCGGCCCTCTTGGAGACGATCGGGTCCGGCGCCGTCACGAACGTGTACGGCGACGTACGAAATGCCGATGTCGTGCTCGTCGCGGGGAGCAACACGACGGACAATCACCCCGTGGCCGCCACGTTCATCAAGGACGCGGCGGCACGCGGCACAAAGCTCTTGGTCGTGGACTCCCGTGAGACGGGGATCGCGCGCCACGCGCACCATTTCCTGAGGATCGCCCCCGGCAGCGACGTCGCACTCTACAACGCCTGGATGCACGTGCTCATCGAAGAGGATCTCATCGATCACGAGTTCGTCCGCGAGCGCACGGAGGGGTTCGACGCGCTGAAGGAGGTGGCGCGACGCTATCCCCCGGAACTCGCGGAGGGGATCTGCGGAGTGCCGGCGGGGAGGATCCGCGAGGTCGCCCGGATCTTCGGGCGCGCGCGGGCGGCGTTGATCTTCTGGGGGATGGGGATCTCGCAGCACACGCACGGCACCGACAATGCTCGCTGCCTCATCTCGCTCGCCCTCCTCAGCGGCAGCGTGGGTCGCCCGGGCACCGGGCTCCACCCCCTGCGCGGCCAGAACAACGTGCAGGGCGCGTCCGACGCCGGGCTCATCCCGATGGTCTACCCCGACTACCAGAGCGTGGAGGATCCGGCGGTCCAGCGACAGTTCGAGGAGGCGTGGGGCGTCGCTCTCAACCCGAAACGCGGGCTCACAGTGGTGGAGATCATGGAGGGCGCGCTCCGGAAAACGGTCCGCGGGATGTACATCCTCGGGGAGAACCCCTTCCTCTCCGATCCCAACATCAACAAGGTGCGCAAGGCGCTGGCGTCCCTCGACTTCCTCGTCGTGCAGGACATCTTCCTCACGGAGACGGCGGAGTTCGCGGACGTCATCCTCCCGGCGACGTCCTTCTTCGAGAAGACGGGGACGTACACGAACACCGACCGCCGCGTCCAAATCGGGCGGCAGGCGCTGGAGCCGCCGGGCGACGCGCGGCTCGACTGGACGATCGTCTGCGAGATCGCGCGCCGGATGGGCTATCGGATGGAATACCGCGACGCGGAGGAGATCTTCGACGAGCTCACGTCGCTCGCGCCGAGCTACGCGGGGCTCACGTACCGCAGCCTGGAGCCCTACGGGAAGCTCTGGCCGTGCCCGGATCCGGAGACGGGCGACGGGATCCAGATCCTCTTTGACGATGCGTTTCCCACGCCGAGCGGCCGCGCGAAATTCGTCCCCGCGGAGTACCAGCCCGCCGCGGAGCTGCCCGACGACGAGTACCCGTTCGTCCTCAACACCGGGCGCCTGCTCGAGCACTGGCACACGGGGACGATGACGCGTCGTGCGCGCGCGCTGCACGCGATCCAGCCCTCGGCGTTCTGCGAGATGAACCCCGAGGATCTCGAGCACCTCGGGATCGAGCCGGGCGATCTCGTCACCCTGCGGTCGCGGCGCGGGTCCATCACGCTGCGGGTCCAGGCGTCGCCGCGAACGGCCCCGGGAGCGGTCTTCGTCCCCTTCCATTTCCGGGAGGCGGCGGCCAACGCGCTCACGAACGACCGGCTCGACCCGTACGGGAAGATCCCCGAGCTCAAGTTCTGCGCCGTACGGGTGGAGAAAGCGCTTGCCGACGAGCGGCTCGAACATGCGTCCGGTCCCTCCTAATATCGAGATCGCCCAGTCCGCGAAGCTGCGGCCGATCGCCGCGGTGGCGGCCGACCTGGGCTTGAGCGAGGAAGACATCGAGCCCTACGGCCACACGAAGGCGAAGGTGAAGCTCGAGGTCCTGACGCGCGGCCAGCCGACCGGGCGCCTCGTCCTCGTCACCGCGATCACCCCCACGCCGGCCGGCGAGGGGAAGACGACGGTCTCCGTCGGGCTCGCCCAGGCGCTGCGGCGCCTGGGGCACGGGGCGACCCTGTGCATCCGCGAGCCGAGCCTCGGCCCGGTCTTCGGGGTCAAGGGAGGGGCGGCCGGCGGCGGCTACTCGCAGGTCGTGCCCATGGAGGACATCAACCTCCATTTCACGGGCGACATCCACGCGGTCACCTCGGCGCACATGCTGCTCTCCGCCGTGATCGACAACCATCTCCATCACGGGAACGCGCTCGGGATCGATCCGCGGCGCATCGTCTGGAAGCGCTGCCTCGACATGAACGACCGCGCGCTCCGCCAGGTGATGGTGGGGCTCGGCGGGCCCGCGAAGAGCATCCCCCGCGAGACCGGCTTCGTGATCACGGCGGCCAGCGAGGTGATGGCGATCCTCTGCCTCGCCCGGGATCTCGCCGATCTGGACCGCCGGCTCGGCGAGATCATCGTGGGCTACACGCACGAGAGGAAGCCGGTGCGGGGGCGCGACCTCGAGGTGCACGGCGCCTTGACCCTGCTCCTCCGGGATGCCCTGGAGCCGAACCTCGTGCAGACGATCGAGGGCGGCCCGGCGTTCGTGCACGGCGGCCCGTTCGGCAACATCGCCCACGGATGCAACTCCATCGTGGCGACGCGGATGTCGCTTGCGTTGAGCGAGATCGTCGTAACCGAGGCCGGGTTCGGCACCGACCTCGGCGCGGAAAAATTCTTCGACATCAAGTGCCGGTTCGGCGACCTGAAGCCGGACGTGGCGGTGATCGTCGCGACCGTGCGCGCTCTCAAGATGCACGGCGGCCAGCCGAAGAGTGAGCTCACGCATGAGAGCGTGGAAGCCGTTTGCGGCGGTCTCCCCAATCTGGAGAAGCACTGCGAGAACGTTCAGGCCTTCGGGGTCCCGGCGGTCGTCGCTCTGAATTGTTTCCCCGGCGACACGCGGGCGGAGGTGGACGCCGTCGCTCGCCACTGCGA
>JACQVD010000021.1 GCA_016209945.1 Gemmatimonadota bacterium
GCGCGCTTCAGCTCCCGATCGGGCCCGATGCGTGGGAAGCCGAGGTTCGTGGAGAGCGCCATCGGAGTCTTCCTTGTTCTACGGACGGAACAGCTCGTTAAGACGGAGCGAGAATCCCGGGACCACGTCCTCGCCGTCGAGGACACCGTCCGCCTCGACGATCGAGACGCTTCCGTCCGCGCGGTGCACCCGGGCCTGGCGCCTCCGCGCATCGAGCACCCATACCAGTCGCGTCCCGGCGTTGAGCCAGTCTCCCACTTTTTCGAGGACTTCGCCGGGGCGATCTCCGGGCGAGAGGATCTCCACGACGAGGTCGGGCGCGAGTTCGGGGTAACCCTCAGGGATCTCCGCGAGGCGCTCGCGGCCGACGAAGGCGACGTCGGGCGCGCGCACGGTGTCCGGGTCCCGCGCGATCTTGAAGCCCGTGTCTTGCGCGAAGACCTCACCGAGGCCGTGCTGTTCGACGAAATTTCTCAGCCGGTATTCGAGCCGCGACGCGAGGGATCCGTGCAGGCCCCCGGAAGGCTCCCTCACCACGAGCACTCCCCGGATGAGCTCCGCGGTCTTGCCGGGCTCGCGCCAGCGCAAGAGGTCCTCTGCCCTCATGAGCGTCGAAGGGACCGTGAGCACAGCCGGAATGTAGCCAGGTGTTGCGCCCATGGCGAGCGACGTTAGCGTGGGGAATCAACTTCGCGTCAAAAACGGGCGGAGTCTCAGCCGCTCGCTCCGAAGTTTTTTGAAAGGGAGCAAGGCGTGCGCAGGTTGCGACTCGACACAGCCGTTGCCCTGGCACTTCTCGCGCTTGGCGCGTGCGTGCGCACGGGGCCGCCGCGACGGGATCTCCCCGTCCTCGCCCGGCAGCCTGAGGAATCCGTTACGCTTGACCTGCTGGCGATCGACCCGCGCACGGCCGGCGTCGCGGAATGGAGGCCCGGCGCCTGGGCGCGGTACGAGATCGGCGTGCGCCGCCGGGGGCAGGCGCTCGTTCGCCGCATCACCTACGGCATCGTCGCCAAAGAGGACCGAGGCTTCTGGGTCGAGATCCGCGACGAGTGGGTGCCCGTAGAGCCCGCAGATACGCCGGAGGCCACGCACACGCCTCAGGCGGCACCGGGTCGCCGGCCCGGCGAACGCGGCGAGTCCGCGGCGGAGGTCGGTCTTCCGGTGCGACGCGTGGAGCGCCTCCTGCTTCCGTTCGGGCCGATCGAGCCTGCCCGCATGATCGAGCAGATAACCCTGGACCCTGACGGTGGTGTGCGAAAGAGCGTGTACGTTCACCGGCCCGAGGTCCGCGACACTCTAATAGGTTTCCCGGCGACCTGGATCTGGGTCGAGAGGGAGGAGCTTGAGACGCCGAAGAGCCGGGTGACGACACACCATTATCGCAGGGCGGGCACGAACGTTTGGGTGAGTGAGAGCGCGGGGCCGATTGGAGTCGTCCGGGCGGCGGGTCGCGGCCCGCTCGTGAACCTCGTGGACTGGGACGACGAGGGGTTCACGCCGTCCTTCTAGCGCGCTACCCCAGAATCTCGACTAGGGGAAGGGAAAAGCCGGAGAGCACGTCCTCGCCGTCGAGCGCATCCCGCGGCCCGAGCAAAGAGCTGCTCCCGTCCTGCCGGTAGACCGTCACCTGTCGCCGGTCGGGATCGACCACCCACACGAGCCGCGCGCCGGCCTTGAGCCACTCTCCTACCTTCTCAAGGACCTCGCCCGGCCGGTCCCCCGGAGAGAGGACTTCAGCGACGAGATCAGGCGCGAGCGCGGGGTAGCCGCGCGGAGGCGGCGCCGCCATACGGTCTCGACTCACGAACGCGACGTCGGCGCCTCGCACCGTGTCAGGGTCGCTAGCGATCTTGAACCCCGAATCCTGACCGAACACCGTGCCCAGACCGTGTTTCTTGACGAAATGCAGCAGATGGTAGCCGAGTTCCAGGGACGTGGCACTGTGGATCGCGTCTGGAAGCTCCTGTACGACGGGCACCCCTCGCACGAGTTCCACTTTCTTCCCCGGGACGTAAAGCCGCTCGAGCTCCTCCGCGGTCATCGGTGGGGCCGTCGTCATGCTCGCAATGTAAGCGGGCCGCGCATCCATGGCGAGCGAGAGCATAGGCACGCGCCTGAGCCCAGTCGAGCGGGCGCCTGCCTTGACGCTCCCAACCCCTCCCCGTAACCTTCGGCGCCCTTGGGAAAGGAGGAACATGCGCCGAGCGCTCGGTCCCGCCGGTGCAGCCGTCGCCGTTCTCATCCTTGCCTTCGGAGTCTATCGGGTCGGCCGGCCCCAAGCGCCCGTCGCTCCCGCTCAGCCCATCGCTTTCAGCCATAAGTTGCACGCCGGGCAGTACAAGATGGACTGCCTCTACTGCCACACGGCCACGGATGTTTCGCAGACCGCGACGATCCCATCCGTCGAGACCTGCATGGGCTGCCACCGCGTCGTCCAGACCCAGAAGCCCGAGATCCAGAAGCTTGCGGGCTACGCCGCGCGCGGCGAACCGATCCCGTGGGCCCGGGTCTACCACCTACCCGAGTTCGTGCAGTTCAACCACGCCCGCCATGTTCGCGCGGCCGTGGAATGCCAGGAGTGCCACGGCCCGGTCGAGGAGATGGACGCGATCTACCAGTTCTCGACTCTTCGCATGGGCTGGTGCCTGGAGTGCCACACGCAGCCCGCGCCTCCCGAAAGCGTGCAGGTCGCCCTGGCCCGGGCGGAGGCATGGGAGCCGGGCCGCGAGGCGAAGGGGCTCTATCCTCGCGTGATCGATATGAAATACGCCGCCACACGCGCGCCCATAGACTGCGCCGCATGCCACTACTAGCGCAGCCATAGAGAACGCCCGTGGCTGAGCCCATGAAGCGGCGCGAGTTCCTGAAGGTGATCGGCGTGACCGGCGTCGGCGCGGCGACGCTCGGGTGCGCGGCGGAGCCGGCGAGCAAGCTCATCCCGTACCTCGTTCAGCCTGAGGAGATCGTCCCGGGGATCCCCACGGTCTACGCGAGCGTGTGCCGCGAGTGTCCCGCCGGCTGCGGGATCCACGCGAAGACGCGCGAGGGCCGCGCGGTGAAGCTTGAGGGGAATCCGGAGCACCCCGTGAACCGGGGGAAGCTGTGCGCGCGAGGCCAGGCCGCGCTCCAGGGCCTCTACAATCCCGATCGGGTTCGCGGTCCCCTGCGCCGCGCTCCTTCCGGCACGCTCGAGCCCCTCACGTGGGACGAGGCGGAGGCGCTCCTCTCGGAGACAATCGCCGCACTCTTGGCCGCGGGGCGCGGCAACGCGATCGCGTTCTTCGGCGCGCCCGAGAACACGAGCTTCGGCGGCCTCGTGGATGCCTGGCTGAGTGCCTTGGGCGCACGGCCGCGCGTCGCCTACGACGCGTTCGGGACCGAGGCTCTCCTCGAGGCGAACCGGCTGAGCTTCGGCGTGGCGGAGATCCCCGACTTCGCGCTCGACGAGGCGGACTTCGTCATCGCCTTCGGCGCCGAGTTCCTGGAGACGTGGGTCTCTCCGGTGGAATACGCGCGCCGGTTCGGGGCGCGCCACACGTTCCGGGATGGCGACATCTCGAAGTTCGTGTTCGTGGGCCCGCGGCTCTCGCTGACCGCGGCGAACGCGGACGAGTGGATCGCCACGCGCCCCGGTTCCGAGATGTTCCTCGCCCTCGGGATGGCCCGCGCGATCGTCGAGAGCGGGTGGGCCCGCGTCCCGGCCCGCGAGCTCGCCGA
>JACQVD010000003.1 GCA_016209945.1 Gemmatimonadota bacterium
CGGCGACACCATCGGCGCCATGGCGGTGGGACGCGTCGAGCGCTTCCACACGCCGTTCGCGCCGCTCTTGTTTCCGACCCATCAGGTGCCCACGCCGGCGCTGGCCGGGCTCGACGCGTCGCTGAAGGCCGTGGAGCAGCTCTTCGAGCAGCGCGCCGGCGAGATCGCGGCGTTCATCGTGGAGCCCCTGGTGCAGGCGGCCGGCGGCATCCTCGTCCACCCGCCCGGCTTCCTCCGCCGGCTGCGCGAGCTGTGCACCGCCCACGACGTGCTGCTCATCGCCGACGAGGTCGCCACCGGCTTCGGCCGGACGGGGCGGATGTTCGCCTGCGAGCACGAGGCGGTCCGCCCCGACCTCCTCGTCGTCGGCAAGGGGCTCACGGGCGGCTATCTCCCCCTGGCGGCGACCCTGACGACCGAGCGCATCTACGAGGCGTTCCTGGGCCGCCACGAGGAGCTGAAGACGTTCTTTCACGGCCACACGTACACCGGCAACCCGCTGGCCTGCGCGGTCGCCCTGGAAAGCCTGGCCCTCTTCGAGCGCGACGGCGTGCTGGAGGGGCTCGCGCCGAAGATCGACGCGCTGGCGCGGGGGCTGGCCCCGCTGGCCGGCCACCCCCACGTGGCCGAGGTGCGGCAGCGTGGGCTCATGGTCGGTATCGAGCTGGTGGAGCGGCGGGCCGACCGCCGGCCGTATCCGGCGGCGCTCCGGACGGGCGCCCGCGTGACCGACCGCTGCCGGGACTACGGCGTCATCCTGCGCCCGCTCGGCGACGTGGTGGTGCTGATGCCGCCGCTGGCCATCTCGCTCGAGCAGATCGGCCGCCTGGTCGACGCCGTCCGCCGGGCCGTCGACGACGTCACCGGCGCCGGCTCCCGCGCGTGAGCGGCGGGATCTTCGTCACCGGTACCGACAGCGGTGTCGGCAAGACGCTGGTGGCGGCGGGGCTGGCGCGGCTGGTGAGCCGCGTGGCGAAGGTGGCAGTGGTGAAGCCGATCGAGAGCGGCTGCGCCGTCGACCCTGCCGGGCGCCCGATCCCCGCCGACGCGCTGGCTCTGCGGGCGGCGGCCGGGCGGCCCGACCTCGATCTCGCCGACATCGTGGCCTACGCGCTGCGGGCGCCGCTGGCGCCGGCGGTGGCCGCGCGGGCCGAGGGCGTCAGCGTCGACCCCGACCGGCTGGTGGCGCTCGTGCTGCGGGCGCGTCAGCAGGCGCAGTTCGTCGTCGCTGAAGGCGCGGGCGGGTTGCTGGTGCCGCTGGCGCCGGGTGCGCCGTACTTCACCGTGGCCGACCTCATCGCGGCCAGCGGGCTGCCGGCCCTGGTGGTGGCCCGGGCCGCGCTGGGAACCATCAATCACACGCTGTTGACCGTGGGCGAGCTGCGGCGGCGGGGGATCGACGTCTTCGGCGTGGTGCTGAACCACCTGACGGCCGTCGACGGCCCGGAGACGGCGAGCAATCCCGCGGTCCTCGCCGAACACGGCGTCCGGGTGGTGGCGGAGCTGCCGTACCTCACGCCGCCGTCGGTCGAGGGCGCGGCGGCCGCGCTCGGCCAGACGCTGCGGACGGAGGACTTGCTATGATGCCGTCATTTTGCACGGCAATATGACGACGTCATGGCAGTTCGCCCCTACCGCCGCCTACTCACGGTCCCGAAGGGAAGGTTCTTCCTCTTCGGTGTCCGGGGCGTAGGCAAGAGCATCTGGCTGCTCGCCCTCGCGCCAGCCACGCGGAAGGGTCGCTTGGCGCTTGGCTGTGATCGTCACGACGTGCATGTTCCCCGGCCAGGGGCCGGCCCAGCGAGCACGCTACGGCAGGAGACCGGCGACGGCGAGCTGGGACGGACGGGAGCGCCAGGGGAACGACGGCGGCCGAAGGCGTCAGCGTCTGCATCGAGCCGTAACGCCATCCGTATGGCGCCGAGGGGTCGGGAGCCGGATCGCGGTAGACCTCCAGGACGCGGTCGGTGAGATTGACGATCCAATAGTCCCGGATCCCCGCCCGCGCGTAGAGACTGCCCTTGTGCTGGCGGTCGAAGTCGAGGCTCGCGTCGGCCACCTCGATCGCGAGCGCCGGATGGGCCGGATGTGCCTCGCGGTAGGCGGCGCGGCTTCCCGCCACGACGACCAGATCGGGCTCGGGTGCGGACTCCTCGTCGAGCGCGACCGGCATCTGAGCCCTCACGATCCAGCTCGCGGGCAGGACGGCTCTCAGCGCATCATCGGCGGCGCCGACGGCCGTGGCGTGGTAGCTGCCCTGGGGCTCGGCGACCACGAGCTGCCCTCCGATCAGCTCGACGGGATCAGCTCGGAAGAGGCCGAGGTCCACGAGTCGCTCGTACTCGAGCCGTTTCCAGTGCTTGGGCGTCGGCAGCGGCCCCGTCACGCCTTCACTCTAACGGGCGTTGCCGACGTGAGCAATGTCGCCGAGTGGATACACATGAGGTCATGGTCGGCCGCTCTCGCGCAGCACATAGGCCAGCTCGTCAAGTATCCCCAGCCGCCGGGCCCAATCGGTCATGTAGGGCTCGTCCAGGATCTCCCGCTGGAGCACCAGCACACCGACGGCGTCCTCGAAGTCGCGGGGCCGACCGGCCTTGAGCTTCATCAGGATCAGGTCATCCGGGGCCACGAACCACAATTGGCGTGTCTCGATGGCGAGGGCGCGCCGGCGGTGAATGGCCCCCTCCTCGTGGCTGTCTCGGGGCCGCATCGCGTCCACGACGACATCGGCGGCCGTCAAGCGCACCTGGGCCCCCCGTCGCAAGGGGTTCCATTCCTGCCATTGCCGGTCGAGGTCGAGCCCGAGAGGCTCGGCGGCCAGAACGATTCCGTCGAGGCCGGCGGCATCGACGAACACGGTAACGTCGATATCCGCGGTCGCCCGCGGGCGACCCCACACGCCCACGGCGACGGCTCCGACGATCATGTAAGCAATGCCGCGAGCCTCGAGAAGCTCTGCGAATCGAACCAGAACGTCGTGGAACCGGCGGGGTGACGGCGAAGGCGGATCAGGCACGGGCACGTAGACGGTCAACGGCCCGATCGGAGATCCTGAGGAGCTCCTCGACCGTACAGCCGCGCCGCTCAGCCTGTTCGTGCAAGCGGGCGAGGGCGAAGCTCATCAACTCGAACACAAGCCGGAGCCGGTCCTCCGGGGACGTCGCGCAAGATGGCCGGGCCTCCGCCGCGACGACGTGGAGATCTCGGAGCCAGCGCGGGGCACTCCAGGGCTCCATCAAGAGTGATTCTAGTCCGCTTCCGCCTGTTCCAGCCAGAACTGCATGCCCATCTCGCCGAAGCCGCCGGCTGGCAGACCCGCCCGGTCCCGGGCCATTGGCGAGGACGGCGTGATGAGCGAGCGTCCGTTGACGCCGTTTTTGACGCCCGCCTTGACGTTCCGTTGACGGCCCGGGCGGTACACACGACTCATGCGCGGGCCAAGTCCCGTCGCGAGGAGGAGACCGACGAGTGGACCTCGAAGGCCCAGCCGATCACGCGCCGGCTGAAGGCATCGAGCACGATCGCCAAGAAGGCGAATTCCTCGAGCAGCCGCACGTAGGTGATGTCGGCGACCCAGAGCTGATCGAGCCCGGTCAGCTCCATGCCCCGGGCCAGGTTCGGGACTACGCGCCAGTGATGCCGCGAGTCCGTCGTCGCAGGTACGAACGCCCGGCGGCGCCGGCACAGGAGATTGTCGGTGCGCATCAGGCGCAGCACGCGCTTGTGGTTCACTGTCCAGCCGTCGCGCGGTCTCCTCGACCCGAGGCGCCGCCGCGTGCCACTGCCGGTAGTACGTCGCCCGGCTCACGCCGGCCAGCGCACACAGGCCTTCGATCGACA
>JACQVD010000028.1 GCA_016209945.1 Gemmatimonadota bacterium
CGCCCCTCTCGCCCCCGTCGCCCCGTTCTCCGTACGGCGCGTGCTCCCGATAACCCACGCGCGCCCGAAACTCGTCCGCGGGCACGAGCTCTTCCGGCGCCACGAGCCGGTTGAGGATCGTCCGCACACCCGGGACCTCGCGTGCCAGCTGCGCGGCGCGAACCGCCTCCGCTCGCGAGGCCACAGTCCCAGCGAGCTCGACGATCCCGGGCGCCAGGGCCACGACCCGGATCGCCCGGTCCGCTAGGGCGCCATCGGAACCGAGCGCGGCGAGCACGGCGCCCGCCACCGCCTCCGGGTCCTGCGACTCCTGCATCCTCTCGGCCTCACGCCGCGCTAGCACGCGCGCGATCGCGACGCCGGCCGCAAACCCGGCCACGACGCCCACGAGGGCCGCCAGGAGCGTCCCTCGGAGATCGGAACCAACGGGATTTCTTTCCATGCCGAAGCGCGCCACCAACTTATCCGCGCTTCCAGGAGGCGGCAATTCAGGAGGGCTTCTTCTGCGTGGTATCGGCCGGAGTCTTCTCGTCTTTCTTCTTGCGCTCCGCCTCGCGGCGCTGGCGGATCGCCTTCACGCGGTCTTCGAACGTCTCATCGATCCCCGCCTGGCCCGCCTGGCGCAGGATCTCGTCGTACTGCTGCGCGCGCTCGGCCTGCTCGCGCGCCGTCGCGGGGTCGGCCCCCAGCCCGAACGGGAGCGGCAGCGTCAGTTCGCCCAGGTGGATCCTCCCCGGCGAGACGCCCCACCTGTTGCCTTCCTCGCCCACCGTCCAGTCGAGCGCGGCGGCCTCCCGCCGAGCCGCGGCGGCCGCGCTGTCGTTCGCCGCCGCGAGCCTGTCGTGCAGCCGCTCGTTCAGGAGAGCTGTGCGCTCCGCAGGCGTGAGGCTACGCGCCCGCAGCGGCAGAGGCGGCGGCACAATGAGGCGCCAGTCGCCGACTCTGGGCCGCAGCAATTCCGCTGCGCGCGGCGCCCGGGCGGGCTCGGCGGCGGCCGGCGACGGCGAGCGCTCGGTTTCCGCGACCGGCTCCGGCCTGCGTTCCTCGACTCGCGGCGGCGCTGCGTCCCGCTCCCGCAGCTCCCGGAGAACCAGCACCCGGATGCCCTCAGCGGGCGGAGGAGGCGGAGCCGCGTACGGGATCCCCTCGACCCACTCCGCGAAACGAATGAAGAGCGGCGAGGCTCGCAGGACGAGAAGGTGCAGCAGGACGGCGCCGACAACGCCCAGGGCGACCGCCCTGCGCCAGCGGCGCTCGCGCTCCGCCACACCCAGGCGCCAGACGGCGCCCGGCCGCTGTGGCTCCGCAGGCCGCGCCGGCAGCGCTGGCGCCGGCCGCTCGGGCGCGAGCGTCTCCGGAGGACTCATCAGCCGTTCCTACCCCGTCCGCCCGAGGAGGTGGCAGCCACCGCATTTCCCACCCGTGCGGCGGCCTCCCGCAGACGATCGGCAGACACGGTCAGCGCGACCCGGAAGAACCCATCACCGCCCTTCCCCATCGCGGCACCCGGAAAGAGGGCAACCCCGGTCTCCAGGAGGATGCGCCGGCAGAAGTCGTAGGACCCCTCCCCTCCGGGAATCGGGATCCAGAGGTACATCGTGGCTTTGGGCACCGTGACCTCGAAGCCCGCCGCCGAGAGCGCCTCGACGGCCGCGTCGCGCCGTTCTTGGAACACCGCGACGTTCCTCGGCACGAACTCGCGCCACGCCCGGAGCGTCGCGACACCCGCGGCCTGCGCGCCGAGGAAGAGGCCGTTGTCCATAAAGGTCTTCAGCCGGGTAAGCGCGCCGATGGCCGATCGGTTCCCGACCGCGAACCCGATGCGCCAGCCCGTCATGTTGTACGTCTTGGACAGCGAGAAGAACTCGATCGTACCATCCCGCGCGCCCTCGAACTGAAGGATGCTCGGCGGCGTGTAGCCGTCGTACGCGAGCTCCGAGTAGGCGTTGTCGTACAGGCAGAGGATGTCGTGCTCGCGGCAGAAGGCGATCACCCGGCGCAGGTAGTCATCGGGTGCCGTCGCCGCCGTGGGATTGTTCGGATAGTTGAGGTAGAGGAGCTTCGCGCGCGAGAGCTTCTCCCGCGGGATCTCTTCCAGGTCGAGCAGGAAATTTTTCGCGCGCCGCAGCGGGATCGCCACGAGGTCGGCGCAGGCGAGGTGCGGGCCGCCGAAGTACGGCGGGTAGCCGGGATCCGGCACGATCGCCACGTCCCCGGGATCGAGGTACGCGAACGGGATGTGCGCCAGGCCCTCCTTCGACCCGATCAACGGAAGAACTTCCGTGTACGGATCCACCGGAACGCCGAAGCGGAGATCCATCCACTCGGCGACCGCTTCGCGGAACGCCGGGAGCCCCAGCTGGAACGCGTACCGGCTCATCTCCGCACGGCCCGCGGCCTCGCGCAGCGCCTTCACCGCCTGCGGCGGCGGCGGCAGGTCGGCATCGCCGGCGCCGAGATCGATGATGTCCAGTCCCTTCGCCCGAAGCTCGCGTTTTAGGCCCGGCAGATCCGCCAGCGGGTACGGCGGCAGCGTCTGGAACGCGCGGGACAGTGTCGGCACTGTATCCTCCGGTCGGCTCCCGGGCACGTCTCGATCCGCGCGGAACCTATCAAGCGCGCGGGCCCGGAGCCAGGCTCACGTCCTGAGCTGCTTCTTTTTTGCCGCCGGGAAGAGAACGTTGTTGAGGATCAGCCGGTACCCGGGCGAGTGGGGATGCAGATCCAGATCCGTCGGCGGATCGCCGACCACATGCTGCGGGTCCTCGGGATCGTGGCCGCCGAGGAACGTCCACGTCCCCTTCCCGAAGTTCCCGTGGATGTACTTCACCCACGGGGCGGCCGGCTCCTCCGCCAGCACCAGCACCGACGGCTTCAGGCGCTCGCGGCGGAAACTCGTCGTGATCCCGTAGAAGTCCTCGATCACCGACTCGTGGCTCTGCGTGAGCATGGCGGGCACGGGATCGATCTTCGCGCTGAAGTCGAACAGCTGGAACGCGCCCAGCGGCTGCCGCCAGGGCGTGTTCACCTGGTGGCCGTCGATGTCGCTGAACGCGCTGACGGCGGGGTTCTCCACGAGCTCGGCGCCCTGAAACGCCAGCGAGCGGCTCCAATCGAGTTTCGCCGACGCCCCGGGATCCATCGGGTCGCCGTCGGCGAAGGCGGCGGCGATGTCCGCTCCGGCGGCCGCCAGGGCCAGGTCCAGGGTCTCCGTCGCCGTGCACATGGCGAAGAGGAAGCCTCCGCCTTCCACGTACTCCCGGATCTTCGCCGCGACGGCCTTCTTGAGCGCCGGCACGTTCTCGAACCCGAACGTCTGCGCCATGTCCCGATTCCGGGCGACCTCGTCGGCCAGCCAGGGCGCGCCGGCGTACGTGAGGTAGAACTTCGAGTACTGCCCCGTAAAGTCCTCGTGGTGCAGGTGCAGCCAGTCGAAACGCGGAAGCTCGCCCTTCAAGACCTCGCCATCCCACAAGTCCTCGTACTCGATCCCCGCGTACCGGAGCGCGAGCGTCACGGCATCGTCCCAGGGTGAGGAGTTGGGCGGCGTGTACACGGCGATCCTCGGCGCCTTCTCGAGCAGCACCGATTCCATGTTCGACCGCTCGATCTCTGCACGGATCGCGGCGAGCCCGTCGCCGCTCACGGGCTCCACGCGCACCCCTCGGAGCGCCGCCTCACGGCGGATCTCGGGAGCGTCGGGCAGGAGAAACGATCCGGAGCGGTAATTGAGCAGCCACTCCGCGGACCCGTCCTGCTTCAAGACCCAGTATGCCAGACCGTAGGCTCTCAGATGGTTCGACTGGGTTGCGTCCATCGGGACGAGCAGGTCCTGCGCCGCGGACGCACGGGCGAGCCCAAGGGCGAGTGCCACGGTGAGGAGGGCCGTCCTCACGAGCTGGGCACCCTCGTGCGCAGCTCCTCCAGCCGACGGCGCGCGAGCGGGACGAGCGCGCTGCCTGGATACTCGAGAATGAGCCGCTCCAGCATGGCCTGCGCGCGAGCCATGCCGCCGGGCTCGGCCGCCGCCATCTCCGCCAGGCCCAGAAGCGCGGCGGGCGCCTCCGCGGCCTGCGGGTGGTCGCGGAGAGCGGCTTCGAGGAGCGGCGCGGCCAGAGGGAGTCTCGCAGCCTGCGCGTGGCGTGCGGCCCAGAGTAGGAGGCCCGGCCGCGCGCCGCTCTCCTCCTTCGGCAGCACGAGAACCCGCGCGGCGCCTTCCGCCACCTCGCCCGCCTCGATCGCTCGGAGCGCAGCGGCCAGCGCCCTGCACTCGTTTGGCGTGCAGGCCTCGAGAAGGCTCACCAGCTCGATCGCTTCCGTCCGGGTCACGCCCGTGAGCGCGCTGGCCGCGAGACGGAGCGCATCGCGCGCCTCGTCCCACTTCCCCTCGTAGAGCGCGATGCGCCCGCGCACCGCGGCCAGGAGACCCAATGCCTTGGCGTCGCTCGGCTCCGCGGACAGGAACCGCTCGAGAATCTTCTCCGCGCCGCGCCGATCACCGGCGCGCAGGTGAGCGGCGGCGACCACGGCGGCAAGCCGAGGCAGCGACGCATCCTTCGGGTGGCGGCGCGCGTACTCCTCGAGAAGCGCCCGGGCCTCCGCGCCCTCACCCCGCGCGGCCCGCACCTCCAGCAGCAACGCCGACGCGGAACGGTGCGTCGGGCTGCCGGGCGGAGCGCGATCCACCGTCCTCTGAAGAACGGCTGTGGCCGCGACCGTATCCCCGCGGCTCAGGTGGAACTGCGCGATCGGCAGCGCCAGCGGAACCCATTCCGCGGCGGGCACCGCGTCCAGGAGCTGCTCGTAGGACCACGAGGCGAGCCCCGGGCGCCCGGCCTCGCGAGCCGCCTGGGCCAGACTCTCGGCAAGCTCACGCCGGGCGCGCGAATCGACGAGCGCCAGGACCTCGGCCGCGATTTGGCGGGCGCGCATCTCGTCGCCCGCATAGGTGGCGGCGACCGCCGCCAGCGCTCCGAGTTCGGGCGGCGCGCCCGGTCGCCAGAGGGAATCCACGAGAAGCCGGATCCCGGGAGCCGCCGTGCTCGCGTGAAGCCTGAGCTTCTCGATCAGGAGCGCCTTAAACGCGGGGCCCTGACGCGCAACGCGCATCCATTCGCCGGCCGCAAGAGCCCAGCGACCCTGCACCGCGTGCAGGTCCGCGAGCTCGGCGGCCAGCGCGGGCGGCCCTCCGGCCGCGCGGCGGCCACGCTCGAGGATGGCCAGCGCCGAGTCGCGCGCGCCGATCCGCGCGAGCGCGAGCGCGAACTCGCGGTACGGCGACAGCTCCCGGGGAGCGCTGCGGATCCACTCTGCACCTGCGAGCCCGACTTCACGTGTCCGCCCCAAATCTCCGAGGATGCGGAGATGCACCTGGCGCAGGACGGCCTGCTCCGGGGCGGCGGCGAGCGCGCGCTCGATCCAGGGCAGCACGGATTCGAGATCGCCGGCACTCCGGCTTACGCGCTCCAGCATGAGAATCGCGCTCAGGTCCGCGGGCCGTGCGGTGAGGACTTCTTGAAGGATACGCTGGGCGCCTGCCAGGTCGCCCGCGCGCTCGCGAGCTTCCGCCTCCAGGACGCGCTGGCGCTCGTGGAAGGGCGTCTGCGCGGCCGCGAAGACCGGCAGCGCGAGGCCGAGCCAGAGGGCGCACCCCGCCAGACTAGCGGTTCGCGGGCGGCGTCGAGCCATTTCCACGGTTCAAAGCATCGAAGTACTCGAGGATGAGGCGCCGGTACGCCATCGGATAGACGTGCAGCGCTTCCTGGGCCGGCCGCGGGTACTTCGGGCCCTGAAGAACGGACGCCGGCAGTGGCGGAGCCTCGTACGCGCGAACCTCGCGCGGGCGCTCGGCTTTCCGTTCCCGCTCGACATCCTCATCCCGCTCCAGCGACCGCCCCGCATCCAGGAGGCGCCGGAAGAGCTCGCGCTGCCGCTCGACGAGCTCCGGCGTCAGGCGGCCGCGCTCGAGTTCTCCGGCGATGTCCCTCGCCTCCTCCCCCAGCTGATCGACCCGGCCCAGGACCTCGCCCCTTCCTCCGAGTTCACGATCAAGTCGCTCGAGCTCCGCGCCGATCGCCCGCTGCTCTTCCGCCAGCTGCCGAAGGCGCTGCACGAGAAGATCGATGGGGAGGGCCAGGGGGAGGAGCCCCTCCGACGCCTGGCCGAGCTGTCCTTGCTGCTGCGCGAGCTCCGCGAGCCGCTGAAGCGCCTCCTCGAACCCCGTTCCGGACCCGCCGGCCGCGAGCATCGCCCTGTTCTGCATCAGCGCCAAGGCCAATTCGTTCAGCGCCTCGAGCGCGTTGTCCGTCGCCTGCGGTCGCGAGCCCGGCAGCGCCAGCGTCTGCCCGACCGTCTCCAGGAGCTCGCGCATCGCTGCGTCAGCGCGCCGAAGCGCGGAATCGATAGACGGATCCAGGAGGAGCGTCCCGTCGGACGCCCGGGCCAGCGCCTCGGCCAGCGCCCTCACGCCGCTCTGAATCGCTGCGACCTGTGAGCGCGCCGCCTCGCGCTCGCTGCGGCTCCGCAGGTTCTCCTCGGTCTCCGACTCCCGCTGCGCGAGCTCCAGCGCCTCCCGCTGCGCACGGGCGAGCGCCTCCTCCACGGTTCGCCGCCAGGCCGCCGCCATCTGCGAGCGCGCCGTCTCGAGCTGCTCCGCGGCTTCGCGCGCCGCCTGCGCGGCCCGACGGAGACCCTCCGTCGCCCGGCGCGGCTCGAGCGGGAGGGCGGCGCGACTGCGGCGCGACGCGTCCGCCGATGCCGCGAGCTTTTCTTGCGCGGCCTCCGCGCCCTGCGCAGCCCTCGCCTCGCCGGTTCCCTCAAGCCGCTCGGCGAACTCCGCCACGCGGCGCGCCAGCGAATCCGCGCCCGTCACAGCCCGCTCGAGCCGTTCGTCGAGTCGCGCGGCGCGCTCCCGCGCGACCTCGGCGAGCTCCTCCTGCGTGCGCGCCAGCTCTTTCGCCTCCGCGGCGAGTGCCTTGAGCTCCTGCTCCAGCGCCACGCGCTCCAACAAGCGGATGCTTCGCTCCACCTGGTCGCGCAGATCCACCGTCGTCTCAGCGAGCCGGCGCACCGCTTCCGCGAGCGCTGACCGGTCGAGCGATTCGAGGGCGCGGCGCAACTCTTCGAGCCGCGCTTCGAGCTCGGGCGTCAGCACTTTCTCGTACAATGCCCTCAGCTCCTCGAACCGTTCCCTCAACGCGGGATCGCTGAGGCCTGCCCGCTCGACCGCGCGCTGCACCTCTTCGAGCGCCCGCTGTACCTCCTCGAGCCGCCTGGCGACCCGCTCGCCTTCCTCGAGGGCCTCGCGCGCCGCCTGCGTCGCCTCGAAGTCCACCGGCGTGGGGCTACCGGCGTCTGCTCGCGCCCGCTGCGCCCCCCGCGCCCCCTGCTCGACGCGAATCGCGCGTTCCACGGCGCGCGCCTCCCGCGCCTGCCGCCGCACGGCCTCCGCGAGGCCCCGGGCAGCTTTCAGCGCCTGCGCGATCTCGACCCGCGTCCCCTCCCGGAGCTCGAAGAGTGTCGGGAGCCGCAGAACGTACTCGCGGCTGCGCCCCTCGTGCGGATCGGGCGCATTGTCCCACGCGCGCACGAAGTAGCGCAG
Organism: Gemmatimonadota bacterium; assembly: GCA_016209945.1. GTDB lineage: Bacteria > Gemmatimonadota > Gemmatimonadetes > Palauibacterales > KS3-K002 > JACQVD01. The sequence continues at coordinate 7,601 of JACQVD010000028.1, forward strand.
CGTGTCGCCCGGGAACAACCCGCGCTCCCGCGCATCGAGAAGCGGCTCCAGCACGACCCGTTGCTCCATCTCGACCGCGGGCGCCAGCGGCTCGACCAGCGGCGGATGCCTCTCGCCCCACGTCGAGACCCGCCACGACACGAGCTCAACGCGTGCGATCCCATAGTCGTCGCGCACGTCGATGACGAGTGGCTGCACCATCTCCGCGCTCATCGTCGTGTCCACGCCCGGATAGAGCACCGCGACGGCGGGCGCGCTGTCCCGTACGACTTCGAGAACCAGCGTGTCGGGCGGAAGCTCAACCTCCTCCGACCGCGGGCCCCTTAGCGCCCATGCCCAGCGTCCCGACCGCGCCGTGAACCTCCCCGTGAAGCGATCGCCGTAGATCGAAAGCGAATAGCCGGGCGCGCCTGCAAGCCCTTCCAGCCGGGCCTCCGACAGCGCGCGGTTCGCCCGGCCACGAATCGCCACCCCGGTCCCCTCCGGAACCGTGAGGCGCTCAAACGGCGGAACGAGCGCTTCGGAAGGCCGCCGCGTGTACCGCGGCGGTCGAAGCTCAAGGGTCAGCTCGGACACGAGAAAGGGGTCGAGCGGGATGATCTCAAGAGGCCCGGCGCGCGCGCCGTCCGGCGTCTCCACCCACACCAGCGTTCGGACCTCGACGCGCGGAACGACACCGGAGCCGCGCCCGGCCGCGAGCCGGAGCCAGCGAGTGGCCGGCACGTCAGCGTGGGGCCGCCAGCGGAGCGCGACCGAGTCTCTCCCCTCGGCCTCGACGAGCACCGCCAGATCTGACCCGCGGCGTACCTCCCGCGCGGCGACGACGAGGCGTGGCGCCGGCAGCGGAACCGGTTCCAGGTACGCCAGGGGACGTGCGAGGCCGTGGATCGCTCGGCCCAGTGAATCCCGCGCCGTCAGAGCCTCGACCGTGAGCACGCCCGCGATTGCCGCGAGCGCGCCCGTTGCGACCCACACGAGCGCGCCGAGCCGACGCAGAACCTGCACATCCAATAAAGCTTCTGACGGCGACCTTCGGCCCAGGATCTCCGAGATGCGCCAGCGGTGACGCCCCGCCAGCGATGCCGACTCACCGGGGCTCGGGCTCGCGAGCTCGACCGCAGCCCGAACATCGCCCTCCGCGACGCCGCCCGCGCCTTCCACAGCGCGCGCGGCCGCCAGAAGATCGAACGCACGGTATCTCCGCAGGGCCCACGCCGCCAGGTAGATCCAGGACGCGCACGCCAAGAGGAGCAACACGAGCGGCGCCGGCGTCGGCCGCCTCCACGCACCGGAGCCGGCCAGGACCCACGTCGCCGCCACCACCGCGAGCCCCAGCACGAGCGCCGCGGCAAGCGCGAACGCGACTAGGCGCCGCCGGTAGGCCGAGCGGACCTTCCCGACCGTCCGGTCAACGCGATGTCCTGCGGACCCCGTCATGGGTGCAACGGCTGGCTCAGCGCGAACAGGAACAGGTTCACACCCATGCGCAGCGCCGCCTCGCGGATCTCGGGCGGATCGCCGTGCACCTCCGGATCCTCCCAGCCGTCACCGAGATCGGACTGGTAGCTGTAGAACACGACCAGGCGCCCCTCGTGAAAGATCCCGAGCCCCTGGGCCGGAAGGCCGTCGTGCTCGTGCACCTTGGGCAGCCCGCCGGCGAAGTCGTACAGGATGTGGTACACGGGATGGTCGGCGGGGATCGGCACGAGCGCCTTGTCAGGGAAGAGCCGCCTCATCTCGCGTCGGAACGATTCGTCCATCCCGTAGTTGTCATCCCCGTGGAGAAAGCCGCCGGCGACAAGGTAACGGCGCAGAGCCTCCAGCTCCTCGTCCGTGAAGTGAACGTTCCCGTGGCCCGTCATGTACAGGTACGGGTAGTCGTAGAGGTCCGGGCTGAGCGGCGTCACGGTGACCTCGCGCTCGGCCGCAGGGAGACCCGTTCGCTCCCGGATGGCCTTCAGGAGGTTCGGGAGCGAGGATGGATTCGCATACCAGTCCCCACCGCCGCCGTAATGGAGCCGTGCGATCGCGAGGCGCGGGCCCACGGGTTGCGCGCCCTGTGCTGCCGCGCCCGTCGTGGCGGCGAGCGAGAGCGCGAGCGCACAGGGCGCTATGCGGGAGAAGACCCGCGTCTCCGTCGTCTCACCTCCAAGGCGAGCGCATACGCGCGGTTCCGGTCGAGGGCCATCTCCTTCTGGAGAGCGCGCGCGATCTCCCGGGTTGACGCGCCCGACCGTGCCAGCGCGGCCGCCCGGGCGCGCGCCTGCTCCACCGCCGTGGGCGCGCCCGCCCTGGCACCCTCCACGCACACGACCACCTCGCCGCGCACGGTGGCCCCGCCGAAGTGCGCCACCGCTTCGGCCAGACGCCCTCGAAAGAACTCCTCGTGGATCTTCGTGAGCTCACGTGCCACGACCACCGTGCGATCGGGCCCCAGGGTCGCGGTGAGATCGGAGAGCGTTCGCAGGAGACGCTGCGGCGACTCGAAGAGCACCCCGGTGTGCTGGAGCCCACGGATCGTTTCCAGGACGCGCCGGCGGGCTGGGCCCGCGCGCGGGAGGAACCCCAGGTACGTGAACGGCTCCGCCTCGAGGCCCGACGCCACCAGCGCGGCCAGCACGGCCGACGGCCCGGGGATCGGAACGACCGCGACACGAGACTCGATCGCTGCGCGCACGAGCCGCAACCCCGGGTCGGAAACGAGGGGCGTGCCCGCGTCCGCCACGAGCGCGAGCGACTGGCCCTCCGACCACAGCGCGCGCGCCTCTTCCGCTCGGACGGCCTCGTTGTGCTCGCGGTAGGAGACGCAACGGGTCTCGATCCCGTACTGCCTGAGCAGGATGCGGGTGCGCCGCGTGTCCTCGGCGTAGATGACGTCCACCTCCCTCAACACCTCCGCCGCCCGGTACGTGAGATCGCCGAGGTGACCGATGGGCGTGCTGACGAGGTAGAGCGCCGGGCGCTCAACCACCGGGATGCGAGAAGGCTCCGAGCGCCGCGAGCCTCACAGATGCTCTTCGATCTTCTTCTCCAAGTACGGCTTCGGGACCGCCCCGATCACGGTGTCCACGACCTTCCCGTCCTTGAAGAAGAGGATGCTGGGGATAGATCGGATGTTAAACCGCTGCGCGGTCCGCGGGTTCGCGTCCACGTCCAGCTTCGCCACCTTCATCCTCCCCGCATACTGCCGCGCCAGATGCTCCACGATCGGCGCCACGATGCGGCACGGGCCACACCACACCGCCCAGAAGTCCACCATGGCGAGCCCCTGGGCAGACTCCACCACGTCCCCGAAGTCCTGATCCGTGACCTCGACCGGATGCGCCGTCTCGATCGTCATCTTCTTCCCCCGCTTCTCCTCGCTTCTGGTGAAGGCTTCGCTGCCTCCTATCTTCAACGTCGCTTCCGCCGGCCCGTGGAGCAAGCCTCGAACCCGGACAGGCACCCATGCACAGCGTGAAACTCGACCACGTCGCGATCGCGGTGCCGAACCTCGACGCCGCGATCCCCCTCTACACCGCACTGCTGGATCGCAGCCCTGTGAGTCGTGAGCATGTGGCGAGCGAAGGCGTCGAGATCGCGTTCTTCGACGCCGGCGGCACCCGCATCGAGCTCCTTGAGCCGACCGGCCCGGACACACCCGTCGGCCGGTTCCTCGGCCGCCGCGGCCCGGGCCTACATCATATAACGCTCGAGGTTCCCGACCTGGCGGAAGCCCTGGCCCGCTGCCGGGCCCAGGGCATGCAACCGTTGGCGCCGGCTCCCCGGACGGGCGCCGGCGGCCGTCGGATCGCGTTTCTGGATCCGGCGACGACGGGCGGCCTCCTCATAGAGCTCGTGGAGCGCGCCCAGCCG
>JACQVD010000024.1 GCA_016209945.1 Gemmatimonadota bacterium
AGGCGACGACAAGGCGGCGTGGCTACTGCCGATCCCGGGGGGAGGGGACGTAATAGCCGGCGAGCTCTCGAACCCAGGAGGGCGGCGGGATGCGGCGGGACTCGTAGGCAGCCTCAAGGAGCGCGGCGATCTGGCGGGCCAGGGCCGCGACCTCGGCCGGCGAGAGGTCGGCGCCGATCTCCCCGATGAGGCGGACCAGGTGGCCCACGTTCGGCTTGGGCGCTCTTGCGCTCCTCTTGCCGAGCCAGCGCTCCAGCTTCGCACGGGTGCGCGCTCGCGGGGTGGCGCCGTTCAGGAAGTTCCGCAGGCCGTTCGGGCTTATTCCCATTTCCCGCGCGGCGCTCCGCAGGGAAGCGCGCGCGACCTGTCGGGCCACGGCGTCGCGAAGGAGAGGGACGGGAAGGCTGGGGACGCGCGCGGGCCCCGGATTCACCACGCGAGAGCCCTCGCGCGTGCAGTTTGTGCAGTTTCGTTCGGCCTACACGGTGCAGCCTACTCCGGGCCGCAAAGGCTCGCAAGTTGGGAGGTCCGGCGAACTGTGCGGAGTGGTGCGCTACGCGGCGCCGCTGGCGGTGGCGACCGCGACGCCACTCTCGGCGCCCGCCGGCTCCGCCTCGGGAGCGCTCTCGCCTGCCCCGACGGCTTGGCCGCTCGCAACCTCTCGCACCCGCGCCGGCTGAAGCGGCGCCTCCACGGCCTTCGGCATCGGTGCCGCGCTCGTATCGATCTCCGCCTCTATCCCGATGGGCAGCGCCAGATTCGGGTCGCTGTGACCCGACGGCATCCCGACGATCACCGGCCGATCTCTGCCCACGAGGTCGAGGAAGACCTGCTCCAGCTCCTCGGCATCGTCCTCCTTGTCGGAGAGCTCGCCCAGGACGAAACCCGCGGCCTGATCGAGGACACCGGCCGTCTTCAGGTGGAAGATCGCGTGCTCGATGTCCTCCTCGTCGCCGAACGCGTCCTCGAGGAAGAGGATGCAACCCTGCGCCGGTACCTGGTACGGGGTTCCCAACGTTTGCGCGAGCATGGAAGCGTTCCCACCGATGAGCGGCCCGCGCGCCTTCCCCTCGACGAGCACGCGGCAGTAGCCTGCGCCCACGTGGCCCCAGGGTTCCGAGCACGTCAGCGCCTTCAGGATCGATTCACCCGTCTCGGGGTTCATCGCGGGCTCCAGGCTCCGGGCCATCGGGCCGTGCACCGTCACCAGATTCGCACGTACGAGCAGCCAGACCAGGAGCTGCGTGACATCGCTGCACCCCATGACGAGCGGAGCGCGTTCACGGAAGGGCCCGGGCTCCAGGAACGGCAGGATACGAACCGTGCCGTAGCCGCCCTTGGCGCAGAGGATCGCCGCGACCTCGGGATCCTCCGCGAGCTTCATGAGGTTCCCAGCCCGGACCCGGTCGTCGGGGGTCGTGAACCAGCGCGCGCGCTCCACCTCGGGCGACACCCGGACGCGGAAGCCGTGTCCTTCGAGCCAGCGGGTGGCATAGCGGATCTTGCTGCTGGACATCGCGTTCGCGGGTGCTGCGATCGCGATGAGATCGCCGGGCGCGAGAGCGCGGGGCTTTCGTAGGGGGCGTTCGTTCGTCATGGCCTGCCGACTGCTTCCTCTCCACAGGTGAGCCCGGACAGGGACGTGGAAGGGCCTGTCCCGGGTCCGGATAATGTACCCCGCTGGTTCCGGGGCGTCATCTTTCGGGTTCCGTTCGCCCGGGCTCCGGTCCCGTTTGTCCTTTGGCGCCTTGCGGAAGCGCGCGGGCGCCGAAACGGCAGAGCCTTGCGGTGCCCCGGACCCGGGGGTACCCTAGGGCCAACTCTCAACGGAGGTTCAACGCGCAGCCGACGCTCGGCCGCCGGCCGGAGATGGTGACAGCCTCCAAGACGTCGTTCGGGAAGTTCTTCCTCCCTGGCCCTACGGAAGTGCGCCCGGAAGTTCTCGAGGCGATGACCCGCCCCCTCATCGGGCACCGCGGCAAGGAGATGGTGGCGCTCATGGAGCGCCTAGGTCCCCGGCTCTCCATGATCTTTCGCACGCGGCGGCCCGTGTGGATCTCCACCTCCTCGGCGACGGGCCTCATGGAGGCGGCCATCCGCAACTGTGTGCGGCGGCGCGTGCTCTGCCTCACAAACGGTGCCTTCGCGGAGCGCTTCCAGCGGATCGCACTCGCGTGCGGCAAGGAAGCGGTCGCGCTTGAAGTGTTCTGGGGGCGCACCCACGAGCCGGACCAGGTCGCCGGCGCGGTGAAGGGGAGGGGGTATGACGCCGTGACGGTCGTGCACTCGGAGACATCGACCGGAGCGCTCAATCCCGTGGCTGAGATCGCGCAGGCGATCCACGAGGTGAGCCCCGACACGCTGGTTCTCGTGGACGCGGTGAGCTCGCTCGCCGGGGCGCCCATCGAGACGGACGCGTGGGGCCTCGACTTCGTCCTCGCGGGCGCGCAGAAGGCGCTGGCGCTGCCGCCCGGGCTCGCGTTCGGCGTCGCGTCCGAGCGCGTGCTCGTGCGTGCCGGTGATGTCCCGGGTCGCGGCATCTACTTCGATTTTCTCGGCTTCGAGGAGTCCGCGAAGGACCGGCAGACGATCAACACGCCGGCCATCTCGCTGCTCTTCGCGCTCGATGCACAGCTTGAGAGGATCGAGGCCGAGGGGATCGAGAGCCGCTGGGCGCGGCACCGGGCGATGGCGGAGAGCACGGCTGAATGGGTGGCGAGCGCGCGCGATCGCCTGGGGCTCGACCTGGACATCCTGGCGCCGCCGGGCCGGCGCTCGCCGACCGTGACGTGCATCACGTTGCCGGCCGGGCTCCGGGGCCCGCAGGTCAACGAGCGGATGAAGGCCCAGGGCTTCACGATCGCGACCGGCTACGGCAAGTTGAAGGAGACCTCGATCCGGATCGGGCACATGGGCGACCACACCGTGGCAGAGCTGGGTGCCGTCTTGTGCGCGCTCGAAGGGGTCTTGAGGGCATGAGCGTGCTGGAGCGCTACCGGATTCTTCTCGCGGATGCGATCGCCGAGGAGGGGCTCGCGATCCTGCGGGACGAGCCGCGGCTCGACGTGGACGACCGGAGCGGGGTCGCGCAGGACGAGCTCCTGTCGCTGGTGGGCGTGTACGACGCGTTGATCGTGCGGAGCCGGACACATGTGACGGCCGAGGTTCTAGATCGCGCGCGCCGGCTGCGTGTGATCGGACGCGCGGGGATCGGCGTGGACAACATCGATGTGGATCGCGCGACGCGGCTCGGCATCGTCGTGTTGAACGCGCCGGCGGGGAACGCGCTCTCGGCGGCCGAGCTCACGATGGCGCTCCTTCTCGCCCTCGCGCGCCACGTTCTGCGCGCCGACCGCGCCGCCCGGCAGGGCGGCTGGCGGGCGGTCGAGCTCCAGGGCGTCGAGCTGTACGGGAAGACGCTGGGCCTGGTCGGGTGCGGGCGAATCGGGTCCGAGGTGGCGCGCCGGGCGCGGGCGTTCGGGATGCGCGTGATCGCGTACGATCCCTACCTGCACCCCGACAGGGCGCGCGAGGCGGGCGTCGAGCTCGTCACGCTCCCCGACCTTCTGGAAGAGTCGGATGTCGTGTCGGTCCACGCCCCGCTCACGGCGGAGACCCGCGGGCTGATCGGCGCGCAGGAACTCGCCCGCATGAAGGGCACGGCCTATCTCCTGAACGTGGCGCGGGGCGGGATCGTGGACGAGGCGGCGCTCGCGGAGGCGCTGCGCGCGAAGAGGATCGCCGGCGCCGCGCTCGATGTCTTCGAGAGGGAGCCCCCTCCGCCGGACCATCCGCTTTTCGGGCTGGAGAACGTGATCGTCACCCCGCACCTGGGCGCGGCCACCGAAGAGGCGCAGCGCAGTGTGGGGATCGAGATCTGCCGCGCGGTGCGCGACGCGCTCCTCAGCGGCGACCTGCGGACCGCGGTCAACGCGCCGGGCCTCGCCGGGCGCGCGCTCGCCGAGATCGCGCCCCTCGTGGATCTCGCGAACCGGCTGGCGAGGATTCTCGGCGGCCTCACCCGGTCGGGATACAGGGCGCTGGAGGTGCGCTACAGCGGCGGCCGCGAGGACGCGCTGACGCCGCTCGCCGCCGCCGCGACCCAGGGACTCCTTGCCGACGTGGTCGAGGGCCCATTGAACATCGTGAACGCGATGGCGGTCGCCGTCGAGCGCGGGCTCGTCGTGACCTGGTCGCGCTCCGCCGCACGTGCCGCGTATCGTGATCTATTGGAGCTGAATCTCGAGACCGCCGACGCGAGCGTGCACGTCGCTGGTGCGTTACTCGGCGAGGGTCAGCATCCCAGAGTGGTGCGGATCAACGAGTACCACGTGGACATCGTGCCCGAGGGGACGATCCTCATCCTGAAGAACCGCGATGTGCCCGGCGTCATCGGGAGGGTCGGCTCGATCCTTGGGGCGGCGGGCGTGAACATCGCCGAATATCACCAGGCGCGCCTCGCCGCGGGCGGCGACGCCCTCGCCGCGATCGCTGTGGATGGCCGTGTCGAACGCGAGACGATCGAAGAATTGGCGGCCGTCCCGGAGATCACGGGCGTGTGGCAGGTGGCGCTCCCGGAGGGGTGGGAGGTGCCGGCGGGCGCGGGACTTCTCCGAGTGGGAGTGTAGGACGTCCCGCGGGCCTATGAGGCAGCAGCGGGGCCCTCGTCGGAGGCATTCTGAAAACAGAGCATTGTTCGGAGGGTGGGGTGCCTCGGTGGCCTGGGGAGTGGCAGGCGGGCTCGTAGCCAAATTCCTGGGTGTGGCTTTGAGGCAACAGCCTACCCGACCGCGTGGGGATAGTTACCGCGTTTTGTTGCAGAACGTGGATACGCGGCGAGAGCTGATCGAAGCTTGGAAACAGATATGGGCTAGCCAGTCTCATTCTTGTCGCGGGCCTGGTTGGCTGGCTCGCGTTCTATGCTCTAGATCGATGGTACTACCACATGCTCCTGGTAGAGGCCGTGACAAAGGCTCTTGAAATCGAGAGGGCTACGAGGCAGGAGATGCCGTATCTCGATTTGGGCGAGGCAATTACTGAGTTTAGCCGGATCCAGGTTCGCGGAACGGACCCCGAGGCTGCTATAAAGGCGCGGCATAAGCTCGATCTATTCTACCTCCTGATCGCGGTTCTCCTGTCTGGCTTGCTCCTAATTGCGACGCGCGCCACGGTACCCGCCGCGCCGGGCATGTGACCGGGCCATGTTCGCCGACGACGGGACACGCAAACAATCTCTAGCACGATGAGGCTAGGCATCGACATCGACGGGGTGGTCTTGGACTTTGTTACGGCTTTCTGCACCACTTGCCGCGAGCGCTACGGGTATGCGATCCGCTATGAGGACATCGTCTGTCACGATCTAGGGCAGGTTCTGGGTGTTGGCTCGAAAACGCTCGAGCGCCTAATTGAAGAGACCTTGGAATCCGAGCTGATCAAACCGTACTCGGGAGCTGTCGAGGGACTACGGCGACTCCGTCAACAAGGGCATGTCGTTGAACTACTTACTAGTCGGCCCCAAACTCTGCGAAAGCGAACGGAAGCGGTTTTGCGGCAATATAATGTGGCGTACGATAAGATCATTTTCGCCCTCTTCCTTCAAAAGGTTGCCAAAGTGGAGGCTCTTGACCTCTTCATAGAGGATTCATTGGCCGAGGCGCTGGAGGTGGTGGGCAACGGAACGCCCGTGCTCATTTACAAGCACCCCTGGAACGAACGATCTTTAAACGTGGAAGGGCGACTTCAATACGTGGAAACCTGGGAGCAACTCGTAGCTGCCGTTGAGCAGATCGCCGCCGAAAGGCTGACCGCTACTCGGCAGGCCACGTGAACGCTTAAGCTATCCAGGCCGCATGTCCGCGTTCACATCATACTAAAGCCGTTTCTCGATCGGCCCGTAGACCGCGGCGCGCCAGATCTCTTCCGCCAGCCACTCGATCCGGTCGAGCTGCGCCCGGAGCTCCGTCTCCGTCATGCCGGGGGCGTGGCGGCTCAGGTCTCGGGCGATCTCCATGAGCTCGTCGAGCCTCGTGCGCAGCTCGAGGTTCCAGCGCCGTTCTTGAGGGGCTTCCTCTGTTCGGTGTTCGGGTTCGGGCTTCTCTTTGCGTGGCATGGCGTCCTCGAGGTGGGAGGCGCTGCAGAAGCTAGCCGGTCCCTAACGCTCGCGCCATTCGCGCACGGGCACGCCGTGTCGCCTGAGGATCCCTAGCGTTTGCGGTAGCGGGAGCGCCTCCGCGACGTGCCCCTGGTACCCGCGCACCGTCGTCGCCTTGAAGAGCGAGTTGTAGATCGCCTCCTCGGTCGCCTCCACCACGGCCTGGAAGAGCGGTGACAGCGCATCGTTCCGGAGATCCGGGATGGTGCGCACTGGCCGGTCGTCGTCCGCGAGCCGGCGAAGCTCGGGTGACGTGCTGAAGGCGATCACGTAGTCGCCGCTCCCGTTGGTGCTCGGCGAACCCGTGCGCGCGAGCCCGAGCATCGCGCGCGCGGCCAGCCGCTCGAGGTTCCGGGGGCTCAACGGCGCGTCGGTCGCCACGACGATCATGATGGAGCCGTACTCCGCGTCGGGCGCTCCGCCCTCGGCCGCTCCGATCACGTCCTTCAGGAAGTGGCGCCCCAGCTCGCGGCCAACGGGCGCCCCCAGGATCTGAAGCACGCCGCCGAAGTTCGACTGCACGAGGACGCCCACGGTGTAGCCACCGAGCCTCTCGGGCAGCCTGCGCGAGCTCGTCCCGATCCCGCCCTTCCAACCGAACGCCACCGTTCCCGTCCCCGCGCCCACCGACCCTTCCTCCACCGGCCCTTCGCGGGCGCTCTCGATGGCGCGGCGCACGTCTTCAGGCCGGATCGGCCGGGAGCGGATGTCGTTCAGGAACCCGTCGTTCGTCTCGCCGACGACCGGGTTGATCGACTGCACGTTTTCATTCCCGGGAAGGCCCAGCATGGTGTCGATGAGGGCGTCCGCCGCGCGCGGCACACAGAGTGTGCACGTGAGCAGGATCGGAGTCTCGATCTCGCCGAGCTCCCGCACCTGCGTGTAGCCCGTGAGCTTGCCGAACCCGTTCCCGATGAAGATCGCGGCGGGGACTTTTTCACGGAACAGGTTTCCGCCGTGGGGGAGGATCGCCGTAACGCCCGTGCGCACCGACTCTCCTTCCCACACGGTCACGTGCCCGACGCGAACTCCGGGCACGTCCGTGATGGCGTTCAAAGTGCCTGGTGGAAGGATGCCGGGCGGCACGCCGATGTCGCGGGCCCGCGGCCGCTGCGCCGCAGATTCCTGTCCCATGATTCCGCTCCCTGTGGCAAGGAGAGATCTCGGTGCGTGCGACACGCCGACAAGACAGAGCACCGGCGCGAGAAGCCGAGCAACCCGCATCATCTTCTTCCTCCGGTTGCCGACGCACGAATCACCTCGACCGCCAGGTCGGGCCGATCGCTCATGATCCCGTCCACCCCCCAGGCGAGCAGTCGAGCCATGTCCGTGCGTTCGTTGATCACCCACGCGACGACGGTCCGGCCGGCCGCGTGGGCGCGCGCGATGAAGCGAGGGCTCAGGATCCGGAGCCGGCCGCGCCGCTCGGGTACCAGGAACGGCCGCCCGGGCCTCGGGGGAAAGCCGAGGCGCGCGCCGAGCAGGAAGCGGGCGACCTCCTCCGTCGTCGCGGACCTCGGGCCCTGGTAGCCGCGGAACGGGAGAAGCCGCCAGCTCCATTCGGCGGACGCGAGCACCCGCTCGGCCGCGCCCAGCGCCTCCACCTGTCGCCGCGCCGCCCGGGCCGCCGCCGCGCTCTTGAAATGGAGCACCACTCGCGTGGACGGGAAGGTGGTCAGAAGGTCTTCCAGGCTCAGGATCCGAAGCCCCTGATCGCGGAACGGAAAGCTGCGACCGCCGTCCGGCGTCCACAGGTATCCTAGCGCGAGGGCAGAGAGTTCACCGTACGTGACGTGCCGGACGTAGCCCCGGCCGTCCGTGAGTCGCTCGAGGCGCGCGTCGTGGAAGACGACCGGAACGCCGTCGCGCGTCACCCGGACGTCCACTTCCAGGCCGTGCGCGCCCATATCGAGGGCCTGCCGCAGCGCCGCGAGGCTGTTCTCGGGCGCGTAGGCGGACGCGCCGCGGTGGGCGAAGACGAGCGGCCGGCCGGAGAAGAAAGCGCTCGCGGGCCCGGCCACCCGTCAGGCCCCCGGCTCGCCGATCACCGCATCCGCTTCGATCTCGACGAGCATCTCCGGCGCGACGAGCCGCCGCACCTCGACCATCGTGCTCGCCGGCCGGATGTCGCGGAAGAACTCGCCGTGGGCCCGGCCCACCTTTTCCCAGTCGTCGATGTTCGTCACGTACACCCGCGTTCGCACGACCTCCCTCAGGCTCGCGCCCGCCGCGCGGAGCGCCCTCTCGATGTTGCGCAGCGCCTGGACCGCCTGCGCATGCGCGTCGCCCGGGCCCACGATCTTTCCCGCCGCGTCGGTGGCCGTCGTTCCCGCGACGTGAACGAAAGGCCCAACGCGGACCGCGCGCGAGTACCCGACGATGGGCTCCCAGGGCGTGCCGGACGCGATGTTTTGTCTCTCCATGTTCGTCCCAAGCCCTTCGTACAGGGTTCCCGGAGATCACCCGGTCATCCGAGGGCACAAGTTTAGGCAGCGCCGGCCGAGATTCCAGCGATCGACGTCAGGTGGGCTCGATGGGTGCCGGATGCTCGCGTTCAAGGGCCGGCATTCTCATCCCCGAGGTCGTGATGAGCGCCACGGCCCCGAGGATCGTCGCCGCGGCGATGAGCGTCCGCCCGGTAAGAGCCTCGCCGGCGAGCGCCCAGCCGAGAAAGAGCGCCACCAGGGGGTTCACGTAGGCGTATGTGGAGACGCGCGCCGGCGTGCTTACGCGCAGCAGCCAGATGTAGGTCGTGAAGCCCACGAGGGACCCAAAGGCGACCAAATAGCCGAGGGCCAAGATCGAACGTGGCGAGACCGCCGAGAGGTCCACACGCCATGCTTCACCGGTCAGCGCGCCCACCGATAGAAGGAGCACGCCACCGGCCAGCATCTCCATCGCCGTGGCGAGGAGCGGAGAGGTGGGGAGGCGCGCGCTACGGGAGTAGAGCGAGCCCAGCGCCCACGAGATCGATCCTGTCAGGAGCACCCCCGCCCCGATGAGGTCCACCCGGCCGCCGCCCGCGAGCCGGCCCGGGCCAACGAGCATCACGAGTCCCCCGAACCCGAGGACGAGGCCCGCGATGACACCGCGCCGCGGCCGCGCGCCGTGCGGCGCCAGCGCGTCCAGCAGAACCATCCAGATCGGCACGCTGGCGACGATCAGCGCCGCGAGCCCCGAGGGAACCCGCTGCTCCGACCACGAGAGCGCGCCGTTGCCGCCGAGGAGGAGCAGCCCACCGACGACCGTCGCCGGGAGCCAGTGGCCCCGATCCGGCCGTTGGCCGCGCCGCAGCCGAACCCATGCGTACAGGATCGTCCCCGCGACGAGGAATCGCGTGCCCGCCATCATGAGCGGCGGGAGCGTCTCGATGGCGTATCGAATGGCGAGGTACGTGGAGCCCCAGACGAGGTAGACCGCGGTGAATCCCGCGACGACGCTCCCGCGCCGCGGCGTGCTCTGGAGGTTCACGTTCCCCGCTGGAAGTGAGGCCCGGCGATGTCGCCTAGTACGTCGGCAGGCTGGGGTCGATCTCCTCCGCCCAGGCTTTGATCCCGCCCCTCAGGTTCCAGACCTTGCGGAAGCCCGCGTCGCGGAGGAGCGCCGCCGCCTTGGCGCTCCTGCCGCCGGTGCGGCAGTGCACGACGTACTCTTGGGCGCTGTCGAGCTCGCGCAGGTGTTCGGGGAGCTGCCCGAGCGGGATGAGGCGCGCGAAATCCAGGTGCGCGATGTCCCACTCGTAGGGCTCGCGCACGTCGATCACCCTGATCGGGCGGCCCTCATCGACCCAACGTCGGAACTCGTGCACGTCGATCTCGGGGACGGCGCCGGCCTCGGCCCGCGCCTGCTCCTCCGCCTGCGGGAGGCCGCAGAACGCCTCGTAGTCGATGAGCTCGCGGATCGTGGGCCGCTCCCCGCAGACGGGGCACGCCGGGTCCTTGCGGAGCCGCACCTCGCGGAAGCGCATCTTCAGCGCGTCCACGAGCAAGAGCCGCCCGATGAGCGGCCGGCCCTGCCCGAGGATGAGCTTGATCGTCTCGTTCGTCTGGATCGCTCCGATGAGCCCCGGCAAGACACCCAGCACGCCGCCTTCCGCGCACGAGGGGACGAGACCGGGCGGCGGCGGCTCGGGGTAGAGACAGCGGTAGCACGGGCCCTCGGCGGCGTAGAAGACCGACGCCTGGCCCTCGAACCGGAAGATCGAGCCGTAGACGTTCGGCTTCCCGAGCAGGATGCACGCGTCGTTCACGAGGTAGCGCGTGGGGAAGTTGTCGGTCCCGTCTACGATGATGTCGTAGTCGCGCAGGATCTCGAGCGCGTTCGCCGACGTGAGGCGCGCCCCGTGCAGCTCGACCTCAACGCCCGGGTTCACGTCCAAAATCCGCTCGCGCGCCGACTCGAGCTTCCCGCGGCCGACATCCTTCGTCCCGTGAAGGATCTGGCGCTGGAGGTTCGAGAACTCCACGACATCGAAATCCACGAGCCCGAGCGGCGAGCCGAGGCCGCCCGCGCCGAGGAGCAACACGCGCGCCGCCTTGAGCTTCTTCTGCCCCTCCATCCCCACCTCGGGCATGATGAGGTGGCGGCTGTATCGCCGGATCTCCTCGGGCGAGAGCGTCACCTCCTCCCAGTTCCGAGCGAAGCGGAGCGAGGGCGCGATGTCGAGCGTCGCGGTCGCGCCCTCGGGATGAGCGCTCCCCGGTGCCCCCACCGATCCGCCGGGGTGCAGGCCGCCGCCCGAGCCGCCCGAACCGCCCGCGGCTCCTCCGGCGATCGACGGGATGATCGAGATGCTGTCGCCGGGCCGCACCGTCGTCTCCTCACGCTTCAGATACCGGATGTCCTCGTCGTTCACGTAGACGTTCACGAACGAGCGCAGCTGCCCGTCCTCGGCGAAGAGGTGCGGGCGGAGCTTCTCGTACTGCGCGACGAGCGCCGACAGCGCCTCGCCCACCGTGCGCGCGGGCAACTCCACGTGGTCCTGCCCGTTGACGTACGGGCGAAGCGGTGTGGGGACGAAGACTCGAACGCTCATGGTTCGCTCTCCACCAGTTCCAGAGCAACGGGATCAAAAGTAGAACGGTCGTCTCGCAACTGCCACGCCGAAAGCCCGCCGGCCCGGCCGCGGGCGACCCGAACGATGAGATACACGTACCACGGCCAGGCGGTCTCACGATCGTGCTCCGAGGGAAGCGGCTCGGCATCCGGGTGCGAGTGGTAGTAGCCGAGCACCTCGAGACCGTCCGCTCGCGCCGATTTTTGGATGCGGATGAGATCCTCCGGGGCAATCCGGTAGCGGCGTCGCAGGTTCTCGACGGCGGCGTTCGGAAGCGGGACGGCGCGCAACGAGCGCCGGCGCCCGTCGTCCGACAGGTTTCCCACGAGCGCGCCGCAGCCCTCGGACGGGTACGTCCGCTCGACGTGCTGGAGGATCTCCTCGAGGAGCCGTACCGGGAGGATCAGGGTCTTCATCGCGGTCGTTTCGCTTCCCAGAGGCCCGTGCTGAGATAGCGGTCGCCTCCGTCCGGGAAGATCGTCACCACGACCCCGCTTCTCAGGCGCTTCCCGACCTCCGCCGCGGCCCAGGCGGCCGCGCCCGACGAGGGTCCCACGAGGAGCCCGAGCTCGCGCGCGATCCGCCGCGCCATCGCGTACGCGTCCTCCGTCCGGACCCTCACGGTCCGCGTTGCGAGGTCCGGGTCGTAGATCCCTGGGACGACGGCGCTCGGGAGATGCTTCAAGCCCTCGATGGCGTGGAACCCCGAGTCGGGCTCCACCGCGATGAGCTCGATGCCGGGGCTGAGCCCCCGCAGTCGCCGTCCCGCACCCGTGAAGGTACCCGTCGTGCCGAGGCCGGCGACGAAGTGTGTCACGCGCCCTTGGGTCTCTTCCCAGATCTCCGGTCCCGTGGATTCGTAGTGCGCCCTCGGGTTCGCCGGATTGTTGTACTGATCCGCGTAATAATACAGGTCCGGCCGCTCCGCGTGACGTCGCCGGGCCTCTAGGATCGCGCCGTCCGAGCCCTCCAGGGCGCTCGTCTCGATGACCTCGGCCCCGTAGGCGGCGAGCAGGAGTTTGCGCTCGCGGCTGGCGTTGGCCGGAAGGCAGACCGTGACGCCGAAGCCGCGGGCCGCACCCAGCATCGCGTACGCGATCGCGGTGTTCCCCGAGGAGGCGTCCAGGAGGCGCTTCGACGGTAGCCAGCCCTCCGCCTCGGCGGCGAGGACGATCCACTTCGCCGCGCGGTCCTTCACCGAGCCACCGGGACTGAACCACTCCCCCTTGGCCCAGAGCTCGACGCTCTCGGGAAGCTCCGGCAGCCGGATCCGCAGGAGCGGCGTGTTGCCGATGAGATCGAGGAGGTCTCCCCCGTCCCGTGGGCGTGCCCCTGGCCTTGCGCCCGCCGCCTGAATCGGCGCCGCGCGTCCCCATGCGGGCCCACGCGCCTGCTGGTCTATAAGAAGCTCGCTGCGGCCTCGTGCCGGCTTGGGCTTCGCCATCTGACCTCCGAAAACAGAACGGCCGCGGCGTTTTCGCCGCGGCCGTCACAGCGTCGGGGCTCGCCCCGAGAACTCCGTCTATAAGCGTAGGGCCTGCCCGCCAGGACGACCGCGGCGCGGCGCACAACAGCCGCAGCAGCACGCGCAGCAGCAGAGCCGCCGGCAAACCCGCCGAGTCCAACGGTTCGGAGCCAAGCCCATGACACCTCCCACTGTGGGGCCGGAGCGCCCCGTCTTTCCAGCCAGAGGGTAAGGTAGAGAGTGGGGACGGGGAGGTCAATTGCTCCGGCCCGCTACTCTTGAAAACCCCAGGCGGCGCCGAAGGTTCCCCCGAGCCGCGGGCCGGCCGGACCGGCCCGCTCGCCCGGCCGCGCCTTGCCTCGGACCGGCTC
>JACQVD010000030.1 GCA_016209945.1 Gemmatimonadota bacterium
ACGATGAGCTTCCCCGACGGGTCGTAGTACCCGACAGCGCAATGGGGCTCGATCGGCGTATGCGTGGTCCCCTCAAAGTAGTACTCGCCTTCGATCACCACATCGGAGTCGGAGAGGAGCCCGTCCACGTCGCCGAATTCCAGGTGCACGTGCTTGTGCAGATTGCCGTTTTCGCCGGGCTTCCGCGGCTCGTGGATCGGGTTCTCCGGGTGTGCGAGCGCCTCCTCCGGATCGAGGGTGTGCGGGAGGATCTCGTACTCGACTTCGATGAGGTCGAGGGCACGGTTCGCCGTGTCCTCGTCGATCGCGGCGACCGCGGCGACGCCGTCGCCCACGTAGCGCACCTTGTCCACGCACAGCGGGTACTCGTCGCGGGTCCAGGGGATGATGCCGTAGGCGACCGGCATGTCCCGGCCGGCGATCACAGCGTGGACGCCGTCCAGGGCGAGGGCCTTGGAGGTGTCGATCGACGTGATGCGGGCGTGCGGGTAGGGGCTGCGGAGGATCTTCCCGTGGAGCATGCCCGGGAGCACGATGTCGTCGGCGTAGACGGCGCGCCCGGTGCACTTGCCGAGCGCGTCGGTCCGCCGCAGGCGCTGGCCGATCACCCGGAGCTCCCGCTCGAGCGCCTGCCGTAGATCGTCCTCGCTCGCGGCGCGCTCTTTCTGCCTGTCCCTGAATTCCTCGAGCTTCATCGCGCCACCAGCTCCGCCGGCCTGCGGCGCTCGCGCATCGCCTGCGCGGCGAGCTCGACCGCGTCGTAGATCTTCGTGTAGCCCGTGCAGCGGCAGAGGTTGCCCGAGAGCGCGAGCTTGATCTCCTCGCGGGTCGGGGTCGTGGTCTGCCGCAGGAGGCCCGCCGCCGACGCGAGGATGCCGGGCGTGCAGAACCCGCACTGTGCGGCACCGCAGAGATCGAACGCGTCCTGAAGCGGATGCGCGCCGTCCGGCCCGGCGAGCCCTTCGACGGTCGTCACCTCGTGGCCCACGGCCTCGTGGACCGGGAGGATACAGGAGAGGGTCGCTACGCCGTCGAGGAGCACGGTGCACGCGCCGCAGTCGCCTTTGTCGCAGCCCTGCTTGGACCCCGTGTAGCCGAGGATGTAGCGCAGCGCTTCGAGGAGGGTGTAGTGACTCGGGACCCCGACCTCGCGGGTGTCCCCGTTCACGCTGAGCGTGACGACATCGATCAAGAGGCAGCCTCCCCGGTTCCCTGGCCGCGCCGATCGCGCCCGGCCTTCGGCACCACCGGACGACGATACACGGGCCAGCGGGGCCCCGGCGGTACCACATTTCCATCCTATCCCATCACCGCACGGGCCGTCAAGGCGCGTGTTGAGGCGGGTTTTGACGAGCACCCAGTCCCACGCGCATCTTGCACGCGTGATCGCCGGGATCGTTCTCGCGGGCGGCCGGTCCGAGCGCATGGGCCGGCCCAAGGCCCTCCTCGAGATCGAGGGCGTGACATTTCTCGAGCGGGTGATCCGCGCGCTGAAAGCGGGCGGCTGCGCCGAGGTCATCGTGGTGTGTCCGCCCGGCGCGGGAGCGATCGGAGAGGAGGCCGAGTCCGTCGCCGCGCGCGTGGCGTGGACCGGCGGCGCCGAGGGAGAGCAGATTGATTCCCTGCGAGCGGGTCTGCGGGCGCTCGGCCAGGGCGTCGAGGCCGCCGTCGTTCATCCCGTGGACCACCCGCTGGTCGAGGCGGAGACCGTGGCCGCGCTGATCGCCGCCTTCCGTGCGCGCCGTGCCGCGATCGTCGTCCCGGTGTGCGAAGGCGAGGGGGGACATCCCGTGCTCTTCGCGTCCGGCCTCTTCCCCGAGCTCCTCACCAGCCGGGGCCCGGAGGGCGCACGGTCGGTCGTGTACGCCCACGAGGGCGAAGTCCAGAAGGTGACGGTGCCGGACCGCGGGGTGCTCATCGACCTCGACACGCCGGAAGAGTACCGCCGACACCTGCGAGCCGAGCCGTGAGCGGCACCCGCGCCCCGGTGCTCAGCGTAGCGGAGGCCGCGCGGGAGATCGTGGCAGCGCTCGACCGGGCCGAACGCGCAGCTGTGGTGACGATCGTGAGCGGGCCGTCGAGCGAGCCCCTGGGCCGGCGGCTCCTGGTAACCCTAGGGTCCGCGATCGGCCACCTCGGTATCCCGGAACTGGAAGAGCGCGCGCAGGAGCTGGCGCGCGAATGCCTCGAGACAGGTGAGCGGGAGCTGCACCCGGTGACCGTCGGCGGGGACGTCTGGGAGCTCTACGTCGAGTCGCACGTGCCGCGCCCGGACCTCATCATCGTGGGCGCGGGCCACATCGCACAGCCGCTCTGCCGGATCGCCGCCATGATCGGCTTCCGCGTGACGGTCCTGGACGACCGCCAAGAATTCGCCCGCGACGAGCGCTTCCCGGAGGCGGCGCGGGTCATCGTGATGAACCCCGATGACCCCTTCCGCGCCGTGCCCGTAGGAGCGGACACGTACATCGTCCTCGTGACCCGGGCCCACAAGTACGACTACGACTGCCTCCGCCATCTGCTGAACGCGGGGCTCCGGCCGGCCTATGTGGGGATGATCGGCAGCCGACGGCGCGTGCGCGCGGTATTCGAGGCTCTCCTGCGCGACGGGATCGATCCCGGGCAGCTCGAGACTCTGCGCGCGCCGATCGGGCTCGACATCGGCGCGGAGACGCCGCAGGAGATCGCTGTCTCGATCGCCGGCGAGCTCATCCAGCACCGGCGCGGCGGTAGCGGCGCCATGCTCGCCGAACGCGAGGATCTGCTCGGCCGGGTGAAGCGGAAGCAGGAGCGAGGCCATCATGGACGATCGTGACCTGTACCTGGCCCTCCTAGAAACGGCGCGCCGCCTCCAGCCGCTCGCCCTCGCGACCGTGGTGCGGGTAAAGGGTTCCACGCCGCGCCGTGTGGGGAGCAAGATGCTGATCGACGGAGAAGGCCGTGCGGTGGGCACCATCGGGGGCGGCTGCGGCGAGGCGGAGGTGCTGGAAGCCGCGCAGGAGGTCATGCGCTCAGGGACGCCGCGAGTCGTCCGCGTGGACCTGACGGAGGACGCGCTCTCCTGGAGCCCGGCGATCTGCGGCGGCGTCATGGACGTCTTCGTGGAGCCCGTGCACGCGAGCGACGCCGGGGGCGAGCCGCGGGGGCCGCGGGGGAGGAGCAGCAGGAGCGGCAGGAGCGGTAGGGGAAGCGACCGTGCCGCCGCCGGCTGACGCCTGGGCGCGCTACGGCGCCTACCTGCGCACGCCCCCGCACCGAATCTTCTCCTGGACGGACGCGGAGACGGGCGCCCGCGGGTGGCTCGTCATGAACTCGCTGCGCGGCGGTGCCGCGGGCGGCGGCACCCGGATGCGAGCGGGCCTCACGCCGGAAGAGCTCGTCTACCTGGCGAAGACGATGGAGCTCAAGTTCGTCTTCTCCGGGCCGCCCATCGGTGGAGCGAAGGCCGGGATCGACTTCGATCCCCGTGATCCCCGAAAGCCCGAGGTGCTTACGCGCTGGTTCCGGTACGCGGCCCAGTACCTGCGGGAGTGCTACGCCACGGGCGGCGACCTGAACGTGGACGAGGCCCGGGAAGTGATCCCCTACTGCCGCGCCGCCGGGCTGCGGCTGCCCCAGGAGGGGATGCTCCGCGGGCACGTGCGGGCGGGCCCCGAGGCGCTGGAGCGCATGAGCCAGGCACTCGAGGCCGGCGTCGTGGCCCCCCTGCCGCATGGGATCGGGGTCCCGGGGGTGCGGCTCACGGTCTGCGACGTGGCGGCGGGATACGGGCTAGCGCGAGCGGTAGCCCGCTTCTACCGACGACGCGGTCTCAATCTGGAGGGCGCCCGCGTGATCGTGGAAGGGTTCGGAGCCGTGGGTGCCAGCGCCGCTCTGGAGCTCGCCCGGGCGGGCGCGCGCATCGTCGTGATCTCGGACGCCGAGAAGACGCTCGTAGATGCCGCAGGGCTGGACGCGGAAGCGGTGGAGGATTTGATCGCGCGGCGCATCGGGCGGCTTCTCCCGGAGGACGGGCGGTGCACGCGCGGCGCTGCGGGCTCCCGATTCTCAAATCTGAAGGCCGACATCTTGGTGGCCGCCGCCCTGTCCAACTGCATCGATCGCGACCGGCTTGCGCAACTGGACGCGGCCGGGGTCTCGGTCATCGCCTGCGGCGCCAACTCTCCCTTTCGAGAGGAAGCGCTCGGCGCCAGCGCGGTCCAGCAGGACGCCGACCGCCGGTTCTCCATCATCCCGGACATCATCGGCAGCGCGGGGACGGCGTGCACCTACAGCTATCTCCTCACGGAGGGAGCGGTGCCGGAGGCGGCGGAGATCCTCGCGGCGGTGGACGCCCGGATCGGCGCGGCCATGGAGCAGGTGCTCGACCGGAACGGCGCCGCGGCCACGAGTCTCCTGGAGGCGACGCTCGCGCTCGCCCTCGATGGCATCGAGCGCAGCGACTCCACCTAGGATAGGCGCCCTCGACCAGCACCGAGGGGAGCCACCTCAGTCGGGGCACGAAACCGCCGTCACCGCAGGCTCCAGAACGGAGAGACCAAGCCAAGCTCGGCAAACAGCGCCTCCGCGTCCTCGAGCGTCCGCCGGCGCCAGGAAGGTTCGCGTCTGTCGGGCCCATACCAAGCCTTCGCAAGTCGCCACGCGGTCTCCAGAGAAAGCGTGGCGCCCCGCGGCATCTGCCAATCGCTGCACCAGTGGTCGATGTGCTCCTCCGACCGGAAGAGCAGCATCGTCTTTCAGGTGAAGACAAGGCGCATACCGATCTGAACTCGACTCGGCAGTGGTGTGAATCAGTCCCGGAATGGCGGCGAGGAGGCCGAACACGATCGCGGCGGCAGCGAGCAGAGCGCACGAGCGTTCGACGGCGCGCCGTCGGAAGCGGCGATAGAGGAACAGGAACACGAACAGCGCGGCTC
>JACQVD010000027.1 GCA_016209945.1 Gemmatimonadota bacterium
AGACGTCGATGACGCGCGCCCCCGGCGGCAGAGGCGCCGCGGTCTCCGCGCGCCGGATCTCCGCGATCCGGTTGTCCCGGACGACGATCTCGCCGTTCTCGATCACCTGGTCGCCGCGCATCGTGATCACGCGCGCGCCGCGGAGGACGAGCGTACCCGAGGGCTTCGCCTTGGGCACCCGCAGGGCGATCTCCGTGATCTCCGCCCGGACGAGGGCGTTCTCGCGCACCCAGCCGTCGTCGATCGTGTCGGGCGGGGCGGCCGTATCGCGGGCTGCGTAGGCGTCGCTCAAGGCCTGGTGGTAGAGCGCGGGCCCGAGCACCCACGTCACGGCCTTCGAATCGGGCCTCCAGTCGATCCAGTCGCCGCCGTATCGCGACAGCTGCCTCACGGGCAGCTCCTTGCTCTTCGACCCGATCTTGACCGGAGCGCCGCCGGCGAGCGGGAGGGGAGCCACGTGGATGTTGTGCAGCTCCTTGAACGCGATCCAGTGGCCGTCGGGGGAGGGGACGATCTCCTCCGCCGGCTGGTTTCGCACGAGCCGCCGGCGGTCGGTGCCGTCGAGCTTCACGGAGGAGAGGAACGTCGTGTCGCCCTCGTTCTCCTGGAAGAGGATACGCGCCCCCTCGGCGTCCCAGCGGAGCCTCGGCATCCGGCGGTTGGCGCCCCGGTTCGGCGTCTCGGTGACGTGTTGCACGGGGCCGCCGTCGGCGCTCACGTACCGGATGTTGAGGAACATCTCCTCGTCGAGATCGCGCCCGCGGTTCACGACGCCGCTCCCCTGGACGAAGGCCACCCATTGGCCGTCGGGCGAGAACGCGGGGTTCGTGTACTGGTCCGGAATGCTGGTGAGCCGCACCGGCCGTGCGCGCCGACCCGAGATCGCGACCTTCCAGACGTGGCCCCCCTCGTCCTCGTCCCAGCTGACGTACGTGAGCCGTTGCCCGTCCGGCGAGAAGCTGGGCGCGAACTCGAAGGCCGCCGCGCTCGTCACGCGCTCCGGCCGGCCGTCGGGCATCCGCATCTTCCAGAGGTGGCCCACCGCCTGAAAGACGAGCGTCCTCCCGTCGGGCGATAGGGTGGGCCAGCGAAGCATCCGCGCGGTGAGCGAGTCGTCCTCCACGCGGTACTGGAACCTGAGCGCGCGCGCGACCACCTGTTCGACTTCTGCTGTGAACGGGATGGCGCTCGGTTTCCCCGTCGCCACATCGAGGGCCCAGATCTTTCCGCCGAAGGAGATAACGATCCGCCTGTCGTCCGGCGTCCACTGATAGGCTTGGTAGGCGCCGTGGATCGTCCACGTCTCCTGCTGGTCGCGGTCGAGCCCGTCGAAGACCGCGCGCTCCGCGCCGCTCTCGAGATCGCGGACGACGAGCACGGTCTTGAGCCCGACGCGCCGCAGGAAGGCCAGGTGCTTCAAGTCGTGCGACGGCGTGGGCCGGATGGCGCCCCCGCGGGTTTGCGTCACGCGCTCGGTCCGCCCCGTGCGGCGATCGAACCGCGAGATCTGGAAGATCCCGTCGTGCGGGTCCCGGTTGTAGTCGAAGGGCCCGGAGTGGCTGTAGTAGACCCACCGGCCGTCCGGGGAGGGGTAGGGCTCGTTTTGATCCGAGGTGAAGCTCTCCTTCTCCGTCAGCCGGACCCCGGTCCCGCCCTGGATGTGGTAGAGCCAGATCTCGCCGCCGCCGGCCGAGCGCGTGTGACGGACGTGCCGCTTCACGACGAGGTACTCGCCGTCGGGCATCCAGGCGGGGTTCGTGGGGAGGCTGTCCGCGAGGGTCGTAAGCTGCCGGCGTCGCTCCCCGTTCGCGTCGATCAGCCAGATGTTGTCGGTGCCGCTCCGATCGCTCGTGAACGCGATCGTCTTGCCGTCGGGATGGAAGCGCGGCTGATGATCGAACGCGGGTCCGCGGGTGAGCCGCTCGGCGCGGCCGCCCTCGATCGGGAGGCGATACAGATCGCCCAGCAGGTCGAAGACGATCCATCTCCCGTCCGGGCTCACGTCCACGTTCATCCACGTCCCTTCGTCGGTCTCGAACCGGATCGTGTCGGTCGGCCCGTGGACCCCCTCCACTTCCCATGCCGGTGCCGGCTTCTGCTGGGCGGGGAGGGCGCGGAGGGCGCGGAGGGCGCCGAGGGGAAGCGAGGCGCTCAGTGAGATGGAGAGCGCAACACCTGTCGCGATCGCCGGGAACGTTCTGGTCATGGCAGGGGATTCGGTTAGTGTGTGGCAGGCCGCAGCTTGTGCTTCACCCGCTCGAGCTGTCGAACCAGGGCACCGCTCGCCACCTGAATCGCGGCGAGAGGATCGCGCCTCACCTGCGCCCCGGATTTCAACGTATGGCGCTTGACCCGCAGCACGAAGCTCGCCTCGTACCGCGAGTCCCGCGCCTCGGGCCGGGTCAGAAATGCCTCAAAGCGCGCGGACTCGGGCCGAAAGGTCTTGAGGCGCCGCTCAATGGATCGCGCCTTCCGCTCGAGCGCGGCCCGGACCCTCGGAGACGGTTCCATGCCTACGAAGTGATAGATCCTGACCAAGGTCTCTCCTTTCACCATGCCACGGCCCCGCGGGAAGCGCCGGTGCGGCGGAGGAGCAGGATCCGTGCCGCCCGAGAATTCCTACCCCCGGTAGGGGCGCGGGTGATTGAGGTCGTATGGGCGGATCGAGATCGCCCCGCGGTCGCGGACTCCGAGCTCCCGCAGCGTGACCGACTCGTCGCTCACCTCCCTCTCCAGGTGCTCCACGTAGTACGCCTGCGGATCGACGTCGCGCGTCTTCAGGAGCGCCTCCAGGCACTGGCGCTTGAGCTCGCCGACCCGGGTCGTGGTGGGGACTTCCAAATGCGCTTCGAGCCACCGGTCGGGCATGACGCAGCGAATGCGCACGGTCTCGGGCATGGATGCCTATAGGTGCGGGATCGAATAGAGGAACCGGAGCGTCATGTCGGTGATGTCCAGGCCGACGCCTCGGTCGGTCTCCGCTTCGACCACGGTGTAGCTGTAGTGACGATGCGCGCGGACGGTCACTCTTCCGATGCGGCCGTCGAACGTGACGGTGTCGTCCGAGCGATCCGTCTCCTTGAGGTTCGCCTTTTGCCGGTAGAACTCGGCGGCCCTCTGAAGGACGTCCTCGGGCGCCAACTCGGTTCGGACCTGAAACCTCATCGTCAGAGCGTCGCGACCCGCGTCGAAAGCGCTTCCAGTCCGGACTCCGTCACCAGGAAATCGTCTTCCAGGCGCACGCCCCACTCGCCCGGCAGATAGATCCCCGGCTCGATGGTGAACGTCATGCCCGGTTCTATGGCCTGGTCGTTCCCCTCGACCAGGTACGGAGGCTCATGGCCGTCCATCCCGAGGCCGTGACCGAGCCGGTGGGTGAAGTAGGGCCCGTAGCCGGCAGCCGCGATGACCCGGCGCGCGATCCGGTCCAGCTCCTGGCACGGAACCCCTGGCTTCGCCGCCTCCACGGCGGCCGTCTGCGCGCCCAGCACCGTGTTGTACACCTCGCGGTACGTGTCGGGGATGTGGCTCCCGAAGAAGTGCATCCGGGTCACGTCCGAGG
Source organism: Gemmatimonadota bacterium (assembly GCA_016209945.1). Taxonomy (GTDB): domain Bacteria; phylum Gemmatimonadota; class Gemmatimonadetes; order Palauibacterales; family KS3-K002; genus JACQVD01. The sequence goes on from JACQVD010000027.1 coordinate 3,563, forward strand.
TGTATCCGTGTACGCGGCACCCCGCATCGATCAATACCGGCATCCCCAGTGCGAGTTTCCGGTTCTCCGTTCCCGCGTGAGGGCTGGCCGAGGTCGGGCCGAACTGCACGAGGCCGCCCCCTTCCACTCCCCGTGTCCGCATCTCCTCGGCGAGGAGCCGGGCGACCTCGCGGTCCGTCCAGCCGGTCTCGAGGCGGCCGAAGGCGGCCGCGATCGCCGCTTCCGTGATCTGCGCCGCTCGGCGGATGAGCGCCACCTCCTCGGGCGACTTGTGGATCCGCAACGCGACGAAGATCGGGTCCGCCGGCATCACCGCCCAGCGCGGAAGCGCCCGTCCCAGCGCGTAGAGCGTGCTGTAGCGTGTGCTGCCTTCGATCGCCACGCGCCCGGGTACGCGCGCCATGCCCGCCACCGCGGAGCGGACCAGGGCGTAGGGATCCTCCGATTCGTCCCAGCCCAGGACCGCGCGGATGTGGGTCCCGCGCCGGACGCGCTCCACCTCGAAGGCCGGCGCTACGATCACGGGGTCTCCCGAGCGCGGCACGAGAAGCGCTATGAGCCGCTCGCTTCGCCCGAACGTGGCGCCGGCGAGGTACTCGAAGTTCGTGCTCGGTTCGGCGAAGAGGATGTGGATCCGGCGTCTCCCCAAGAGCTCCTGCACGCGTTCTATGCGCCGCTGAAAGACCTCCGGGCCCAGGGGAGGGGGGAGCTGCGCGGGGATCTGCGGGGGGAGCTGCGGGGGGAGCTGCGACGAAAGCCGGGGAGAGGATCCGCCCGCGGCTCGTGCGGACCCCCGCTGTGCCCTCAGGAGGGGCGCGCCCCCGGCGACGATGGTGACACCGGCCAGGGTCGTCGCACGCACGAACTCCCTACGCTTCATCGAGTTGGGCGCTCCGCTTCGTGTTCGTGTTGGGCGCGTGGGGCGGGAAGATTATCTTCGGCGCGGTCACCCTTCAACCCCGTACACGGTGGCAGCCCGTAGGTGGGCGCTGCGCCGGTTGGGACCTCGTTCTACCAGCCGATCTGGCAAGCGGATATAGCCGCGCTTCTGGCCCAAAGTGTAGCCGGCGGCCCTCCTCATCTTCACGGGCGTCGCGTGCGTCGCGTGGGCCGAGCGCGTTCCACTTGCTGCCCCGGTGGGGACTCCGTAGTCTGCCGGCCATGGCAACGGCGCTTCCGCAGACGGTCGGCGACACGCCCGTCACGACGGCGTATCCGGTCTCCTACTCGCAAGCGAGCATGAGCCAGCTCATGTCGCCCCAGGACGTGAGCCTCATGGGGAATGTCTTCGGCGGCGTCGTCCTCGCGCTCGTGGACCGCGTGGCGGGCGTCTGCGCGTCGCGGCACTCGGGGCGGCCCTGCGTCACGGCGAGCTTCGACTCGGTGGACTTCCGGTCGCCGATCCGGGTCGGCGAGCTCGTGACGCTGAAAGCGTCGGTGAACACCGTGGGCCGGACCTCGATGGAGGTGGGCGTGCGGGTGGAGGCGGAGGATCTCTTCAGCCGCGAGGTGCGGCACACGAACTCGTGCTACGTGACGATGGTCGCGCTGGGCCCGGACGGCCGGCCGACGCCGGTACCGAAGCTCGTCCTCGAGACCGAAGAGCAGCTCCGGCGCTACCACGACGCCGTGGACCGGCGGCGCGCTCGCCTTCAGCTGGCCGAGGAGCGGCGCCGGCGCCGCGGCTCGTGAGCGGCAGGTGCGCGGGGACGTGCACACGGTGGATCCGAAGGTCTTCGAAGCCTGCCTGGAGTACACGCGGGCCCTCTTCGCGCCGGAGGACGATGTCCTGCGGGCGTTGCGCGAAGAGATCCGTCGCCGAGGCTTCCCGGAGATCTACGTGAGCCCCGAGGAGGGCCGCCTCCTACAGATGCTCGTGTGCGCCGTGGGCGCCGCCACAGTCGTCGAGATCGGCACGCTGGCGGGGTACAGTGCCCTCTGGATGGCGCGCGCCCTGCCGCCGGGCGGCCGGCTCATCACGATCGAGAAGGAGCCGCGCTACGCGGCGCTGGCCCGTGAATTCGTCCGGAAGGCCGGGTTGGATGGGATCGTGGACGTGCGCGTCGGCGTGGCGCTGGAGGTGCTCGAGGACGTGGGCCGCGCCGGCCCGTTCGATGCGTTCTTCATCGATGCCGACAAGGTCAATTACCCCAAGTACCTGGAGTGGGGGCTCGCGCACGTGCGACGCGGTGGGCTCATCATGGCAGACAACGCCTATTGGGGCGGGGCCGTGGCGAACCCCGAGGTGCGCGACCCGGAAACGGCGGCGATCCGCGAGTACAACGAGCGGGCCGCGCGCGATCCGCGGCTGACGTCCATCGTGATCCCCATCCGCGATGGGATCGCCGTTTCCGTGATGACGAGATAGGTTTGCTACGGTGCTTGACAGGCCGCCGGACCCGCCTAGTCTTAAGCCCCTATGGTAATGAGCGCCGTTCTTGGGCACGGTCACCCCAGCCACCCGAACCGGGTTTCTGGAGGGGGAAGGGTCTGATCTAGGCGCGCCGTACCCGATTCTACGCCACACCGCCCGCTTCCCCTTCGGAGGAGCGGGCGGTCGCGTTTCTTGGACCGCAGGAGAGGACGGGACGCATGGGAACACGACCACCGGAGCGACTGCGAATCGCCCTACAGAATGCCGGCCGGCTGACGCGCGACAGCACGGAGCTCCTGCGCCACGCGGGCCTCGAGTTCGAGGAGCACGACCGCCGGCTCCTCGCTCCGTGCCGTAACTTCGCCCTCGACATCCTGTTCGTGCGCGACGACGACATCCCCGAGTACGTCCAGGACGGTGTCGTAGATCTCGGAATCGTCGGCACGAACGCGGTGCGGGAGGCCGGGGCGCGCGTTGACGTGTTGCTCGAGCTCGGCTTCGGCTATTGCAGCCTTGTCATCGCGGTCCCCGAGCGTTCGCCGATCCATTCGGCTCGTGATCTCAGCGGCGCTCGGATCGCGACCGCGTATCCGCGGTCGCTCAAGGCATTTCTTCGGGATCAGGGGGTGGAGGCGGAGGTGGTCGAGATCCGGGGAAGCGCGGAGATCGCTCCGGCTCTCGATGTTTCCGACGCCATCTGCGACCTCGTCTCGACGGGGAGCACCCTTCGACTGAACGATCTCCGGCCCCTGGTCACGGTCTACGAGTCGCAAGCGGCGCTCACCGCACACCCCGGCTCGCTGCGGGACGAGGACCGAGCCGCGGGGATCCGTAGGCTTGAGCTGCGCATGGAGGCGTATCTCACGGCGCGCCGACTCCGGTACGTCATGCTGAACGCGCCGGCCGCGGCACTCGACCAGATCAAAGCGATCCTCCCCGGGCTGCGGAGTCCGACGGTCATCCCGCTCGCGGATCCCGGGCTCGTGGCGGTCCACGCGGCGGTGGAGGAGGAAGTGTTCTGGGAGGTGCTGGAGCGGCTAAAGGCGGCGGGCGGCTCCGACATCCTAGTGCTCCCCGTCGAGAAACTGATGCGGTAGCTGGATAGGGAGGTCGCGATGCCAGCGGTCCCTCTGCTCCCCCTGCTTCGGGGCGACGCCGCCGCTCGCTTCGTCGAGGAGCGTGCCGAGCCCCGGATCGACTCGGAAGCGCGCGCCGTCGCCGAGAGGATCATCGCCGAGGTGCGCGCCCGCGGTGATGCCGCGCTGCGCGAGTACACGCAGCGGTTCGACGGCGTGTCCGGTACGTCGTTCGAGGCGCGGCGCGAGGATCGGAGGAACGCGCTTCGAAACCTTTCGGCGGAGCGGCGGCGGGCGCTGGAGGCGGCGCGCGCGCACCTGGAGACGTTCCACCGCGCTCAGCTCCGTGAGGAGCCGCCGGTCGCGGTCGCGCCGGGTGTCGTGGCCTGGCGCGAGTTCCGGCCGGTCGAGAATGTGGGGATCTACGTGCCCGGCGGCCGGGCGAGCTATCCGTCGAGCCTTCTCATGTGCGCGATTCCCGCGCGGCTCGCGCGCTGTCCCACGGTCGTCGCCTGTGTGCCGCCGGGCCCCGATGGCCGTGCGCCCGAAGCGGTGCTGGCGGCGGCCGAGCTCCTCGGGCTGGACGCCGTCTACGCCGTCGGAGGCGCCCAGGCGATCGCCGCGCTCGCGTTCGGCACGGAGACGATCCCCAGGGTGGACAAGATCGTCGGGCCCGGAAACCGCTGGGTCACGGCGGCGAAGGTGCTCGTCTACGGACTCATGGACCTCGACATGCCGGCGGGGCCCACGGAGATCGTGACGCTTGCCGACGGGACGGCGAACCCGTCGTGGCTCGCGGCCGACTTGGTCTCGCAGGCCGAACACGCCCCCGATGCGCTGGCGGTCTGCATCACGGACGACGCTGGCCTGGCGGGGCGCGTGGTGCGGGAGGTGGATCGTCAACTGGAGGCGCTCCCCGACCCCGGGGTCGCCCGCGAGAGCCTCGGGCGGTCCGCCGCGTGCGTAGCTCCCGACTTCGATACCGCGGTCGCCTGGGTCAACCGCCTGGCGCCGGAGCACCTCAGCATCGTGACCCGGGACGACGAGGACGCGCTGGGGCGGATCGTGCACGCCGGTTCCGTCTTCCTGGGCGCGCATGCGCCCGTCGCCGCAGGGGACTACGCCACCGGGACGAACCACGTTTTGCCGACTGGGGGAGGCGCGCGCAGTTTCGCGGCTCTTTCCGTGGACGACTTCGGCAAGTGGATTCAGGTTCAACGCCTGTCGCCGGAAGGGCTGAAGGCGCTCGCCGACACGATCACCACGCTCGCGCGCTGGGAGGGCTTCGAGGCCCACGCGCGCGCCGTGGAGATCCGGCTCGAGGAGGGGTCGTGAAGGATCCGCGCGCCTGGATGCGCCCGCACCTGCGCGAGTGCATGCCGTACACCACGGCCCGTGACCTGTACCAGGAAGGGCTCTTTCTCGATGCGAACGAGAACCCGTACGGGACCCTCGCGCCGGAATACGGCGACGACCTGAACCGGTACCCCGACCCGCAGGTCGGCGATCTCCGGGCGGCGCTCGCCGCGTGGCTTGAGGTCGAGCCCGAACGCCTCTGGATCGGCAACGGCGGCGACGAGGCGCTCGAACTCCTGCATCGCGCGTTCGTGGACCCCGGCGAGTCGGTCGTGGTGTGCACGCCGACATACGGCATGTATGCGATCACAGCCCGCGCGCACGGCGCCCAGGTGCGGGAGGCGCCATTGGACGGGGCCTTCGATCTCGACGTCTCGCGCACGCTGGGTGAAGCGCGCGGCGCGAAGATCATCTTTCTGTGCACGCCCAACAACCCGACAGGCAATGTTCTCGATCCAGAGCGCGTCGAGCGCCTTGCCGAGGGGTTCGATGGGCTAGTGGTCGCTGATGAGGCCTACGTGGAGTTCAGCGACGGGCGGTCCCTTATACGCGCGGTGCCCGGGCACCGGAACCTGGTGGTGTTGCGGACCTTCTCGAAGGTGTGGGGGCTTGCCGGCGCCCGCGTGGGCTACTTCCTGGCCGACCCCGAAGTGGTGCAGATTCTGGATCGGGTGAATCTCCCGTACCCACTGAGCAGGGCCTCGGCCCGTGCCGCGTGCCTGGCCCTCGCACGCCCCGATCGCATGGCGGAGTGGAGGTTGAAGATCGTCGCCGAGCGCGCACGCCTCTCGCGGAAGCTCTCCGAGCTCGGCTTCCACGTCTTCCCGTCGCAGGCGAACTTCGTCCTTGTGCGTGTGCCGAACGCGCGGGCAGCGTATCGGCGGCTGGCTTCAGAGTTCGGCGTGGTCGTGCGCGACCGGAGCGACGTGCCGCGCCTCGAGGACTGCCTGCGTATCAGCGTTGGAAAGCCTGAGGACAGCGATCGTGTATGCCAGGCGCTGGAGGCGATGGGTGCGCGTTAACTATCACGTCCACAACCGGTATTCCAGCGACGGTCGCGGCACGACCGAGGAGGTCGTGGCCCGGGCCGTCGAGCTCGGGTTCGACGAAGTGTGCCTGACGAACCACGTGGAAACCCTCGGCCCGGACGGCGAATGGCACGTGGATCTGGTGGAAGCGCGCGATCGGTTCGAGCAGGTTCGCCACGAGATCGAGGCGCTGCGCCCACGCTTCCCGGCCCTCCGGATCCTCCTGGGCGCCGAGTTCGAGTATCGGCCGGAATGGGTCGATCTTCTCGAGAGGCTAGCGGCGACGATCGAATTCGACTTCGTGATCGGATCCCTGCACGTTGTGGATGGGCACAACATCTCTGGAGGCGCGGACGTCGCGGAGTACTTCCAGGACAAGGACTGCGCGGAGGCCTACGCGCGCTACTTCGCGGCGCTCGAGGATATGGTGGAGTGGGGCGGGTTCGACGTGGTGGGGCACTTCGACCTCGTGAAGCGGTTCGGCTCTAAATTCTACGGCCCCTATCCGGTCGAGGCCTTCGAGGATCAGATCGTGGCGATCCTCGAGCGCATGGCGAGACGGGGGATCGGTCTGGAGGTCAACACCGCGGGAGTCGTGCAGCCGCCGGGCGAGCCCTACCCGAATCTCCCGATCATCCAAAGGGCGAGAGAGATGGGGATCACAACCCTCACGCTGGGCACCGACAGCCACTGGCCGGAGCGGTTCGATCAGGGGTGGGAGGCCGGGCTCCAGCTCGTTCGGGAAGCGGGCTTCGGCGAGGTCACGACGTTCAGCCGGCGGATCCGTCGCAACGTCCGGATCGTGTAAGAACCTCATGGGCCGAAGGGCGCGCGTGGAGCGGGTGACGAAGGAGACGGCCACCGTGGTGCAGGTGGACCTGGACGGGTCCGGCCAGGCCGAGGTAGCCACCGGACTCGGATTCCTCGACCACATGCTCGAGATCCTGGCTCTGCACGCCGCGCTCGACCTCGTGATCGAGGCCCGGGGCGATCTGCACGTGGACGAGCACCACACGGTAGAGGACGTGGGCCTGGGCCTCGGCGAGGCCTTGAGCCGCGCCCTCGGCGCGCGGCGCGGCATCCGCCGCTACGGGTTCGTCGTCCCGATGGACGAATCCCTGGCGCAGGTGGCGCTCGACCTGGGCGGGCGGCCCTACCTCGTCTTCGATGCCGGCTTCGAGCGGGAGAGGGTGGGCGATCTCCCCACCGAGCTGGTGCAGGACTTCTTCAAGGCGTTGAGCGATGCGCTGAGGGCGAACATCCACGTGAAGCTCCACTACGGTCGGAACGATCACCATAAGATCGAAGCGATCTTCAAGGCGTTCGCCCGCGCGCTCCGCATGGCGATCGAGGAGGATCCCCGGTTCGGCGGTGCCGTCCCGTCCACGAAGGGCGTTCTGAAGTGAGCGCACAGATCGCGCTCATCGACTACGGCGCCGGAAACCTGCGGAGCGTCGCGAACGCGCTCGCGCATCTCGGGATCGGCTTCGAGATCACCGCCGACCCCGAGGCCGTGCTCCGCGCCGACAAGGTGATCTTCCCCGGCGTCGGCGCCGCGGGATCGTGTATGCGTGAACTGCGGGCGCGCGGGCTCGTGGAGGCGCTTCGGGAATGCCGCCAGCCCGTTCTCGGGATCTGCCTCGGGATGCAATGCCTGACAGAATGGTCGGCGGAGGGCGAGGGAGTGGAGTGCCTCGCCATGCTCCCAGGCCGTGCGGTGCGCCTTTCGGGCGACGTGAAGGTGCCGCAGATCGGCTGGAACAGCGTCGAGCAACGCCAGAGCGATCGCCTGTTCGACGGGATCCCGTCGGGCGAGCGATTCTACTTCCTCCACTCCTATCAGGTCGAGACCGACCGGGAGTGGGTGCTGGCCGAGACGGACTACGGCGAATGGTACCCATGCGCGGTGCGCCGGGAGAATTTCTGGGGCGTTCAATTCCACCTGGAGAAGTCGGGTCCTCTGGGCCTGCGCGTCCTCGAGAACTTCGTCCACCGATGCTGATCCTCCCTGCGATAGACCTCCTCGATGGACGGTGCGTGCGCCTCCGGCAGGGCCGCTTCGATGACGTGACGCTCTATTCGGACGATCCGGTGGCCGTGGCGCGCGGCTTCGTGGAGCAGGGTGCCGAGGCGTTGCACGTGGTGGACCTCGAAGGGGCACGATTGGGAAAGGCGAAGAACCTGGAGTGGATCTACAGGATCCGGAAAGGAGTGCCCGTCTTCCTCCAGGTCGGCGGCGGCATCCGGACCTTCGCCCTCGCCACGAGGCTTCTCCATGGGGGGATCGACCGTGTCGTGTGCGCGACCGTGGCAGCGGAAGATCCGCGCCTCCTGGCCAGGCTGCTGGAGCGATACGGGCCGGACTATGTGGCCGCGGGGCTCGACCTGCGGGAGGGACGCGCGGTCGTGCGCGGGTGGGAGTCGGAGTCCACGCGCAGCCTCGACGATCTCCTATCGGATCTTCGGGAACTCGGGGCGCGCTGGGTCGTCTGCACCGATGTGACTCGGGACGGGACGCAGGCGGGGCCGGGACCCGATGCCGCGCAGCGCCTGGTCGCGGAGGGCTTCCAGGTGATCGTGGCCGGCGGGATTGCGACGCTGGAGCACGTGGCGCGGCTCCGCGAGCTCGGCGCCGCCGGGTGTATCATCGGGAGCGCCCTCTACGAAGGCACGCTCAGACTTTCCGACGCCCTGGAGTGCGCCCGTGCTGGCTAAACGCATCCTCCCGTGTCTGGACGTGGATGGGGGCCGCGTCGTGAAGGGCGTGCGCTTCCGAGGGCTTCGGGATGCGGGCGACCCCGTCGAGCTCGGGCGCGCGTACGCCGAGGCGGGGGCGGACGAGCTCGTCTTCCTCGACATCTCCGCCACGACCGAGGAGCGGCGCACGGTGGCGGACCTCGTCTCCCGTGTCGCCGCGGAGCTCTTCATCCCGTTCACCGTGGGCGGCGGGATCCGCACGGTCGATCAGATCCGGGAGATCCTGCGTGCCGGAGCGGACAAGGTGGCGGTGAACACGGCGGCGGTGGAGCGCCCGGAACTTCTCACCGAGGCCGGCGACCGGTTCGGCTCGCAGGCCGTGGTGATCGCGATCGACGCGTCCCGCGAGGGCCAACGCTTTCGCGTCTACGTTCGTGCGGGGCGCGAACCCACGAATCTCGATGCCGTGTCGTGGGCGCTCGAGGCGGTGGAGCGCGGCGCGGGCGAGGTCCTGCTCACGTCGATCGATCGCGACGGGACTCGGGCCGGGTTCGATCTTGAGCTCCTGCGCCGCGTGTCGGAATCGGTGCCGGTGCCCGTGATCGCCTCGGGTGGCGCGGGCCGGCTTGAGGACCTGCGCGACGCGTTTCGGCTTGGGAAGGCGGACGCCGTGCTGGCCGCCTCGGTCTTCCACTTCGGCGATCTCTCGATCGCGGAGGTCAAAGAGTACCTGGCGAGGGAAGGGATCCCCATACGGAGGGTCGGGAGCGCTCCCTAGGCTCCCGGTGACTGGACGCATGGACCTTCAATTCGATTCGGCGACAGCTCTCATCCCCGCGGTCGTGCAGGACGCGCGGTCCGGGCGTGTCCTCATGCTCGGGTACATGAACCGCGACGCGCTGGAGAAGACCCGGGAGACGGGCCGCGTCACGTTCCACAGCCGCGAGCGCGGCGCGCTCTGGACGAAGGGGGAGACGAGCGGCCATACGCTGGAACTCGTCGAGCTCCGTCCGGACTGCGACGGCGACGCGCTCCTCGTCCGCGCGATCGCGCACGGGCCCACCTGCCACACGGGCGCCGTCTCCTGTTTTGGTGAGCCCGAACGCGCAACGCTAGGCGAAGTCCTGGGCGAGCTTTTCGACCTGATCGAGGAACGGAGGACGAAGAGGCCGCACGGCTCGTATACGGTGAAGCTCCTCGACGAAGGGGTGCCCGCAATCGCGCGGAAGGTGGCGGAGGAGGCTCTGGAGCTGGCCCTGGAAGCTGTGCGAAACGGGCGCGTTGTGGAGGAGACTGCCGATCTCCTCTACCACACCCTCGTTCTTCTGGCGAGCCTCGGGAACACTCCCCAGGAGGTCGCCACATCGCTGCGCGCGCGTAGGCGCTAGCGGCGGGAAGGCATTAGCGCGGTAGGCGGAAGGGCACGCCCTCCCACGGGCCGCCGACCCGGGCCGCGCTCGCCGAGTGACGCCGTCGAGGCGGCTTCTTTCCAGCCGCGGGGATCACGAGCACTGGAGTGGGGGAGATGCGCATGCACTCTTCGGCCACGCTCCCCAGCACGGCGCGAGGCAGCCCCGTTCGGCCGTGCGATGCGAGGACGATGACCTCGGCCTTCCGTTCCGCGGCGAAGCAGGCGATCTCCCTGGCCGCTCGCCCGAACGCGACGTAGATCCTGGCGCCAGGGATCTCCGGCCAGTCCCCCTCCATGAGGGCTCGCACCTCGGGATTCCAGCCGTTGCCCCCTTCGGTGAAGTCGCCGGCAAGGATCGGTTCCTGGGGCTCTGGCCAGAGGACCGGCGATTCGACCACGTAGATGACCTCGAGGTCCGCGCCCAGCGCGTCCGCGATCCGCCGTGCGGGCTCGAGCCCGCGGAGGGCGACTTCGGAGCCGTCCAGGGCCAGGACGACGGCCCGTCTCTCGGTCTTCACCGAAGGCCGCCCCCTTCATGGCTTCGCGCCAGGCGTGACGCGAGCGCCCTCCAGCCGAGCACGAGCACCAGGAACACGGCTATGACCCAGCCCGCGAGCTCGGCAGCGTGCGCGATCACGTGCCATGCCGGTCCTGTGAACGCCGGCAGGGACCCGTGGATCAACATGTTCTCCCTCCAGTTACCCTTTCAGAAGGCCGTTCGCAACGGCCTGGACGATGTCCGGCTTGCCGCCTTCTCAGGTGGGCGACTCACCGGCTCGGCTCCTACAGGAGAGCAGGAACCTCGCCACGGCCTGCTGACCGCGGAGCCCGAGGCCACAAGGCCCGAGCGCGATGGGCGCTCCCCCTGGGGCAATCCGCCGCGGCGTTTCCGGGGCATTTTGCCACATCCGCCTGCGCGTGTCAGGACCCGGCCCGCTACTCCGGGATCGCCGTGCGCTCAGAACGGCTTGAACCCTGGCGAACCGAACCGTTCCAACCGCAGGAGGCCGAAGAGCGGCAGCCCGTACGCGATGAGGACCAGGAGGACGGCCAGCACGGTCCAGAGCCCGAACCGGTCCCACAGCGAGCGCCGCGGCGGCACCGGCTCGAGCGGCTCCGCATAGGCGATCTCCGGCGGGCTCGCCATTCGCTTGCCCCACAGCGCGGTCCCGACCGCCACCAGCAGGAAGCTCATGGCGCTCACGAACAGGATCACCCCACCCGCCGCCGAGACCGCCGTCCAGGGGGCCCACGCGCGCGCGGCCGCCGCGCCGAAATACGCCGGGTCGTACACGCGGCGCGGCATCCCGAGGAGCCCCGTCACATGGTTCGCGACGGCGAAGAACATCATCCCCACGAACCAGAGCCACGGTTGGACCTGTGCGAACGCGGGGAACTTGAGCTCGCGGCCGAGAAGGCGCGGGAGAAGCCAGTAGGTGAGGCCCATGAACGTGAGGGCGACGGCGCTCCCCACCGTGAGGTGGAAGTGCCCCTGAACCCAGGCGGTGTTGTGAACCATGGCGTTCATCCCGTAGCCCGCGTTCACGGCGCCGCTGAAGCCGCCCACGGCGAAGATCGTCATCGCCAGCACAACGCTCGTGAAGAGGGGCTCGCCCCACGGGAGTTTCCCGAGCCACCCGAACAGGCCGCGCCCACCGCGCATCCGGCCGGCCACCTCCAGGGATGCGATCACCGTGAACGCCGTGAGGAACGACGGGAAGAGGATCGCGAAGGTGTTCACCGTGTGGAAGAGCTTCCACCCCGCCGGGATTCCAGGGTCCATGAACTGGTGATGGAAGCCCACGGGAGTGGACAGAACGATGAAGAGAACGAACACGACGCGGGCCAGCGGGTCGCTGAACAGTTTCCCGCCTGCCTCGCGGGGGAGGATCGTATACCAGGCCACATAGGCCGGGAGGAGCCAGAAGTAGACGAGCGGATGGCCGAACCACCAGAAGAGAGCGCGCGCGAGGATCGGATCGACCGTCTTCGTGATCCCGAGCGACCACGGGATGAGCAGGACCACGACCTCGATCGCGACCCCGATGGTCGCCAGGATCCACACGATGACGGTGGCCAGGAGCCCGTGCATGGCGAGGGGCGCCGGGGCCCCGGAGTTGTCGCGGCGCCATGCGCGATAGGTGCGGACCATCACCCAGCACCACCCCCAGGAGCCGATCACCAGGAGTGCCGCGCCGATGTAGAAGCCCGGGTGTGCCTGGAGCGGCGGATAGAACGTGTACAGCACGCTCGCCTTGCCGAGGACGATCACGAGGGTGGCGAGCAGCGTCCCGATCAAGGCGATCCAGAAGGACGCCCAGGCGACGCCCTCGCCCACCAGCGGCCGCCGGAGCGCCGTCCGTGCGATCACGTACCCGAAGCCCATGATGAAGAAGGTGGTGAAGACGAGCGCCGTGAGGACGCCGTGGGCTGTGACTGAGAGGTAGTAGATCGCGGCGGTGCGCGCCGGGAGCTGCACTTCCGCTCGCGACATCGCCTGCATGACCGCCATCAACGAGGCGAGCCCGAAGGCGGCGAAGGCCACCCAGAGGTGCGCCAGCGGGAGACGTTGCGCGCGGTTCATGGAGCGGCCTCCACGATCAGTTTGCCGGCCATCACGTGGTGTCCGAGCCCGCAGTATTCGTTGCAGACGATCAAGTACTCGCCCGGCCTGTGGAACGTCGTCGTGACCTGGCTCACGTAACCGGGCGCGACCATCGCGTTCACGTTCGTGCCGACGATCTGGAAGCCGTGCAGCACGTCCGGGCTCGTGACGCGGAATGTCACGGGCCGGCCGGCGGGCACGCGGATCTCGTTGGGCACGAACGCCCAAATCTGCGCGAGGGCGACGACCCGAACGCTGCCGTCGGGCCGGACGGTCACCCCCGACGCCGCGAACCGCGGGTCCGTGCGGACCGCCTTCGGGTCGATGGTCTCCACGTGACTCGGGGGCCGTATGCCGAGCCCGAAAGTCGTGGCGAGGAGCGAGCCGAGGAACGCGACGATGAGGAGCGCCGAGCCCCACATCCAGATCTTCTCGTAGAGATAGACTTTCATGGGCGCCCCCTAGGGGTGAACCGAACCGCGGGGCAGGAAGCCGCCGAAGTAGAGGAGCAGCCAGGCGGCTCCGAAGACGAGCCCGTAGATGACCAGGATCGCCAGCGTACCACGCGGGTGTTGGCCCAATTCACTTTGACGGCGCGTGTCCATCTTTCTCTCTTCTGGGGCGGAAGCCCCGGCGGCCTGGTGGTCTGTAGGTCGTGCAGGCTCAGCGCAGGGATTATGCCATGTCCCTGCCGGCCAGTGAAAGGGTCGCCGGGGGGACCCCGCAGCCTGGCCCGCTGTATGCACCCTTGCGCGCCGCCCTTTCAGAG
>JACQVD010000031.1 GCA_016209945.1 Gemmatimonadota bacterium
GGGGGGCGCGGGGGGCGCGGGGGGCGCGGGGCTCCGGGACGACGTGAGCCTCAACGCCTTCGAGCCGGACCTCTTCGCCGAGCAGGTCTCCGCGCTCTCCCGTGGCCGGGTCGCGGCCCGCTACGAGAAGATCTTCTCGGCCGCCGACGGGGAGGCGTTGCTCCGGCGCCTGCCGAGCGTGCTCGAGGCGCCGGGCGTGCTCGCGCTCGTGTTCAATTTCGTGGACCTCATCACGCACGGGCGCGGGGAGTCGCCGGTCCTCTTCGAGATCGCACGGGACGCGGAGGCGCTGCGGCGGCTGACCGCGGCCTGGTACGAGGGCTCCAGCCTCCGCGAGGCGTTGCGGGAGTGCGCACGGCGCAACGTGCCGGTCCTCTTCACGACGGACCACGGGTCCGTGCACTGCAAGCGGCCGGCGACGGTCTTCGCGAAGCGAGACGCCACGGCGAACCTCCGGTACAAGTTCGGCGACGATCTGCGTGCGGAGAGCCCGTCGGCCGTGTACCTCGTGACGGAGATGCGCGACATCCGGCTGCCGCCGGGCGGCCTGAAGACGAACTGCCTTATCGCCCGCGAGGATTACTTCTTCGTGTACCCGACGAAGTTGCGGGAATACCAGGCCCGCTACCGCGACAACTTCCTCCACGGCGGCATCAGCCCCGAAGAGATGATCCTGCCCGCGGCGTTGTTGACGCCGCGCCGCGCCCGGCACCCGTGAAGCTCTACTGGCGGCTCGTCCGCTACCTCGCGCCGTACCGCCGGGTCTTCGCCGCGAGCCTCGCGCTCATGGTCGTGTCGGCGGCCCTCGACGGATTCAGCATGATCCTCCTCGTGCCGTTCCTGCGCTCGCTCTTCGGGATGGAACAGGCCATCCCGGGCGTCGGGGGGAACGCCATCGACCGGCTTCTCGACTGGACGGTGGGCGGGTGGCTCAGCGTGGCAGACCCGATGGACGCGCTGCGCAACGTCTGCGTCCTCCTCCTGGTCGTCCTCCTGGCGAAGAACGCGGCGCTCTACGGCGCCCGCTACTTCGGCGTCGTCTGCGAGGAGGGGATCGTCCGCGATATGCGGAGCCAGCTCTACGCCCACCTCCAGCGGCTCCCCCTGGGATACTTCCACCGGACGAAGGTGGGGCAGCTCATCTCGCGGGTCTTCTCGGACACCGCGCAGACGAAGCAGATCGTGAGCTACGCGATCGCGGACGTGCTGAGGCACGTGGTGAGCCTCGGGGTCTTCGTGGTCACGCTCTTCGGCATCTCCTGGAAGCTCACGCTCCTGGCGCTCGGGCTGGCGCCCGTGCTGCTCGTGGCGTTGCGCCCGCTCCTGGGGCGGCTCCGCCGCGGGTTCCGGAAGGCGTTCGATGAGCACGGCGAGCTCACGAGCCTTCTCCAGGAGACGGCCTCGGGCGCGCGCCTCGTCAAGTCGTACGGGGCGGAGTCGTACGAGACCCGGCGGTTCGACCATACCAACGACCGCTACACGCGCCGGATCCTGCGGACGCTGCGCTGGCACCTGCTCGCGCATCCGGCGTCCGAGGTGTTCGGCGCCGCGCTCACCCTCGTGCTCGTGTTCGCGGGCGCGCGGTTCGTCTTCGCGGGGGAGCTGCCGGCGGAGCAGTTCGTGCTGTTCCTGACCATCGCGCTGCGCATGCAGAGCCCGCTGAAGGCGCTCTCCACGTTCCCGGCCCGCGCGCAGCAGTCGCTCGCGGCGGCGGAGCGCTTCTTCGAGATCCTCGACCTGGCCCCGGAGCCCGGGGGAGCGGGGAAGCCAGAGCGCGGCCGCCGCCTCGAGGGGTTCGAGGACCGGATCGTCTACGAGGGTGTCTCGTTCGCGTACGACGGGGGCGAGCCGGTGCTCCGCGGCCTGAGCTTCGAGGTCCGGAAGGGCGAGGTCGTGGCGCTCGTGGGACCGTCGGGCGCCGGAAAGACGACGGTCGTGGACCTTCTGCCGCGGTTCTACGAGCCCGGCGCGGGCCGCATCTGCATCGACGGGGTCGATCTCTGCGAGTACTCGCTCGCCTCCGTACGGGCCTGCATGGCCATCGTGCCGCAGGAGACCGTCATCTTCCACGACACGGTGCGCGCGAACATCGCCTACGGGCAGCTCGAGCGCTACCACGAGGCGCAGATCGAAACCGCGGCCCGGGCGGCGAACGCCGGCGAGTTCATCCTGGCGCTCCCCCAGGGATACGACACGCTCTTGGGCGAGCGCGGCGTGCGGCTCTCCGGTGGACAGCGGCAGCGGATCGCGATCGCGCGCGCGATCCTGCGCGACCCGCCGATCCTCATCCTCGACGAGGCGACCTCGGCCCTCGACAGCGAGTCCGAGAGGCTCGTGCAGGAAGCGATTGAGCGGCTCCTGGCCAATCGCACGGTCATCGTGATCGCGCACCGGCTGTCAACGGTGCAGGGCGCCGACCGCATCCTCGTGCTGGACGGCGGGCAGATCGTGGAACGGGGGACCCACGAGGAGCTGCTGGCCCGCGGCGGGCTGTACCGTCGGCTCTACGAGCTCCAGTTCGAGACGGCGACGGGCGTCCAGGCCGGGTGACTCGGCCCGCGCGCCGGGCCCCGATGGCCGGGCGTCCGGAGCTCGCCCGGATCGTGGGAGCGTTCCCCGGCGGCGCGACCCGGGGTGAGGTCCTCGACTGGGCCCTCTTCCACGGGCACAAGCAGTGGGAGCGGTTCGTCCACAGGTGGTCGGGTCGCTCCCGGACGCCGCCTCACCGGGCGCTCCTGAGCCGCGCGGTGGCGGAGGTGCTCGGCGTCTTCCCGAATCCGGTCTGCGTCGAGACCGGGTGCATCCGGAACCCGCGGGAGGAGACGGCGAGCACGCTCGCGATCTCTTCGTCCCTGGAGCGGGGTCGGCTGTACACGTTCGAGCTGGAGCCGCGGCACCTGGAGGTCTGCAGGGAGATCTGCCGGGAGTACGACGACCGGATCGAGTACGTTCAGGGCGACGCCAAGGAGATGCTCCGCCGCATGCGCGAGAGCGGGTCCGTGCACGCGGTCCACCTCGCGTTCTTCGACTCGGCGAACGACGCGGACCAGATCTGGGGCGAGTTCCGGGCGATCGAGAACCTCTTCGTGCCGGGGAGCGTCGTGATCGTGGACGACAGCGTGCCACCGTCCAACAAGGGCCGGAGGATCAAGCCGTACCTGCA
>JACQVD010000026.1 GCA_016209945.1 Gemmatimonadota bacterium
GCATCAACGTCGTGGGCGGCTTCCTGGTCACCGACCGCATGCTCCGGATGTTCAAGCGGAAGCCGGAAGAGGAGCGATGACGGAAGGCGGCGCGGGGCTCGTGCAGACGCTCATCAACGCGGCGTACCTCGTCGCCGCGGCCCTCTTCATCATCGC
This sequence comes from Gemmatimonadota bacterium, assembly GCA_016209945.1. Lineage (GTDB taxonomy): Bacteria > Gemmatimonadota > Gemmatimonadetes > Palauibacterales > KS3-K002 > JACQVD01. Next base: position 157 of record JACQVD010000026.1, read on the forward strand.
TCTCCGCAGGCTCAGCTCGCCCACGACGGCGCGGTCGGGGAACCTGCTCGGCGCCCTGGGGATGTTCATCGCCATCGTCGTCACGCTGCTCGACCGGCAGATCGTGAGCTACACGACGATCCTCGCGGGCATCCTCGTCGGGGGTGCTGCGGGCGCCATCCTCGCCCGGACCGTGAAGATGACCGCGATGCCGCAGATGGTGGGCCTCTTGAACGGATTCGGCGGGGGCGCCTCCACGCTCGTGGCCGCGGCGGAGTTCTTCCGGCTCACCTCGGGCGCCGAGCCGATCACGCTGTACTCGTCCGTGACGATCGTGCTCACAGGGCTCATCGGTGCCGTGACCTTCTCGGGTAGCATGATCGCGTTCGGGAAGCTTCAGGAGCTCGTGACCGGCCGGCCGGTGACGTACCCGCTCCAGAAGACCGCGAACCTCGCCCTCTTCCTGGCGATCCTCGCCCTAGGGGTGTACCTCGTGACGCAGTTCGCGCACCCGAGGGCCTTCGCCGCCTTCCTCGGGCTCTCGCTCCTCCTGGGCGTGCTCCTCGTGATCCCGATCGGCGGCGCGGACATGCCGGTCGTGATCTCGCTCCTGAACGCGTACTCGGGGCTCGCAGGTGCGGCGGCCGGGTTCGTGCTCCAGAACAACGTGCTCATCGTGAGCGGTGCGCTCGTCGGCGCGTCCGGGATCATCCTGACACAGATCATGTGCTGGGCGATGAACCGCTCGCTCGCGAACGTGCTCTTCGGCGCCTTCGGCGCTGTGGTGGAAGCCCCCGCCGTCGGGGACGGGCTCGGGACGAGGACCGTCCGCGATATCGCGGCCGAGGATGCGGCCATGCTGCTGGGCTACGCGCGCTCGGTGATCGTCGTGCCGGGCTACGGGCTGGCCGTCGCGCAGGCGCAGCACCAGTTGAGGGAGCTGGCCGACCTTCTGGGACAGAGGGGCGTGGACGTGAAGTTCGCGATCCATCCCGTCGCCGGCCGCATGCCCGGCCACATGAACGTGCTCCTGGCCGAGGCGAACGTCCCGTACGACAAGCTGTACGACCTCGAGGTCGTGAATCCCGAGTTCGAGCGGACGGACGTCGCCCTCGTGGTGGGCGCCAACGATGTCGTGAACCCCGCGGCCCGCAACAATCCTGGGAGCCCCATCTACGGGATGCCCATCCTCGACGTGGACAAGGCGGGGCATGCCATCTTCATGAAGCGCAGCCTGAACCCCGGCTTTGCGGGGATTGACAACGAGCTCTTCTACAACGAGAAGACCTACATGTTCTTCGGCGACGCGAAGAAGTCGCTCATGGCGTTGATCGGCGAGCTCAAGAACGTTTGATGTCCGGCCTATGACGACATCGGAGGAGTCCCGCGAGATCCGATCCCATGTGATGAGCGTATTCCGCCGCTGGGGCGGGCAGTGGAACGTGACGGTCGGACCGGCGCCGGAGGGCGGCTCCTGGCGCCTCGTCGTGCATTCGCGCCGCGTCGTCTCCGGCGAGCTCTCCGAGCGTGGGGGCGACTCGCTACTCAAGGGCGAGGGTGAGACGGCGGGCTCGTGGGCAGCGGAGTTGCGGCCGCTCTTTCAGGCTGCGGTTGAGGCTTCCAGGGAGGAGTAGCCAAGGCGCCGCCAGTCGGCCGCTTGACGTGCCATCATGTTGTGCTTACACTTCGGCAGATGCTGCGGACGCAGGTTCAACTGACCGAAGAGCAGCTTCGCAAGCTCCGCAGGGCGGCGCGGGCGCACGGGCTGTCGGTCGCGGAGATCATCCGACGGTGCATTGATCGCGTGATCGATGCGGAGCTCCCCGATCGTCGGGAGCGTTACGCCCGCGCGTCACGGCTCGTTGGCGCCTTCAGAGATCGGGAGGGCGCTCGCGACGTCTCGACCGAGCATGACGCCTACCTCGAGCAGGCGTTCGAGTGAGTGGAGTCTTCGTAGACACCTCCGCCTTCTACGCCCTCCTCGTCGCCTCTGACCGGAACCACCGGCGCGCCAAGGTTGCCTTCGAGGGCCTCCGCCGCCGCGATGCCACGCTCGTGACGTCTTGGTACGTGCTTGTCGAGACGTATGCTCTCCTGGGGCGCCGCGTCGGTGTGGATGCTGTGGCGGCGTTCCGAGCCGACTTCGCTCCACTCCTTGACGTCGTCTGGATCGATCTAGCGATGCATGAGGACGCTCTGGATCTGCTTCTCGCGCGGCGCAGCGAGACGCTGAGCCTGGTCGATGCGGCTTCCTTCGTGCTGATTCGGAGCCGGGACTTGGCCGACGTCTTCGCCTACGACCGGGACTTCGAGCGGGAAGGCTTCACGCTGGTCGAGTGAAGGAGCCCACAGCGCTTGCATGGGCATCGCGGTCCATCGTATCGAGTGATGGGGAGGATCGAAAGCCACCGCCAACCCGAGGCGCGGACTATGAGGGATTCCCGGACGGTAGGCAGGCGCGACTTTCTCAGGAAAGCGGCCGTCGCGGCGGTGGCGACCCCCGCTGCGCTCGCCGCGTGCCGCGGGAGCGAGTCGGAGGCGCCCGCGGTGCAGACCCGGCGCCGGGTCCTCTGGCGGCTCGCCTCGAGCTTCCCGCGCGGGCTCGACACTCTGTACGGCGGCGCGGAGGTCATGGCCCAGCGGCTGGAAGCGCTCTCGGAGGGGCGCTTCCGCGTCCAGTCCTATCCTGCCGGCGAGCTCGTCCCGGGGCTCCAGGTGATGGACGCGGTTCAGCAGGGCACGGTGCAGGCGGGCCATACCGCGAGCTACTACTTCATCGGGAAGAACCCTGCCCTGGCCTTCGAGGCCGGCATCCCTTTCGGGCTCACCGCGCGCCAGCAGTTCGCCTGGTTCTACTACGGAGGAGGGCTCGAGCTCGTGCGGGAGTTGTTCGCCGACTTCCAGGTCATCGTCTTCCCGGGCGGCAGCACCGGTGCCCAGATGGGGGGCTGGTTCAAGCGGGAGGTCAACGAGGTGTCGGATCTCAAGGGCCTCCGCATGCGCATCCCGGGGCTGGGCGGTGAGGTGATGAGCCGACTGGGCGTCACGGTGCAGGTCCTCGCGGGCGGCGATATCTATCCCGCGCTCGAACGGGGCGTCGTCGATGCGACGGAGTGGGTGGGGCCCTACGACGATGAGAAGCTGGGGTTCCACAAGGTGGCGAACTACTACTACTATCCCGGATGGTGGGAGCCGGGCCCGACCGTCTCCTTCCACGTGAACCTCAGGGCCTGGAACGAGCTCCCAGGGGAGTACAAGGAGATGTTTCAGACGGCCTGCCTCGAGGCGTCGGCGCGCATGCTCGCCAAGTACGACGCGCTGAACCCGCCGGCCCTCGAGCGTCTTCTGAGGGGAGGCGTGCAGTTGCGCCGCTTTTCCGACGACGTCCTCACAGCCGCCCATCGTGCGGCGTTCGGTCTGTACGAGGAGCAGGCGGCGAAGGATCCGGGCTATCGCAAGGTGTACGAGGCGTGGAAGGCGTGGCGGGTGCTGTCCTACCGCTGGTTCGGTACCGCGGAACGCGCGTTCGCCGACTTCGCGTTCCCGCGCGGCTGAGCAAGTGGGGCCCGCGCAACCGGAGGTGCGAGATGGAGGGGAAGACGTTGGCGATGGCCGAGATCTTCGTCGGGGCCGCCTCGCAGCGCTCGGAGGCGGCGCGCAGGCTCGCGGAGGCCGGACTTGTGCTCGCCGGCGCGGGCCTCGTCGCGGTCTCGGCCCAGTGGCGGATCGACTTGCCCTTCACGCCCGTCCCGCTGACGGGCCAGACCTTCGGCGTCCTCGTCACCGGGGCCGCCCTCGGGAGCGCACGCGGGGCGTCCGCGCTGGCCGTCTACCTCCTGGCGGGGGCGGGGGGCCTCCCGGTCTTCGCCGGCGGCACCTGCTGCCTCGACCGGCTGCTGGGACCCACCGCGGGGTACCTCTGGAGCTACCCGCTCGCCGCCTGGTGCACCGGGCGGCTCGCCGAGCGCGGATGGGACCGCCGGTTCGGGACCGCGGCCCTCGCCATGCTCGCCGGCACGGCGGTGATCTACCTCTTGGGCGTCTCGTGGCTCGCCGCCTTCGTCGGCGTCGAGCGCGTGCTCGTCGCCGGGCTCCTCCCGTTCCTGCCGGGCGACGCCGTGAAGCTGCTGGCGGCAGCCGCCGTCCTGCCCGGCGCCTGGAGGGCGATCGCCTTCGTGCGCGGCCCGGGCGGGCATGGCGCATGACGCGCGCGGGCCCCGACCCGGGCACCGTGGCGCCCCGGGTACACGGCCGGCTCGTGGACGCGCACACCCGCTGCGTCCATTACGACGGCCCGCGGGACATCGTCGCCATCAAGTTCCGCTGCTGCGGCCGCTACTACGCCTGCTACTCCTGCCACGAGGAGCTCGAGTCCCACCCGGCCGCGCGGTGGGCGCGAGGGGAGTTCGGGGAGCGCGCCGTCCTCTGCGGGGCGTGCGGGGCCGAACTGACGATCAACGCCTACCTCGCCTGCGGGTACCGGTGCCCGTCCTGCGGCGCGGGGTTCAACCCGGGCTGCGCGCGGCACCACCCTCTCTACTTCGAGACGTAGCGGCCTGGAGGCCAGCCCTCGCCCACCTATCCGCTGAGTCCCGCCCGGGGGCTCCGCGTGGGGCCTACCGCTGCCGGCCGCCCTGCCTAGCGCAGGAGCCCCGTGACGATCCCGGGGAAGAGGATCACTAGGAGGAGGCCGATCAGCTGGAGGACGATGAACGGGACCGCGCCTCCATAGATCTGCGTGGTCCGCACCTGCGGGGGCGCCACGCCGCGCAGGTAGAAGAGCGCGAAGCCGAACGGTGGCGTGAGGAACGACGTCTGTAGGTTGACCCCCACCATCACCCCGAACCAGACGAGATCAATCCCCAGGAGCTCGGCCGCCGGAGCGAGCACCGGGATGATGATGAACGCGATCTCGAAGAAGTCGAGGAAGAACCCGAGGAGGAAGATCGCCAGGTTGGCCAGCACGAGGAACCCGACCCGGCCGCCCGGCAGGTTCGTGAGCAGACCCTCGATCCAGGTGTCGCCGCCGAGGCCGCGGAAGACGAGCGTGAAGGCCGTCGAGCCGATGAGGAGAAAGACCACCATCGCTGTGAGCTTCGTGGTCTCGTCCATCGTCCCGACGAGCGAGTGGCGCGAGAGGCGCCGGTTGACGAGCGCGAGGAGCAACGCGCCCAGGCCGCCCATGGCCCCGGCTTCCGTCGGCGTCGCGATCCCCGCGAAGATGCTGCCGAGAACGAGGAGGATGAGGACGAGCGGCGGGATGAGGACGAGCAACACGTGCCTCATGAGCCTTCCGCCCGTCTCCTCGCGCTCCGACTTCGGGAGCGCCGGCGCCGCCGACGGCCGGAGGAGCGCCACGCCGGCGACGTACAGGCTGTACAGCCCGGCGAGCACGAGCCCGGGCACGAGGGCCCCGAGAAAGAGATCGCCCACCGAGACACCCAGCTGATCCCCCAGCACCACGAGGACCACGCTGGGCGGGATGATCTGGCCGAGCGTGCCCGCCGCCGCGATGACGCCCGTGGAGAATTCCGCCTGGTAGCCGTAGCGCATCATGACAGGGAGCGAGATGAGCCCCATGGCGACGACCGATGCGCCCACGACACCGGTCGCCGCGGCGAGGAGCGTGCCGACCGCGACGACGGCGAGGGCGAGGCCGCCGCGCACGGGGCCGAAGAGGAGACCCACCGTCCTCAGCAGATCCTCGGCGAGCTTCGACCTCTCCAGCATGGTGCCCATGAAGATGAAAAAAGGCACCGCGAGCAGGACGAAGTTCGACATGATCCCGAAGATCCGCTCCGGCATGGCGAAGAGGAACGGCCAGTCGAAGGCACCGGTCGCGACGCCGAGGACCGCGAAAAGGAGTGCCGTGCCGCCGAGGGCGAACGCCACGGGGAAGCCGGAGAAGATGAACAGGAAGGCGACCCCGAACATCGCGGGGCCAAGCCATTCACCGGTCACTCACATCTCCATGTGCCGCTTCTCGACCTCGGGCGTAACCGGCGGCGCTTTTCCGCGCAGGAACGCGATGCGTTTCATCGCCTCCGCGGCGCCTTGCAGGATGAGCAGAGCGAAGGCGATGAGGATGACCGTTTTGATGGGATAGCGCGGGAGCCCGCCGGGATCCGGCGAGCCTTCGAGGATCCTCCACGAATTCCGCACCGCCGGCCACGTCACCCGGATCCCGAGGACCGAGAACGGGATGAGAAAGAGCAGGGTGCCGAGAAGGTCGATCCACGCCTGGGCGCCGGGTGAGAGCCTCGCGTAGAGGACATCGACGCGGACGTGCCGGTCGTGCTTGAGGGTGTAGGCCCCGCCGAGGAGAAAGAGCAGGCTGAACATGTACCACTGGAGCTCGATGTAGGCGTTCGAGGCCAGATTGAGCCCCAGGGCGGGACCGGCGTAGCGGGCGATCGCGTTCCACGACCCGACGAGCACCATGAAGAACGCCAGCCAGTAGACCAGGCGGCCGACGCGCTCATTCAGGCGGTCGATCGCGTGTGCGGTCCCGAGCCAGGTTCTGAACCCGTTTCTCACGCTCTTAGTGGTCGGCTGGCGCGTCGCTGGTGAAAACAGCCCGCGTGATCTTGCAGCGAGGTGGAGCGCCCGGCAACGGATCTCAACCTGATGGTGAAGTCCGGCGGCTTCTGGAGGTCGCGGACCTGGCCCGCGAGTACGACTTCACCGACGTGGACGGCCGGCAGGTGCCGCCGTTCCGCGAGTTCTTCCCGGAGGTGTTTCGGGATTGATCGGGATGTGGCCGCGGTTCGGCAGCAGCGGTGAGTGGGCGGGGTAGGAGTCGAACCTACACAGCCTGAGGCTACGGATTTACAGTCCGCTGGGCTCGCCGATGCCCGTGCCCGCCCGAGATCGCAAGGAAAATCTAGGCCGCCGGGCGGCCGTGTAAAGTGTACACACGTGGCCACCGGCCGATACAGGGGCGGCCCCGGGCCCACTTGCGCAAGTGCTGCCGCCGCTCAACCTTTCTCCTAGTCGCTACCCCCGCCCCTGCCACGGGGGTTCTCGTATGGTCGTCGCCAGGGATCTCGCCCGGCGGGGCGTCGTCGTGGTGGGCTGTAGTGCGGTGACCCTTGCGAGCGCCTTGGTCGGCCCGCCCGACCTGCGGACCTTTCTCGTCTGGCTGGGTTTCTTCCCGATCCTGTGGGCCGCGAAGTCTCTGGCCTTACAACCGCAGCCGAAGCAGAAAATGGTGCGGCGGCGGGTGATCCGCGTCCTCAAGGAATCGCCGCCACCACCGCCTCCCGACCCCGCGGCATTCTTCATCCCCGATACGCCGGTGGAGCCCGAGCTCCCGGCATCCGACGCCTCGCAGGCCCATGCTCCGGAGACTTCCTTGATCCCGACGCCGCCCCCGCCCCGCCGTGATTTTGCGGTGACGCGCCGGTATTACCCTTTGCGGCGGCTCACGGAGCAGTTCCTCAAGGAGGTGCGGCGCATGAACATGGTCGCCGCCTGGGGACGCGAGGGCGCCATCCCGCGCCGGCAGGCTCTCAACGAGATGCGCGAGATCGAGGCGCGGATGCAGGGGCTCCCGTCGCGGATGAAACGGGTGGCGGGCAAGCCCAAGGCGTAGAAGGAAACGTTCGGGGGAGCCTGAGACTTTCGGGGTTGATTTCGCAGGCCGCCCGATAGACATTTGAGCCGCGCGGGAGGGGGGCGAGGGGCCGCGGGCTCGGGCCGCAAGGCCTGAAAGAGCCCGAGGAAAGTCCGAGCTCCATAGGGCGGGATGCCGGGTAACACCCGGGCGCCGTAAGGCGACGGAAAGTGCCACAGAAAACAGACCGCCGATGGCCCGCTTCGGCACGCCGACAGCGGGATCAGGCAAGGGTGAAACGGTGGGGTAAGAGCCCACCGCCTCGCCTGGCAACAGGTGAGGGCACGGCAAACCCCATCCGGAGCAAGGCCAAGTAGGGGGACAGCGGTGGCCCGCCGCGTTACGATCCCCGGGTAGGCCGCTTGAGGCGCCGGGCAACCGGCGTCCCAGAGAGATGGCCCCGGGCCGGGCAACCGGCCTAACAGAACTCGGCTTACGTCTCCCCTTTCGCGCTTATTTTGCGTATCCCGGTCGCGTCTCCTTCTCTTTCACCTCGGGGGCCACTCTGCCCGCCCCCGTGCTCCGCGACCCGCTCGGTTGAGGCTGAGGATGCGAAGGTGCAGCGTCATCGTGATGGCAACGTGTATCTGGACGGCGTGCGAGCCGGCCCGGGAGAGCGAGCGCGCGCGCTTCGACGCGCTCGTCGAGCGCTACCTCGAGGCAACGAAGGCCCTCGACCCCGAGTGGGCAACGAGCGTCGGGTTCCACGAGTCTGACAGCCTGAGCACGGCCATCACCGCAGAATCGTTTCGAGCCCGGCAGGATACGGCCCAAGCCCTGTACGCCGCGCTCGCCGAGATCGATACGACGCCGCTCGACCCCGAGCGCCGCGTTGATTGGCTGGTCCTCAGAGCGGAGCTCAAGCGCACGCTCAGGGAAGCGCCGCGCGAGGAGTGGAGGAGAAGGCCCTCGGTCTACATCCGGTTCGGCGGCGTGCACGATCTCCTGGTGGGCGAGTGGGCCACGCCCGAGGCGCGCTTGCGGGCGGCGGCCCGTCGCCTCGAGCGGATGCCCGAGGCCCTCGAGATCGCGCGCGCCCAGCTTTCCAATCCGCCTCTCTTGTGGACCCAGATGGGACACCGGGACGCGCGGGCAGCCGCGCGCTTCCTTCGCGGGGAGTTCCCGGAACGGCTCGGCGAGATCACGCCCGCGCTGCGCGACACGTTGCGGCGGGTCGGGGTGGCGGTGGCTCGGGCGCTCGATGCGTACGCTGACTTTCTTCGTGATACGCTGGAGGTCCGCTCGACGGGCGATTGGGCCGCGGGCGAGGAGCACTATGACTGGCTTCTCCGAGAGTATCATCTGCTTCCCTTGACGGCCGACTCGCTGATCCGGTTGGGCTGGCGCGCGCTGGAGGAGACGGAACGGGCGCTTCAGGCGCTCGCTGATTCGCTCGCGCCCGGCAGGACGTGGCGTGAGCTGACCGAGGAGGCGAAGGAGCGGCACCCGGGCGCGGGCGACGTGCGCGCCGCGTACGAGCGCGAGATGCGGCGCGCCCTCGCCTTCATCCGCGAGAAGGATCTCTTCGAAGTCCCGCCGGGTGAGGATCTCAAGATGATCGACACGCCCCCAACCCTGCGGACCACATACCCGTACGGGGGCTACGACGCGCCGGCCCCCTTCGACTCCGTGCACGTGGGCCGCTTCTTCGTGACGCCGGTGGAGCCCCGGTGGAGGAAGGAAGAGATCGAGGCGAAGCTCCGGGGCCACAACTACGGGTGGATCACGGTCGTCTCGGTGCACGAGGGCTACCCGGGGCACCACCTCCAGTACGTGAAGGCCTTCCGGAACGCGAGCGTCGTCCGGAAGATCTTCTCGAACACCTATTTTACGGAGGGCTGGGGGCTGTACTCGGAAGAGGTCATGGGGCGTCACGGGTTCTACGCGGACCCGGACGCGCGGCTGGCGCAGCTCCGGATGCGGCTCTGGCGCGCGGCCCGGGTCGTCATCGATCCTTCGATCCACAGCGGGCGCATGACGTACGATGAGGCGGTCCGGTTCCTCGTCGAGCGGGTGGGGCTGGAGGAGCCCGACGCCCTTGGCGAGGTGAACCGCTACACGACGTGGCCGACGCAGGCGCCGTCGTATCTCGTCGGGATGGCGGAGATCGCGTCGATGCGCGAGACTGTGGCGGCCGCCCTCGGCGGTCGCTTCCAGGAGAAGGCGTTCCACGAGGCGCTCCTGACGGGAGGATCGCTCCCTATGGGCCTGGCCCGGAGGAGTCTCCGGAACCGGCTGGGGATCGCATGAGCAAGATCGAGTTCCCGCTGGAGGAGCGCAGGCTTCCGAACGGCCTCCGGGTCGTGGTCCAGGAGGACCACACGGCGCCGGTCGCGGCCGTGCACGTGATGTACCACGTGGGGTCGAAGCACGAGCGGCCGGGGCGCACCGGGTTCGCCCACCTCTTCGAGCACCTGCTCTTCCAGGGCTCGGAGCACGTCGCGGAGGACAAGATCTTCGAGTACGTGCAGAACGCGGGCGGCACCCTGAACGGTACGACCTGGTTCGACCGCACGAACTACTTCGAGACGCTGCCGTCGAACGCCCTGGAGTTGGGGCTCTGGCTCGAGTCCGACCGCATGGGCTTCTTCGAGTCCACGATCTCGCACGACAAGCTGAACAACCAGCGCGAGGTGGTGAAGAACGAGCGCCGCCAGGCGTACGAGAACCGACCCTACGGGCTCGCGATCGAGACGATCCTCCGGCTCGCCTACCCCGAGGGCCACCCGTACCGGCACCCGACGATCGGCTACATGCAGGACCTGGACGCGGCGACCCTCGAGGACGTGCGCGAGTTCTTCCGAACCTTCTACACGCCCAACAACGCGGTGCTGGTGCTGGCGGGTGATCTGCATGCTCGGGGGGCGTTCGATCTGGCGGAGCGGTATTTCGGTGAGATTCCACGGGGGCCTGCGGCCTCGCAGGTGCGTGCCCCCACCCCGGAGCCGAATGAGGGGGTCCGCGAAACTCTGTACGACCGGGTGCAGTTCCCGCGGGTCTATATCTTCCACCACGCGCCCGCGTTCGGGGACCCGGGATTCGAGGCGACCGATCTCCTCTCCTACGTGCTGGCGTCGGGGAAGAGCTCGCGCCTATACCGGAAGCTCGTGTACACGGAGCGCCTGGCACAGGACGTCTCGGCGCAGCTCTGGCCCACGGAGGACGTGGGGTCCTCCCTGATCGTGGCGACCGCGCGTCCGGACGTCGATGCGCAGCGCCTGGAGGCCGCCATCCGGGAGATGCTGGACGACGTGGTGGCGCGCGGGGTGGGCGTGCGGGAGCTCCAGGGCGCGAAGAACCGGGCGCTGCATGATCTCGTCACGCACCTGGACGGGATCGGCCCGCGGTCGGAGGTCTTCGCCACGGCCGCGACCTATCTCTCGAACCCGGGATACGTGAACGAGATCTTCGAGCGCTACGCGTCGGTGACGCCGGAGGACGTGGCCAGAGTGGCGAGGACCTGGTTCGTCCCGGGGCGGCGCGTCGTCCTCCACGTGCTGCCGCAACCGGCCCGGTGAGGACGGCGCGCGCCGCGCCTGCGCGAATCGACCGGTCGCGGCCTCCGGAGCTCCGGCCCGCTCCGGCGATTCGGCTCCCGCGATACCACCGGTCCACCTTGCGGAACGGGCTGCGCGTCCTGGCCGTGCGCCACGACGATCTCCCCCAGGTCGCCGTGGACCTCGTCCTTCCCGTCTCGACGTCGAACGATCCGCCCGGCCTGGGTGGGCTGGCCGTGCTCACCGCGCGCGCTCTCACCGAGGGAACCCGAACGAAGAGCGCCCAGGAGGTCGCGGAGGCGTTCGACGAGCTCGGCGTGTCGTTCGCCGCTGAGGTGGGCCACGACGCGACGGTCCTCACCCTCGACTGCCTTGCCTCGGTGCTCGAAGATGCGTTGCGCCTCCTCGTGGAAGTCGTGGCGGAGCCGGCGTTCGATCCGAAGGAGGTGAACCGGTTGCGCGATGAGCGGCTCGACGAGATCGCGCGCGGGATGGACGAGCCGCGCATCGTGGCGAATCTGAGACTCGTGGAATCGATCTTCGGCCCGGACCACCCCTCCGGCCGGCCGGAAGGCGGGTGGAAAGAGGACGTCCAGCGCATCGATGCGGAGGCGGCGCGCAGGTTCCATGCGCGGTGGTACACGCCGCGGGGCGCCACGCTGCTCCTCGTGGGCGATCTCGAGCCGCGGGAGCTCCCGGGCCTCCTCGATTCGCTCTTCGGGCCGTGGTCCGCCGGCGGGTCCGTCGAGGCGACCGCGCCACCGGAGCCGCTGGTTCCCGCCCACGGCGTGTGGGCCGTGCAACGGCCGGGGAGCCCGCAGTCGGAGATCCGGATCGGAGGCGTCGGGATCGGCCGGAGCGATCCGGACTACTTCGCCTTCAAGGTTCAGAACGCCATCCTGGGAGGGCTCTTCAACTCCCGCATCAACATGAACCTGCGGGAGGAGAAAGGGTGGACGTACGGAGCCTACACGCGATTCGAGGCGCGACGGCGGCGGGGGCCCTTCTACGCGACCACCGCGGTGGACGCCGCGGTCACGCCCGACGCGGTCGCCGAGATGCTCGGCGAGATGGAGAGGGTGCGGAAGTCGCGGCCGCGCGAGGATGAGCTGAGCCTCGCCAAGAACGCGCTCACGCTCTCCCTTCCGAGGCTCTTCGAGACCCCGGGGCAGGTGGCGGCTCAGATGAGCGAGCAGGTCGTCTACGGCCTCCCCGAGGACTACTGGGAGGGGTACGGGGCTGCCATAAGCCGCGTCACGGCGCGTGAGGTCCTTCGAGTTGCCCGCCGCTACGTCCGGCCGGAGACCTGGCCGATCGTGGTCGCCGGCGATGTGGAATCGCACCTCTCAAAGCTGGCCCGCTTCGGGGACGTCACCTTGGAGGACTGGAGCACAGTCCGAGCCCGCTAGCCGTCTCTGGACTTTTGGTGTCTCTTCGGTTATCATCATCTCCGGAAACCTTTTCATGGGGGAGCGGCGTCTAACCAGTGTGAGGACCCCGCTCGCGGGGGGCCTGCGCGGGGACCTGCCGGGCAGAGCGCAGGTGGAGCGGGTTGGGCGGGGTGAGGAGGGGAACCTGGGGGACCTGGGGGAATCCGGACGGCGGCTGGACCGACCGAGGGCTGCGCGGCTCGGGTCCCGCGGCATATACAGCGGCCGCGTCATCGCTCTCCACATCGACTCCGTTCGGTATCCCGACGGTTCGACGGGCGAACTGGAGATCGTACGGCATGGTGGCGCGGCGGGCGTGGTAGCAGTGGCCGACGCGCTCCAGGAAGCCGACCCGCGGCTCCTCCTCGTGCGGCAGTATCGCTACGCGGCAGGCGGGTACCTGTATGAGATCCCCGCGGGACGGCTGGACGAAGGAGAGCCGCCGGAGGCGTGTGCGCGTCGCGAGCTGCGTGAGGAGACGGGCTACACGGCCGGATCGCTTCGTCCCCTCACAACGATCTGCACGACCCCGGGCTTCACGGACGAGAGGATCCACCTCTTTCTGGCCGAGGATCTGAAGAGGGGCGAAGCGGCGAGCGAAAGGGACGAATTTCTCGAGGTGCAACTTTTGCGGCTCTCACAGGTTCTGAAGATGGTGCGGCAGGGTGGTGTGGTCGATGGGAAAACCATCGTGGGGCTGCTCTACTTCGCACAGTTCTTGCGGGACAAGTAGGGAGCAGGGTGTAGCGGACGCCAGGGACCGGGGGGACCGGGGGGACCGCGGGGCCGGGGGACCCGGGGGCCAGAGGCCTTGGGGACGGCCCGGGCCTTTAGGCCGACGAAAGAGAATGCGATGCTCAAGGCGGAACTGAAAAAGGATCGATCGCTCCCGAGGCCGGCGCTCTCGGACGCGCCGGACGCGGAGCTGGTCCAGAGGTTCCTCCAGGGGGAGCGCCAGGCGTTCCAGATCCTCGTGGAGCGCTACGAGACCCGTCTCCTGAACTTCGTGTACCGGACCATCGGCGACCGGGAGCGCGCGGAGGACCTGGTGCAGGAGACGTTCATCCGCGTGTACCGGCACCTGCACCGGTTCGACATGTCGAAGAAGTTCTCGACGTGGATCTACACGATCGCATCGAACCTGGCGAAAAACGAGCTGCGGAACCGCTCGCGCAATCCGGTCGTCCTCTTCCAGGCGATCAAGAACAACTGGGAGGCGGACCACCGCCCGCTCCAGTGGGAGGACCACAGGCAGCGCCCCGACGATCTCTACCGCAGGCGCCACCTGCGGGAGGTGATCGAGCAGGCGATCCAGCAGCTGCCGGAGCATCATCGGGTTGTCTTCGTGCTGCGGGAGATCGAGGGGAGGACGTACGAGGAGATCGCCGAGATCACCGGCGTGAACCTGGGGACGGTGAAGTCGCGGCTCAACCGGGCGCGGAACAACTTCGCAAGTATCGTGGCCCCCCTTCTGGCCTAGCCTGGGCCGGCGCGCATCCCAATATTCGTCGGCGGGGAGTGAGGTAGACCTCCCCGCTTCTTTTTTGGTACCGTGCTCCCAGGCTCGTGGCGGGAGCGCCTTTCCGAACCGTTGAGCCCTTCGTATGGTGTCTCGCGGACACGGGGGTCGTGCCCGGGAAGCAACAGGCTGCATGGAGGCCGGCCACTGCGGATCCTGGTCGGGGGGAACACCCGGAGCGGCCCCGCGTAGTATGCTGCGACAAGCGAGGCCTGGGTCTCGGAGCCACCGAGGCGAATGGACTGTACCGAGTTTCTAGCCCGCCATTCCGAGTTCCTTGATGGGGAGCCCGTCGAGGATTTGTACCTCTTCGAGGAACACCTTCACTCCTGTCGAGTCTGTGCCCGGTACGATCGGGTCGTGCGCCGGGGTGTGGAGTTGTGCCGCGGGCTCCCTGCCGTGGACGCGTCGCCCGACTTTGAGGAGAGGCTCCGTTCCCGGCTCACGCGCCTGGAGGAGGAGTTGGTCGCGGGCCCGAGGTTCGGCGGGAGCACCGCGCTGGCCGTCGTCCTGATCCTCGGGTTCATCGCCGCGGCCTGGCTCCCTGCGGTTGTGCACCGGCACGAGGTGGCGCTCCCGCCGATCGTGGTCACGTGGCCGAAGCGGCCGGCCGTCGCGCTGCGGATCGCGGATGGACCCATGAGCTTCGACCGCGTCTCGCTCTTCTCAGCGGGATGGGCGGTGCCCGCGGGTCGCCTGCTCGCCATGCCCGTGTCGGTGGAGGCGTTGGTCCCGACCCTGTGGGACCCGTCGCTCTGGCGGCGTACGCTGCCGGCGCCCCAGGTCTCGCTCTCCGATCAGGTTCGATAGCGCGCCGCTTGCCAGTGGACCTGAGCCTCAGGCAGCTCCGTTCGAAGCTCGCCAAGGGCCTGCGGGGAGGCACCTTCTTCCTTCACGGCAGCGATCCGTTTCTTCGGAGCGAGGCGGTTGCGCTCCTCCTCGATGCTCACCTCGATCCCGCGGGTCGCGACTTCAGCCTCGATTCCTTCCGGGGCGACACCGCGACGGCCGAGGCGCTCGCCGCAGCGGTGGCGACCCCGCCGCTGCTTTCGCGGTATCGCGTCGTCGTCGTCCGGGATGCCCAGGGGCTCACGGCCTCTGCGCGTGCGGCGTTGGAGTCTCGGCTGGATAAGCTCCCGGAGGACGTCGCGCTCATCGTGACGGCGGAGATCCCGAGGGGTTCGACGGCGCGGCTGTACGCGCTTCTTCGCCGGCACGGGACGAGCGTGCGCCTGGAGCCGCCCGATCTCTCCGCGCTCCCGGGCTGGCTCATGGAGCGCGCGCGCACGCACCACGGGGTCGAGCTCGACCCGGCGGCCGCCCAGCTCCTGGCCGCCTTCATGGGACGCACCCCGGGCCCACTGGCCGAAGAGCTGGCGAAGCTCGCCGACTACATCGCGCCGAGGACGCGCGCGGAGCTGGATGACGTTCGCGCGGTGGCGGGCGTGCTTCCGCAGGTGACGCGCTGGGACTGGATCGATTTCGTTCTGGCGCGCCGTTTTGACGATGCGATGTCGTCGCTGCGCGATCTCTTTGACGGCGGCGAAAGCGCGGTGGGCCTCGTCTCGGCGCTGGGCGAGGCGCTGGTGCGCGTGGGGCTCGCAGGCCATGCCGACGCCCTCGCCCGGGCCCTGAAGCGGGATGGGGCCTGGAAGTATCTGGCGTGGAAGATCCCGCACTACCGGAAGTGCGCGGCCGCGTGGCCACCGCGTGTCGTCGAGCGGGCGCTGGAGGAATGTCTTCGGACCGACCGGCTGCTGAAATCGGGGAGCCTCGACGAGCGGGCGCTTCTGGAGGAGCTCTTGCTCCGGCTTGCCGCCATCGCTCAGGAGAGGTCGGCCGTGGCATGAGGCGTCCCCTTTCGCTGGCCGTTGTGGTGGCGCTGCCCTGGCTCCTGGGTGCCCAGGCGCCGCACGCGCTCGATCGTGTGGAGCGTGCGCTCGCCGAGGGACGGACCGCGGACGCGCGCCAGATGCTCGAGCGCTGGCGGGAAGAGGTGGGCGATTCGGCGAGCAGGGAGGACGTGGCGCGAAGCTGGTACCTGCGGGGGCGGCTCGCCCTCGACGCTGCCGAGGCGGAGCTTTACTATCTGCGCGTGGTCCTGGACAGCCCGAACTCTCCCTACGCGGACGACGCGCTCCTCCGGCTCTCGCAGTATCACCTCGCCCTCGGCAACCCCACACGCGCGGAAGAGTACCTCCTTAGGCTGCGTCGGGAGTATCCGAACAGCGAGCTGCGGCCGGAGTCGCTGCTGTGGCTCTCCCAGGCGAAGCGGCAAGCGGGCGAGCTCGACGCCGCCTGCGATGCGGCGACCCAGGGGCTGAACGAGGCCCCGGTCGGCGCTGCCGAGCTCAGGGCCGCGCTGGCGGAGGCGCTCATCCGGTGCCGGCAACCGGTCCACCCGCCTGCCGTCGCCGGAGACGCGGGAAGCGCGTACTCCGTGCAGGTCGCGGCGCTGAGCAACGGGGAAGCGGCCCGGGACCTGGCCGCTCGGCTCCGGCGTGCCGGGTTCGACGCCTGGGTCCAGGACCCCGGCGCGGGCGGCCTCCATCGGGTGCGCGTGGGGAGGGGTCTCCCGGAGGACGAGGCCCGGGAGACGGCGAGGCGTCTCGTCACGGCCGGGTACACTGCGTATATCGTGGCGGAGGAGCGCCGCCGATGAGATCGCGTGCCGACACGCCCCTCATGCGCCAGTACCGCGCGATGAAAGCGCAGCACCCCGACGCGATCCTCTTCTTCAGGGTCGGCGACTTCTACGAGATGTTCTACGAGGACGCGGAGGAGGCGTCGCGGCTTCTGGGGCTCGTCCTCACGTCGCGCAACAACGGTGCGGCCGCGGAAGTCCCGCTCGCGGGCATCCCCGCGAAGGCGCTGGACGAATATCTCGGGCGGCTCCTGCGTCTGGGACGTCGCGTCGCCATCTGCGAGCAGGTTGAGGACCCCGCGGAAGCGAAGGGGCTCGTGCGCCGCGAGGTCGTGGAGACGGTGACGCCGGGCGTCGTGTTCGCGGACGCGCTCCTTTCGGCGGGACGCCCGCACTACGTGGCGGCCGTCGCGGGCGATCCCGCGAGCGCGTGTGTGGGACTCGCGTGGGCAGACGTGTCCACGGGCGAGTTCGGCACCGCGGAGGTCGCCCGCGATGCTCTCGTCTCGGAACTCGCCCGGCTCGACGTGCGGGAGGTCCTGCTGCCGCGTGACTGGGAGCCCGTGGCGCTGGAGGGAGCGGCGGTGACGCGAACGTACCGCGACGCCTGGCGCTTCGATCCGGGAATCGCGCGGGACGAGCTCGTGCGCCACTTCCGCGTCCAGTCCCTGGAAGGGTTCGGGATTCCCACAAGCGCGTCCGAGGATGCGCTCGCCGTGGCCGCGGCCGGC
This sequence comes from Gemmatimonadota bacterium, assembly GCA_016209945.1. Classification (GTDB taxonomy): domain Bacteria; phylum Gemmatimonadota; class Gemmatimonadetes; order Palauibacterales; family KS3-K002; genus JACQVD01. The sequence goes on from JACQVD010000026.1 coordinate 17,572, forward strand.
GCCCTCCTGAGCTACCTCCGCGAGGTGCAGCCTGTGGGGGTGTCGCACCTGCGGCCGCCGCGGATGGAGCGGGCGGGCCAGGCACTCGTGCTCGACGAGATGACGCGCCGCAACCTCGAGCTCATCGAGCCCCTGCGGCGCGATCTCGCTGGCACGTCGCTTCTGGACGTGCTCGACGAGACGCTCACGCCGATGGGGGCCCGGACGTTGCGCGCCTGGCTCCTCAGGCCGCTCGCCGCCGTGACGCCGGTCCGTCGCAGGTTGGATGCGGTGGAGGAGTTCTTCGGCGACCGGGCCCGGCGCGAAGCCGTGCGCAAGGTCCTCCGGGAGATCGCCGACCTGGAGCGCCTCTCGGCGAAGGCGGCGGCGCGGCGCGCGACGCCGCGCGATCTCCTGGCGCTGGGCTCTTCGCTGGCGGCCCTCCCGAGGCTCAAGGCGGCCCTGGGCGAGCCTCGGGCTGTGACTCTCCGCGAGCCCGTGGAGCGGCTCGACCTTGTCGAGGACGTGGCAGACCTCATCCGCCGCTCCATCGATCCGGAGGCGCCCGCGGTCGTGAGCGAGGGCGGGGTGATTCGCGAGGGCTACTGCGCCGAGCTCGACGAGATCCGCCGCGCGCGGGACGGTGCGGTGGATTTCATCGCGGCGCTCCAGGCGCGGGAGCGGGAGCGCACCGGGATCGCCTCGCTCAAGATCGGATACAACAAGGTCTTCGGGTACTACCTGGAAGTCACGCGGCCCAACCTCGACCGTGTGCCGCCCGACTACGAGCGGCGGCAGACGCTGGCCGGCGCCGAGCGCTTCGTGACGCCGGAGCTCCGGGAGTGGGAGTCGAAGGTGCTCTCGGCGGAGGAGCGGATCGGCGAGCTGGAAGAGAAGGCGTTCCGCGAGGTGCGCGACCGGGTCGGCTCTGAGGTGGCGAGGATCCAGGCTGTCGCGGAGCGCGTCGCGGAGATCGACATCTTCGCCGCGCTGGCGCATGTGGCCGAAGCGCGCGGCTACGTGCGACCAGAGATCGACGACGACTACCGCATCGAGATCGAGGCCGGAAGGCATCCCGTGGTGGAAGCGGTCCTCCCCGCAGGCGCGTTCGTCCCGAACGATGTCGTCCTCGACCGCGACGAACGGGTCATGATCCTCACGGGCCCCAACATGGCGGGAAAATCCACAGTCCTCCGTCAGGTCGGGTTGATCGTCGTGATGGCCCAGATGGGGTCCTTCGTGCCGGCGTCCCGGGCGCGCCTCGGGATCGTAGACCGGCTCTTCACGCGGGTGGGTGCCTCGGACAATATCGCGGGTGGACAATCCACCTTCATGGTGGAGATGATCGAGACCGCCGCGATCCTGAATGGCGCCACCGATCGGAGCCTCGTTCTCCTGGACGAGATCGGGCGCGGCACCTCCACGTATGACGGCGTCTCCATCGCCTGGGCGGTCAGCGAGCACCTGCACGAGCGGATCGGGGCGAAGACGATCTTCGCGACCCACTACCACGAGCTCACCCAGATCACGGAACTCCTCCCGGCTGCGCTGGCGTACAACGTGGCGGTGAAGGAGATCGGGGACGAGGTGGTCTTCCTTAGGCGGCTCACGCGCGGCGGTGCGGACCGGTCCTACGGGATCCACGTCGCGCGCCTGGCGGGAATCCCGGGCGATGTGATCGCTCGGGCGCGGGAGGTTCTGGGCGAGCTGGAAGGGGTGCGCGGCGCGGCCGTCCCGATCCTATTGAGTCAGAGCCCGCACGCGCCGCGCACGGAGCGGGCCGCTCAGCTGTCTCTCTTCGTGCCTGTCGAGCATGCCGTTGTCAGGCAACTGCGTGATCTGGACACCGCGCGGCTGACCCCGCTGGACGCGCTCAATCTTCTCGAAAGGTTGAGGCGGGCGGCGACGGGCGCGGGTGAGGAGCCGTGAGCCGCGCCTGGCTGTACGGAGCCGGGCTCGTGGCCGGTGCCGCCGCCCTCGTGATCGGCTGGGGCGAGGGTCTGGAGCGGGCGCTGCGCCGGCTCGTCATGCTGCCGAGGCTCCCCGCCTTGGAGATGGAGGAGCTGCCGTTCGGGTACCCGGCCGACCTCTGGAACCAGGGGATCGAGGGGGAGGCGGTGCTCCGGATTCACATCACCGAGGCCGGCTCCGTGGACTCGGTGGCGCTCGAGCAGTCGAGCGGCCGCCCCGCGCTCGACTCGGCCGCGGTGGCGGGTGCGCCGCGGCTGCGCTACCGGCCGGCGCGGGAGGGGGACCGGCCCGTGGCCGTGTGGGCGCTCCTCCCGGTCGTGTTCCAGAAGCCGCGCGCGAGCGCCGCGGGCGAGCAGACGCCGTGATGGCGCCGCGAAATACGCAGCCCTGCCGCAACGTGCTCGAGACCATCGGGTGGACGCCCCTCATCCGGCTGAACCGCGTCGTGGACGGCGCGCGCACCCCCGTGTACGGCAAGGCGGAGTGCTTCAATCCCGGGGGCTCGCTCAAGGACCGGATCGGCGTCGCGATGATCGAGGCCGCGGAGGGCGAGGGGCGGCTCGGGCCGGGCGGCGTCGTCGTCGAGGCGACCGCAGGAAACACCGGCGTCGCCCTGGCCCTCGTGGCGGCGATCAAGGGCTACCGCTGCATCTTCACGGTGCCGGACAAGTTCAGCCAGGAGAAGATCCGCCTCCTGAAGGCGTTCGGAGCCGAGGTGATCGTGACGCCGACTGCCCTCCCGCCCGACCACCCGGACTACTATCTGAACGTCGCCCGCCGGATCGCCGAGGAGACGCCCAACGCGATCCTCGCGAACCAGTTCTACAATCCCGCGAACCCGGAGGCCCACTACCGGACCACGGGCCGCGAGATCTGGGAACAGACGGGAGGGAACGTCACCCACTGGGTCGCGTCCGCGGGAACGGGCGGCACGCTCACGGGTGTCGCGCGGTGCCTCAAGGAACGGAACCCGAATGTCCGGGTCATCGCCGGCGACCCGATCGGCTCCGTCTACCTTCCCTACTATCGCACCGGGCGGCTCACGCCCGGCGGGCCATACAAGGTCGAGGGCGTCGGGAACGACAAGATCCCGAGCACGTACGACCTGTCGCTCGTGGACGAGATGCGCCCTGTCACGGATCGCGAGGCGTTCCTCATGGCGCGGCGTCTCACGCGCGAGGAGGGGCTCTTGGTGGGCGGCTCCGCCGGGCTCATCGTGCACGTGGCGGTTCAGGTTGCGCACGAGGTGGACGATCCGTCGGCGTGGATCGTGGCGCTCCTCCCCGACACGGGCGAGCGGTACCTCTCGAAGTTCCACAGCGACGAGTGGATGCGGGAAAACCGGATGCTGGAGGCGGAGCGCGTGACCGCGGAGGCGCTCATCGCGGAGAAGGAGGCCGGAACCCCGCCTCTCATCGCCGTGGAGCCGGGCGCCACGGTCCGGCAGGCGCTCGGCCTCATTGACGAGTACAACATCTCCCAGCTGCCGGTGCTGTCGCAGGGCGATTGCGTCGGGTCGGTCAGCGAGGCGACGCTCATGGCGAGGGTGATCGAGGACCCCGGCGTGCTCGATCAGGCCGTGGAGAACCATATGGACGCGCCGTTCCCGGTCGTGGAGTCGCACGTGGGGCTCGAGAGCCTGACCAAGCTACTGACCCGCCAGAACCCGGCGGTTCTCGTGCGTCAGAACAGCGCCATCGTCGGGATCATCACGCGCTTCGACGTCCTGCGGCGGATCACGGGGATCGGCCGCTCGACTCTCTGACGGCGCGTCGGCGCGCATGCGGATCACCGTGTTGATGGGCGGCACGACGGCCGAGCGGGAGGTCTCCCTTGCCTCGGGTCGCGAGGTGATCAAGGCGCTGCGCTCCCGCGGGCACGATGTCCTCGCCATCGACACCGCCCGCGGCTACCTCGCGCCCGGCGACGAGGATCGGCTCATCCCGGAGCACGTGGGGCTCGAGCCGCCGCGCCTCGAGGACCTGGCGGTCATGCTCAGGGGGGAACTCCTGCCGGCTCTGGGCGAGCTCCCCGCGGTCCGGCAGACCGATGTCGTCTTTCTGGCCCTGCATGGCGGCCCCGGGGAGGACGGCCGGGTGCAGGCGCTGCTCGAACTCCTCGGCATCCCGTACACGGGGAGCGGGCCTCTGGGAAGTGCCCTGGCCATGGACAAGGAGCTGTCGAAGCGCCTCTTCGAGGATGTGGGAGTGCCGACGCCGCCCTGGCTCATGGCGCCGGTGCACGGCGCCGAGGTCGAGCACCGCCTGGGCTTTCC
>JACQVD010000025.1 GCA_016209945.1 Gemmatimonadota bacterium
CGCGGTCATGGACATCCCGTTCGGGGGCGCCAAGGGCGGCGTCGCGTGCAATCCGAAGGAGCTCTCCGACGGCGAGCGGCGGGCGCTCACGCGCCGCTACATAAGCCAGCTGGGGTCCGCCATCGGTCCCATGGTCGATATCCCCGCGCCCGACGTCTATACAGACGCCAAGACCATGGCGTGGATCTTCGACACCTATGACATGACGCACAAAGGGCAGAACAACCTGCCGGCCGTGACGGGGAAGCCACTCGAGCTCGGCGGCTCGTACGGGCGATCCACCGCCACGTCGCGCGGCTGCCTCCTCTGCATCCGGGAGGCCATCGCCCGGGGGCTCGTCCGCGACGTCCGCTCGCTGGCGGGCGCGCGCATCGTGATCCAGGCGTTTGGCAACGTGGGCGCGGGGCTGGCCAGCCTCGCCCATGCGGCAGGCGGCAAGATCGTCGCGGTGAGCGATTCCAGGGGCGGGATCGTCTCGCAGGACGGCCTCGATCCGCGGAAGGTTCTCCAGCACAAAGAGGCGACCGGCAGCGTGAGCGGCTTCCCCGGGACGCGAACCGTCACCAACGAAGAACTCTTGGAGCTGCCCTGCGATGTGCTGGTCCCCGCCGCCCTGGAGAACCAGATCACGGCCGCCAACGCCTCCCGGATCCACGCCACGTGCATCGCCGAGGCGGCGAACGGGCCCACCACCCCCGGCGCCGATGACATCCTCCTCCGGCGCGGCATCACGGTGATCCCCGACATCCTCTGCAACGGCGGCGGCGTCACCGTCTCGTACTACGAGTGGGTGCAGAACCTCCAGGACGAGCAGTGGGACGAGGACACGGTCAACGCGCGGTTGGAGAAGAAGATGGTGAAGGCGTTCCACGACGTGTTCGACCTGTCGGCCGACCGGGAGGTCGATCCCCGCGTCGCCGCGTACATGATCGCCATGGAGAAGGTCGCCCGGGTCACCCAGCTGCGAGGATTCTGGCCATGAAGAGCCACACCGAGTACCTCACCTTCAACACCAAGAAGCGGCAGGAGATCATCGACATCACGGACAAGGTCGAAGCGGCGCTCGAGAAGGCCGGAATCCTCGAAGGGCTGGCCCTGGTCTCCGCCATGCACATCACCGCGTCGGTGTTCATCAACGACCACGAGCCGGGCCTGTGGCAGGACATCCTCGACTGGCTCGAGGGAGACGTCGCACCCTGGGACCGGCACCCGGCCCGGGGCGACGACTACCTGCACAACCGGACCGGAGAGGACAACGGGGCCGCGCACCTCCGGAACCTGACCGTCGGCCACGAGGTGATCATCCCCGTGACGAAGGGGAAGCTCGACTTCGGGCCGTGGCAGCGCGTCTTCTACGGGGAGTGGGATGGCCGGCGGTCGAAGCGGGTCGTGATCAAAATCATCGGCGAGTAGGGGCCGGGCCCACTACCGGCCCGGCAAGCCTATCTCCGCCTCGCCGCCTTCTTTCGCCTACCCGCCCTGCGACCGAGCAAGTTCTCAAGGAACTCCTCGTGCCGCACCTCCTCCTCGAGCAATTCGGTACCGAGCGAGTAGGTGACGGGATCCTTCCCGAAGGTCATCTTCGCGATCCGGTTGTAGGCCTCGATGGCGTCGCGCTCCGCCCGGATCTGATCCTCGACCATCCCTTCGGCGTCGCTCCGATCGCGGCGCGGTGCGACCCATTTGTGGTCGGCGCCGACTTCCCACTCCTTCGGGTGGACGACGGGATCGCCGCCAAGCTCCAGGATCCGGGCGGCCAGCTTCTGCGCGTGGCCCAGCTCCTCCGTCGCATCCTCGGCGAAGTGCTCGGTCAGCTCCTCGCCGTGGAATCCTTCGGCCACCTGCGCCGTAATCCAGTAGGAGTAGAAAGCCAGCAGCTCGTCCAGGTACGCCTTCTTCAGTTCCGCGAGCAGCGCTTTCACGTCCAGCTCGACGATGGATCTCCCTTTCTCGCCCATGATCTGACCTCCTTCTGCTCCTTGTTCGATTTCAGCGTCGCAGGTTCACGCCCAGAAATACGATCACGAGAACCAGCAGCGAGTTCAGCCGCGCCACGGCGATCGCGCGCCGCCGATAGCGCTCGCTCTGCGCGTCCCCCGGCCCGCCGGCGAACGCCCGGGGGCCCCAGACGAAATCGTGCAGCGCGCTCAGCAGGATGACGCCCAGCACGAGCACGAGCTTCGCGAGGAGCGCGTGCCCGAAGGGAGAGGCCAGCAGGAACGAGATGTTCCGGAAGGGGTTGATCTGTAGAATCGCGAGATTCGTGATGCCGGTCGCGACGAGCAGCACGATGCAGATCCAGCCCACGACGCGGAATCGGCGGCCCACGGTCAAGAAGATCTGCGAGCGCAGGGAGAGAGGCTCCACCTTCCGGAGCACCGGGGCCGCCACGAGCCCCAGAAAGAGCATCCCGCCGACCCAGACCACGGCCGCGAGCACGTGGACGAAGACGCTGAACGCGTACAGCGACATACCGCCTCGAAGCGTTCAGCGGAAGAGCGGTCCCAGCAGATCCGGCAGGTCCGGCTTCCCGATCACCTGCAACTCGTAGCGCACGCGGGTCCACGGCACGGGGATGCGCAGGAGCCGACTCAAATTGATCGGCGTCCCCACGGCCACCGCCTCGACGCCCGCGGCCGCCGCACGCGCGAGCGTTTCCTCGAGATCGCGGATCTGCCCCTCGCCGTAGCCCATCGCCGGGAGGAGCTTCCCGATGTGAGGATACAGCGCGTACGTCTGGGCGATCTCGCCCACGACGAACGGCCGGGGATCCACGAGGATGGCGCCGGCCTGCTCCGCTGCGATCGTGGCCGCGCCGTAGGGCATGTCGCCGTGCGTGACCGTGGGCCCGTCCTCGATCGCGATGGCCCTGCGGCCTCGGAGCACGGACGGGTCCTCGACGAAGATCGGGGAGGCGGCCTCCACGACCACGGCATGCGGGTTCAACTTCCGGACGTTCTCCCGGACGCGCACGACCCCCTCATGCGGCGCCGTGTCCACCTTGTTGATGATGACCACGTCGGCGAGCCGCACGTTCGTCTCTCCGGGGTAGTAGGTCATCTCGTGGCCGGCCCGGTGCGGATCGGCGACCGTGATGTAGAGGTCGGCGCGCAGGAACGAGACGTCGTTGTTGCCGCCGTCCCAGACGAGCACATCGCTCTCCTTCTCCGCCTCGGCCACGATCGCCTCGTAGTCCACGCCGGCGTACACGACGGAGCCCATACTGAGGTGCGGCTCGTATTCCTCGCGCTCTTCGATCGTCGCGCGATAGCGGTCGAGGTCGGCCAGCGTGGCGAAGCGCTGGAGACATTGCTCCCGGATGTCGCCGTACGGCATCGGGTGGCGGAGCACTGCGACGCGCTTCCCGGCGTCGCGCAGGTGACGAACCACGGCCCGCGTCGTCTGGCTCTTCCCCGCCCCCGTGCGGGTCGCGCACACCGCGACGACGGGTCGGCTCGACCGCAGCATCGTGCGCTCCCCGCCCAGGAGGACGAAGTCGGCTCCGCTCGCGTTCACGCGGCTCGCCAGGTGCATGACGTGCTCATGCGAGACATCGGAGTACGCCATCACGCACAGATCCACCTGCATCTCACAGACCCAGCGCTCGAGGTCGCGCTCCTCCACGATCGGGATGCCGTCGGGGTACTCCGGGCCGGCCAGCTCCGGAGGGTAGCGGCGACCCGCGATGTGGGGGATCTGCTCGGCGGTGAACGCCACCACGCGATACCGGGGGTCGCCGCGGAAGACGACGTTGAAGTTGTGGAAGTCGCGACCCGCGGCGCCGAGGATGAGAAGCCTTTGCGGTGAGGGCACCTTTGCCATGGCGGCGCTCTGCTCTCTCCTTTCCAGAGTTGTGGCGGGCACGAGACTAGCGCGGGGTCAGAAGATGGACAAGCGCCGCCAGGTAGCTGCGCACGACCCGGGCTGTGAATTCCCGCTCTGCGCCAGCCTAGCGCCGAGCGTCCCGGATGTGGCATATTGTCCCAGGCCCAGGTGGGTCATCTTGTCCCGCAACCCTCACGGGCACGGTTCCGACCACCCTGGAGAGAGGAGAGGTACCCCGCAATCGCCTTGGGCATCCGCAAGTTAACGCGAGCGGACCCGCGCAGAGCCCGAGGATTACACCGGGCACGGAACCTTCATAGCAGGTGAGGCCCAGTGTCGTTGGACAGCGCAACCCCGAGGAGCATTGGCGAAGAGAAGCTCGCTGAACGACTGGATGTGGCCGGCTGCGCTCGCGGAGTCGGCCGACGCCATCTGGGTGCTTGACGCATCCGACCGGATCCTAGCGTGGAACCGCGGGGCGGAGCGGCTCTTCGGCTACACCGCCCAGGAGATCACAGGGGAGTCCCTGACGCGGCTCATCCCGAAGGATCTCCTCGAGCGGGGAGAGCCCGCGGCGCTCGCATCGGTGCTCGCCGAGCACGGAGCGATCACGGACTACGAGACACGCCGGCTGCGAAAGGACCGCGGTGAGGTCGAGGTCAGCCTGACGCAGACGCTTCTGCGCAACCGCACGGGGGAAACTCTGGGGAGCGTGACGGTCCTGCGCGATCTCTCGGAGCGGCGCCGCGTCGAGCGGCAGGTGGTGGAATCGGAGAAGCTCGCCACCGTGGGCCAGGTGGCCGCGAGCGTGGCCCAGGAGATCGGCGCGCCCATCACGGCGTTGCGCCTCGTCGTCGAACGGATGCTGCGCGACCCTCAGGTCGCGAGCCGCTACGGCGAGGAGCTCCAGACCACTCAGAGCCTCCTCGAGCGCGTGGGCCGCCTGTCACGCCAGCTGGTGGATCTCGCAAAGCCCGGCGAGCCGCGGTTCCGCCAGGTGGACGTGGCGTCCCTCATCCAGGACACGGTGGCGCTCGTGGCCCCCGCGTTCGCCCGCGCGGGGATCGACGTCGAGCTGGACCTGGCGAACCCGCTCCCCCGCATCGAGGCCGATCCCCGGCAGCTCGAGCACGTGCTGGTCAATCTTCTTTTGAACTCCCGGAGCGCCCTTGCTTCACGGCGGCACGGTCGCGTGCGTGTGGAGGCGTCGGTTGCTCCCGGGCTCCCGGCGGCGGGGACGCCCAAGCGTGAGGTCCTCGAGATCCGCGTCGCCGACAACGGCCCGGGGATCGACCCGAGGGATCTCCCGCGGATTTTCACGCCGTTCTTCTCGCGCTTCGGGGGCTCGGGGCTCGGGCTCCCGCTCACCCGACAGCTCGTGCACCAGCACGCTGGAACCGTGGAGGTGGAGAGCGCACCCGGCGAGGGTGCGACATTCATCGTGCACATCCCCCTCACTCGGACATGACCATGGGGACGAAGACGAAAGGAAAAGAGACGGAGATCCTCGGAAAGATCCTCGTGGTGGAGGACGACGAGGTCCTGTGCAAACTCCTGGACAAGACGCTGGCCGAGAATGGCTACGGCGTGGAGGCCGTGGAGACGGGAGAGGACGCGCTGCGGGCGCTCGATCGAGACGTCTACGATCTCGTGCTCCTCGACCTGAACCTCCCCGGCATGGACGGGATGCAGGTGCTCCAGCTCGGTCCCGCCCGCCAGCCCGACGCCCAGTTCATCATCATGACGGCGTTCGGCACGGTGGACACCGCCGTCGAGGCGATGAAGCAGGGCGCGTTCGACTATATCAACAAGCCGTTCAACACGGACGAGCTGCTGCTCACGCTCCGGCGCGCTCGGGAGGAGCAGCGGCTTCGGCGTGAGGTCGCACGGCTGCGCCAGAAGGTCCAGGAGGAACAGGGCCAGATCCAGATCGTCGGCAAGAGCGCGCCCATGCAGCGGCTCTTCGATCTCATCGCGCGCGTGGCCCCGAGCCGCGCCACCGTGCTCATCACCGGCGAGACGGGAACGGGGAAGGAGCTCGTCGCGCGCGCGATCCACGAGGCGAGCGATCGCGCGACCATGCCCTTCATGGCGCTCAACTGCGCGGCGATCCCCGAGAACCTGCTGGAGTCGGAGCTCTTCGGGCACGTGCGGGGCGCCTTCACGGGCGCGATCGCGAACAAGAAGGGCCTCATCGAGGAAGCGTCGGGCGGCACGCTCTTCCTGGACGAGATCAGCACCATGAGCC
>JACQVD010000029.1 GCA_016209945.1 Gemmatimonadota bacterium
CCTGTCGAGGGAGCAAGAGGAGCGCTGGGAGCGCGGGGAGCGCGGGGAGCGGGGGGAGCGGGGGGACCGGAGGTAGCGGGGCCGGGCGCCGCGACGGCGCGGGGCCGGTGGCGCAAGGCGATCCTGTGCGGGGCCGTCCTGGCCACCGTGCTGGTTCTGGATCTCGCCACCAAGATCGGGATCCAGCGGACGTTCCGGCTGCACGAGTCGGTGCCGCTGCTGGGCGACTTCTTCCGGCTGACCTACATCTTCAACCCCGGGGCGGCGTTCGGTCTCTACCTGGGCCCGCAGTCCCGGCTCATCTTCCTCGTACTCTCGATTGTCGCTCTCATCGTGCTGGCGCTCCTGTATCGCAAGACGAGTCCCGATCACACCTGGCGGCTCGTCGCCATGGGCGCCATCGGCGGGGGCGCCCTGGGCAACATCGTGGACCGGATCCGCTCGCCGGCCGGCGTTGTGGACTTCCTCGACTTCGGAGTGGGCGATCTCCGCTGGCCGGTGTTCAACGTCGCCGACGTCGCCGTGACGGTCGGTGCCTTTCTCCTCTTCCTCTCCTTCTGGGCCGAAGACCGGCTTGCCCGCAGGACGGCCGAGCAGCGTTAAGGAGATCCTGGCAGGTCAGGGCCGCACGGTGTCGTGGACGGTCGAGGAGGCTGTTGCGACCGGCTCCGCCCGCCTGGACCGCTATCTCGCGAAGTGCCTGGACGTCACACGCTCGCAAGCCGCGCGCCTCATCGAGGAGGGGTTCGTCCGCGTGGGCGGCGCCGTCGCGCGCAAGGCGGACGTGCCGCGCGCCGGTGCCAGGATCGAGGTCTTCCTACCGGAGCCCCGGCCGACGGATCTCCTGGCCGAGGCGATCCCGCTTCGTCTCGTGTACGAGGATGAGGATCTGGCCGTCGTGGACAAGCCGGCGGGTCTCGTCGTGCACCCCGCGCCCGGCCATCCCAGCGGCACGCTCGTGAACGCGCTCCTGTATCACGTGAAGGGATTGTCTCGCGTGTCGCGGGGGTTGCGGCCGGGGATCGTGCACAGGCTCGATCGCGATACGTCGGGGTTGTTGCTCGTGGCGAAGAATGCCCGGGCTCATGCCGTGCTTTCGGCGGCGCTCGAGCGGCGCGAGATCCGCCGGACGTATCTCGTCGCGTGCTGGGGGCACGTGCGTGAGCCTCGCTTCACGGTCGATGCGCCGGTGGGCCGCCATCCTGTGGATCGGAAGCGGACCGCCGTGATCGCGAGCGGCCGCCGTGCGGTGACCCACGTTGAGCTCGTCGAGCGCTGGAAGGCGGCGGATTTTCTACGGGCGCGATTGGAGACGGGCCGCACGCACCAGATCCGCGTGCATCTGAAGCACATCGGCCACCCCGTCGTCGGCGATCCGACGTACGGCTCGGGCGGGGAGAAGTCCTTCTCCGGACCTCTGGGCCGCTGGGCGCGCGAGTTCGCCGCGCGCGTCCCGCGCCAGTTCCTGCACGCCGCGGCGCTCGAGTTCCTCCATCCGACCCGCGGCGAGTGGATGCGGTTCGAGTCGCCGCTGCCGGAGGATCTGGCGGCCGCTGCGGAGTGGGCCCGACAGTGAGTTGACCCGCCCTCCAAAGACCTGTATAGTCACGTCGTACTCCCCCGCAGCGTGCGCTCTTCCCTGTCGGAGACAAGAATTGGGGCATGGTCGCCGGCTCGTGTTCGAGGTGGGTGGCCACCTCTTTGCGGTCGAGGTGAGCCGTGTCCGCGAGGCCCTCGACCTGCCGCCGACGACGCCGCTCCCCGGGACCCCCGAGTGGGTGCTGGGGCTCGCGCACGTGCGGGGACACCTCTTCGCCGTGGTCGACTTCAGCGGGTTCCTGGGGTTGAGCACCGCCGCGGCGGCGGCGGCGGCCGTGAGCGACACAGGGCAGGCGAGTGCCGCGCGCGGGAGCCGCCGGGACCAGGCAGGCGCGGCAGAGGGGGCCGTCACGGACGAGGAGGCGCCGCCGTGTCTCGTTGTCGAGCACGCTGGGCGACGTCTGGGCATCGTGGTTTCGAAGTTGAGGGACGTGTCCGATTCTGTCGAAGAAGCGAGCGAGGTGTCGCGCGAGCACGAGCTGCCGGTGGAGATACAACCGTACGTCGCGGCGGTGGCCAAGTTCGAGGATGATCGGCCGCTGTTACACCTCAACGTGGCGCGCCTCTTCGCGGACGTCTACGCGTGAAGGGAGGAGGGTGACGCCGGTGGCGAAAGGGAAGCGGGTGTTGATCGTGGACGACGCCATCTTCATGCGCACGATGATCGGAGACATCCTCCGGCAGGCGGGCTACGAGGTCGTGGCCGAGGCGTCCACGGGCGCGGAGGCGGTGCAGAAGTTCAAAGAACTCAAGCCGGATCTCGTCACCATGGACATCGTCATGCCCGACATGGGCGGGATCGACGCGGTGCGCGAGATCATCAAGATCGATCCGCACGCGCGGATCCTCATGTGCAGCGCCATGGGCCAGCAGGGGCTCGTCGTGGAGGCGATCCAGGCGGGCGCGCGCGAATTCGTCGTGAAGCCGTTCCAGCCCTCGCGGGTCCTGGAGGCGGTGCAGCGCGTTCTCTCGTGACCGCCGCGTGACCGACCTCAAGCAATACGCCGAGCTCTACGCGAGCGAGGCCCGGGAGCACCTCGGGGAGATGAGCCGCGGCCTCCTGGCGCTGGAGTCCGATCCGACGCAGCGTGCCGTCCTGGACTCGGTCTTCCGGTCGGTCCACACGCTCAAGGGGATGTCGGCCGCCATGGGGTTCCAGCCGGTGGCGGACCTCGCCCATGCCATGGAGACGGCCCTCGATCGGTTGCGCGGCGGTGGGGCCGCGCCGTCGGCCGAGACGATGGATCTCCTCCTGCGTTCGGTGGATGTGCTCGAAGAGGCGGTGGAGGCTTCGGTCTCCGGCGGCGTCCTGCCGCAGGTGGTGGATCTCGTCGCCCGGCTCGGCGCCCCCGAGCCCGCGCCGGAGGCGCCACGCCCGCAAGCGGCGGCGGAACTCGAACGCGCGCCGGAGTCGGTCAACGCGGAG
>JACQVD010000032.1 GCA_016209945.1 Gemmatimonadota bacterium
AGCTCGATCCGAACTGGGCGTTCGCCAGGATGTGGCTCGCGATCCTCCTAACGCATTTCGGGCGCTTCGAAGAGGCGATTCCGGAGCTTCGGAGAGCGGTGGAACTCTCGCCGACCAGCGCGATCATGCAGGCAGCGCTCGCGTACGGGTACGCCCGATCCGGGAGGAGGCAAGAAGCCTTCGAGATCGTGAAGGAGCTCGAGGCGCGGTCGGCGGGAAACCATGTCCCGCCCTACTGGCTTGCTGTGGCCTACACGGGGCTCGGCGAAGGGGATCGCGCGCTCGGATGGCTGGAAACGGGGTACCGGGAGCGCGACGGCTGGCTGCTTAACGTCAAGGTGGATCCCGCCTTGGACCCCCTACGAGGGGATCGCAGGTTCGTTGAGCTCCTCAGGAAGCTGCGTTTTCCGGACTGAGAACGGCCCGCGGCGGAGGGAAGGCTTTCACCTGCGCCATTCGACGAAGGCGTGAGCCACACTCTCCGGGAATGACCGCCGCGTCGGCGCCCCACGAGGGCGGACACAACTGCGGAGCCGATATAGCCGGTGCCTGCGGTCACAAAGACTCGCATAGTGGTGCGCTCCTCGACGGACTACTTGTACCGCACGCCGTGCTTGATGACGAGGTCCACGTCCTGGAGCAGGTCGATGTAGCGCAGCACGTCGCCGCGCACGGCGATGATGTCGGCGTACTTCCCCTCGCTGATCGTGCCGACCTCGTGCTCCACCTTCATGAGGACCGCGGGCCAGAAGGTGGCCGCGCGGATCGCGTCCATGGGATCGACCCCGAGACGGCTCACCCAGATGTCCAGTTCGTTCCAGGTGGACTGGCAGTGGAACTTGCCGGGGATGCCGCTGTCAGTACCGATGAGCATCGTGACGCCCGCCTCGCGCAGCTGCTGGAACTTCCGGCGCAGCGTCGGCCGGCGGCTCGGCGTGAGCCGGAAGTAGGGGAGGCGGTCGAAGTGGACTAGCGAGTCCCGGATGTCGTTCACGACCTCTTCTGGCAACCCCTCCTTCCAGCACGGATCGTCCAGTTTCTCCGGGTTGTCGCGCACGTACTCGTAGTTGAAGAGCCCCTCGATGGTCGGGGTCCAGTAGAGCGGCCCGAGCGCCATCTTCGCCGCGCGGTCCCGGATCATCTGGATGATGTCCTCCGGGTATTCCGGTGCCGTGGCGAGCCCGGTGTGCTCGAAGTTGTCCGCGCCCGCGAGAAGCCCGCGGCGGATCTCCTCCGGACGATGCGAATGCGCGACGACGATCTTGCCCTGCCTGTGCGCCTCGTCCACGACGGCGCGAACCTCCTCCATCGTCATCTGATCCTGATCGATGAGCTTGATGCAATCCACGCCCGCGGCGGCGAGTTTTCGCACCTTCTGGCGCGCGTCCCTCTCGCCCGAGACGCCCCAGCGGAAGAGTTCTGTGCCCGGATACGGCTCGTGCTGGAGGAACGGGCCGCACATGTACATCGTGGGCCCTGGGATCTCGCCCCGCCGGATCCTGTCGCGTACGCGGATGCTCGCCTCGAGCGGGCCGCCCACATCCCTTGCGCTCGTCACCCCAGCCAGGAGGAGCTGCTTCGCAGACGCGGGCATGATCACGGACTCGAAAAGCGGAGGATACACGCTGTCCCAGTGGGCGTAGTCGGCGTGCCCCGTGATCATGAGGTGCACGTGCATGTCCCAGAGCCCGGGGAGCACGCTCATCCCCTCAGTCGAGATCATCTCCGCGCCGTCCGGGATCTGCACGGAGCCCGCGGTGCCCACCGCTTGGATCCGCTCCCCCTCGATCACGATCACGCTGTTCCGGATCGGTGGTCCGCCGTAGCCGTCGATGAGGGTGCCGCCCACCAGGGCTTTGATGTTGCGCGGCGAGCCCTGCGCCTGAGAGCCGGCAAGCGGCCCGGTGGGCACGAGGCTCAGGCAAATGATGACGAGCAGGGTAGCCGCGCGGCGAATCGTCTTCACGGTGAGGCCTCCTGGCTCAGGGCTGAATCCATGGTGCGCGATCGAGCTTGAGAAGCGTGCGGAGGAGCACATTGGCGCCGTTCTCGAGGTCTTCGGGCCTGGAGAGCTCCTTCGGCGAGTGGCTGATCCCGCCGACGCTCGGGATGAAGATCATCCCCACGGGCCCGATCCGCGCCATCGCTTGCGCGTCGTGGCCCGCTCCGCTCGGCATCGTCTTCACGGTGAGCCCGAGGTCCTCCGCCGATGCGGCGATGAGCCCACGAATGCGCTCGTCGGTGAGCGCGGGCGTGTTCACGTGAATTTCTTCGAAAGCGACTGTCGTGCCGCTCGCTCTCGCGATGTCATGCGCCTCGGAGGCGATGGCCTCATATAGCTTGTCGATCTTGGCGGCGTCGAGGTCGCGCAGCTCCAGGGAGCAGATGACCTTCCCGGGAATCACGTTGGGCGCGCCGGGGAAGGCCTGGATGCGGCCCACGGTGCCCACCTGCCGGCCGGGGACGCTCGTCATCAGTCGATTCACCATCTGGATGAACCTCGCGGCGGCGAGGAGCGCGTCCTGCCGCTGGTTCATGGGCGTCGTGCCGGCGTGGTTCGCGAAGCCCTGGAACGTCAGCTCCCACCACTTGATCCCGACGATCCCTTCCACGACCCCGATGTTGATCCCTTCCGCTTCCAGGGTGCCGCCCTGCTCGATGTGCAGCTCCAGATAGGCGGCGATGCCGCCGGGCCTGCGCTGTCCCGCGGCGAGTCGGTCGGGGTCGCCCCCGATGAAGCGGATCCCCTCGCGGATCGTCTTGCCGCTGCGGCTCACCGCGTCCAGTTCACTCGCGGCGAGATCGCCGACGAGCGCGCGGCTCCCGACGAGCCCGCCC
The DNA here is from genome assembly GCA_016209945.1 of Gemmatimonadota bacterium. Classification (GTDB taxonomy): domain Bacteria; phylum Gemmatimonadota; class Gemmatimonadetes; order Palauibacterales; family KS3-K002; genus JACQVD01. Next base: position 2,839 of record JACQVD010000032.1, read on the forward strand.
TCCTCGTTCTGGAAGATGATGACCTCCAGAGGGTGGCGGGTGGTGACGCCGCCGTCGGCGAGTGTGTGGGCCACCTCGATGGCGCCGAGGGATCCCACGACCCCGTCGTAGTTGCCGCCCTCGGGGACCGTGTCGATATGCGAGCCCAGCGCGAGCGGCGGGAGACTCGCGTTCCGGCCCGGGCGGCGACCGACGATGTTGCCGGCCTCGTCGATCCTGGGTTCCAGCTTGGCCGCGCGCATGAGGTCCATCACGAAGCTGCGGCCCTGGAGGTCTGCGTCGCTGTAGGCGACGCGGCTCGTCCCGCGCTGCGCGGTTTTTCCGAACTCCGCGAGCCCCAGGAGGTTCGCCAGGAGCCGTCGTCCGTTGACCCGCGGCCGGCTCTGAAGAACGTGGGGGAGCGGGAAGGCCGCGATCGCACCCAGGGCGCCCAGCGCCCCCATGGCGTGTCGATTGAAGTCTCGGCGATTCATGGCCCTTCTCCCCTGCGACGGACGGGCCGCGGATCCGATCGCGTGAGACGGTGGATGAGCAGCGCGGCGCGCTTCGTCAGGATCGGGAGAGAGCGCAGATCCACCCACTCCTCGGGCGAGTGCGCGCCGTCGCCCACGACGCCGAGTCCGTCCAGCCCGTCCACGAAGGAAGCGACGAAGGAGATGTCGGCGGCGCCCCGGCGCGCGGGATCCACCGGCTCCACGGGCCCGTAGCCGAGCTCGCGACTGATCCGGTCCAGCAGTCGCAGGAGGTCTTGGTTCCCCGGCCTCGGAGACATGGCAGGGTAGGAGTCGCGGAAGTGGATCTCCGCCGACGTCTTCGGGCGGTTGTGTTGGACGATGGCACGCATCCTCGCCCGGGCGCCCTCCTTCTGCTCCTCCGAGATGAACCGGAGGCCGCCATCGACGATCACGGTCTGCGGGATCACGTTCGTCTTGCCGAAGGCGCGCCCGCGGGCATTCGCCGCGTCATACTCCACTTCCGTTCCACCCAGGATCACCCCGGCGTTGAAGACGAGATACTCCACGCCGCGCAGCTCCTCGTAGAACGCGTTCAGGATGCGGGCCGCCTCGAAGATCGCGCCGGCCCCGTACTCCTCGCTGAAGATCCGGGACGAATGGCCCGTGATCCCCCTCACCGCCAGGGTCCAGCCGCTGGAGCCTCGCCGGGCGATGGTGGCCGTTCCAATCTCTATGGCGCCCTCGAAGCCCAGCGCCACGTCGCTGCGCCGCCCGGCTTCGATGAGATCGCGGCGGCTGATCTCCAGGGGCTGGCCGGGCTCCTCCTCGTCCCCGATGAGGGCCACGATGATCTGCGTGCCTTCCAGGGCGCCGACGCTGTGCAGGGCCTGGAGCGCGTACAACATGACCACGTCGCCCCCCTTCATGTCTGCCACGCCCGGGCCCCGGGCAATGGAGTCCTCGCGGAGGAATCGCTGGAAGGGGCTCTCCCTCTCGAACACGGTGTCGAGATGCCCGATGAGGAGCAGTCGCTTCCCGCGGGTCCCGCGGCTCGCGACACCGCTCCCCCCGGTGCTCCCCCCGCCGCGCTCCGCAAAGAGGTGGCCCGCCCGGTTCACGGCGTCCGGCATGGCGATCCATCGCGTCTCGAACCCGAGGGCGTCCAGCTCGGTCTGGAAGATACCGCCCACTTCCCGCACGCCTTCGTGGTTCATCGTCCCGCTGTTCACGTTGACGACGCGTTCCAGCAGCGCGATCGCCTCCTCGGTGTGCGCGTCCACATACCGCACGATCTTTCGCTCTGTGGCCGAAAGTTTCTGCCCCTGCACCGGCGCGGGCGCGCTGGCGATGAGAAGGCAACCGACGAGAACTCCGAGGCGTGCGTTCACAGGCTCCCTCCCCTCGAAAACCGGCTCAGACCCCGCGCTGGGGCGCTTCCTGGCGAGAAGCCGATATCGAGAGTCCGCTACGGTAGTGTCAAGCGGGTGGGGAGGAACTGCGTGATTGGCCCATGGGATGGGCGCTGTCACAAGAGACGGGGCACTTCAGGCACGGTGGCGGGTCGCTACATCTATCTCACGTCATATCAAAGCGTTGCCGAACTACGGGTCAGGCCTGTTCTAAGGAGGGTCGGCCCGGCCTTTCAGCGCCGCGTCGCCTGCCACGTCCCCGCACCGTGGTTGTCACGTTCGAGATTGCGGGGTGCGGCCACGCCTCTGGCTCGCGCCGTGACCTGCAGGAGCCCCTGAGAGGTTCCTGCCGCACAGTGCGCTGTGGGGCTAAACGGAGCGCGTGAGCGGGACCGGCGGCGCCGCGATCAGACCTATGAGAAAGACGGTGATGCCAGGGCGAGAGCGTAGAGGTTTTCCGAGTCGGTCTTCCATTCCTCGATCTCGAGCTCTGCGGCCGTGAAGAGATCCGTCACGCTCTCGCGGTCGTACTTGCAGCTGATCTCCGTGCGGATCGGTTCGCCTTTCACGAAGCGGAAGGCGCCCAGACCCGGGATCGTGACTTCCTGATCCCGGCTGGAGACGAGATGCATCTCGATCCAAGCTGCCTCGGCGTCGTAGAGGGCGCGGTGCTCGAAGGCCATAACGTCGAAATCGGCTCCGAGCTCGCGGTTGAGGACCCGCAGGATGTTGCGGTTGAACGCCGCCGTCACGCCCCGTGCGTCGTTGTAGGCGGCCTCCAGCGTTGCGACGTCCTTCTTCAGGTCGGCGCCTAGGAGGAAGCGGTCGGACGGGCGCATGGTCTTGCGGATGCGGCTCAGGAGTGCCACGGCGCGCGGGCGCTTGAAGTTGCCCAAGGTGCTCCCCAGGAAGGCGTAGAGAACAGGCCGGGGGAGGGCGCGCGGGAACTCGAAGTTCGTGCTGATATCGGCCACGACCGGAGCGACATCGAGGCCCGGATACTCGGCGCGCAGCCGGCGCGCCGTTTCGTCGAGAGTCGGCTCGCTGAGATCCACAGGCACGTACAGCGCACGCTCGTTCTCTGCCGTCATGGCGTCGAGCACGAGCCGGCTCTTCTCCGCGCTCCCCGCGCCCAGTTCGACGAACGACCGGGGCCGCCAGTCCCCGAGCCACCCCGGGATCCACGCCTTCAATAGTCCCAGCTCGGTGCGGGTCAGGTAGTACTCGGGCAGACGGGTGATCTCCTCGAACAGGCGCGAGCCGGGGGCGTCGTAGAAGTACTTGGGCGGAAGCTCCTTGGGGGTCCGGCCGAACCCCTCCCGGACCTCTGCGAGCATGCGCCGGCGGCGGTCGGCTGCCGCGGGTTCCGGGCGATCCCTCGCGCGGCCTGCCTGGTCGGTACGCGGGTCCGGAGGCTGTCCCCGACGGTGACCCGGCTCTTTTCCGCTGCGCTCTTCGTTCACCGTATGAGGCTTGTCCCGTCACAGGGTCCGTTGAAACATTCCACCACTCTATCGGAGCCGGGCGTCGCCGTCCACGTCTCGGCGGAAGGGCGCACGTCCAGACAACGGGGGTCAACATGCACGCGGATGTCATCGTGATCGGCAGCGGCCAGGCCGGGGTCCCGCTCGCGGCGCGGCTCGCCGAGGCGGGGAAGCGCGTCGTCCTCGCCGAGCGCAAGGACCTGGGCGGAACGTGCGTCAACTACGGGTGCACGCCGACGAAGACGATGATCGCCAGCGCTCGAGCGGCGCACGTGGCGCGCCACGCGACCCGGCTCGGCGTCCACGCGGGCGAAGTGAGGGTAGACTTGAACGCGGTCGTAGATCGCAAGGACGGGATCGTCCGGCAGTGGCGCGAGAGTGTCGAGAAGAGACTTCGGCGCGCGGGCGAACGGTTGACGCTTGCCAGCGGGCATGCCCGCTTCGCCGGTCCACGCGAGATCGAGGTGAACGGCGAGCGGCACAGCGCCGAGATCGTCGTCATCAACACCGGAGCGCGACCCTTCGTCCCGCCGATCACCGGGCTCGACTCGGTTGCCTGGCTGGACAACAAGACGATCATGGAGCTGCGCGAGCTCCCGAAGCACCTCGTCGTCATCGGCGGCGGCTACATCGGCTGCGAGTTCGGGCAGATGTTCCGGCGATTCGGCTCCGAGGTGACGTTGATCAATCGGGGTCCCCACCTTCTCGATCGCGAGGACCCCGAGATCTCGGAGGCGCTGGAGGGCGTCTTCCGCGAACAGGGGATCCGGCTCGTGCTCAGCGCCGAGGCAGACGCGGTGTCCGCCGACGGCAAAGGCATCCGCGTGTCGCTTCGGAGCGGAGACAGCATCCGCGGGTCGCATCTCGTCGTGGCCGTCGGGCGCCGCCCGAACACCGACGACCTGGGCTGCGAGGCCGCCGGCATCCGCCTGGATGAGCGGGGGTTCGTCCTCGTGGACGATCACTACCGGACGAGTGCCGATGGAGTCTACGCGGTCGGCGACGTGACGGGCGGGCCGCAGTTCACCCACGCGTCCTGGGACGACCATCGCATTCTCTTCGACATTCTCCTTGGACGCGACGGGCGACGGCGGGGCGACCGCATCGTGCCCTTCGCCGTGTTCACCGATCCGCAGGTCGCGCGCGTGGGCTTGACGGAGCGGGAGGCGCAGGCGAAAGGCGTGCCGTACGAAGCCGCGTCGATGCCCTTTAGCCGGATCGCACGGGCCATCGAGACCGACGAGCCGGCCGGCATCCTGAAAGTCCTCATCGACCGGAAGAGCGAGCGGATCCTGGGTGCCGCCATCGTGGGCGCCGAGGCCGGCGAGCTCATCCACATCTTCGGGGCGCTCATGCAGGCCGGCGCCAGCGCCCGCGCCATTGTGGATGCGGAGGCTGTGCATCCGACCTTCGCCGAAGGCGTGCAGACCCTCGTGATGAGACTCCCGCGCTATTCGCTCGCCTGAGCTGACGGCATCGGCTGACGTAGCGCTTCGCGCCGAGCGGGTGTCGAAGCGCTACGGCGGCGTCGCGGCCCTCCAGGACGTCTCGCTGGAGGTCCACCGGGGCGAGTGCGTGGTGCTGGTGGGCGAGAGCGGCTCGGGGAAGACGACCCTCCTTCGCTGCTTCAACCGCATGGTGGAGCCCGACGGGGGCGTCGTGCATATCGATGGCCGCGATGCCCGGGAGGTCGATCCGGTGGCGCTCCGGCGTCGCACAGGCTACGTGCAGCAGGAGGGCGGGCTTCTCCCGCACTGGCGCGTGCTCCGGAACGCCGCCCTCGTGCCCTGGCTTCGGGGTGATGCTCGTGCCGACGAGCTGGCCGCCGAGGCGCTGGCTCTGGTCGGCCTGTCACGCGAGAAGTTCGGCCCCCGTTGGCCGCGCGAGCTGTCCGGAGGGCAGCGCCAGCGCGTCGCCCTGGCCCGCGCCCTCGCGGGACGGCCGGAGGTCATCCTGCTCGACGAGCCCTTCGGCGCGCTCGACGCGATCACGCGGGTCGAGCTCCAGCAGACGTACCGCGAACTGCAACGCCGACTGCGGCTCAGCACCGTCATGGTGACGCACGATCTCCACGAGGCCCTCTTCCTGGCGGATAGGGTCGCCGTGCTGCGGGAGGGAAGGATCGAACAGATCGGGGACCCGCGCGCCCTCGTCTCGGCGCCCGCCACGGCCTACGTGCGTAACCTCCTCACAAAGGCCCGGGTGGAAACGACATGAGGCGACTCGCGCTCGCCGTCCTCCTCACCTTGGCGTTCCTCGGTGGCCGAAGCCTCGCGGGTGACAAACGGCCGACCGGCGCCGGGATCCCGCAGGCTGGGGAGGAGGGACCGGCGCGGCCGATCGTCGTCGCCTCGAAGCCCTTCGGCGAGTCGTATCTCCTGGCGGAGATCTTCGCGCAGCTCCTCGAGGCGCGCGGCTTCCGTGTGGATCGTCGGCCGGGCCTGGGCGCGACCGAGATCACGTTCGGCGCGCTCCGGGCGGGCGCCGTGGACGTCTATCCGGAGTACACGGGGACCGGCCTCCTGGCAATCCTGCGCGAGGAACCCATCGCGGACCGGGCGGCGGTCTTCCGCCGGGTCGCGGTCGAGTTCGAGCGGCGGTACGGCGTGCGCTGGCTGCCGCCCCTGGGGTTCGAGAACACGTACGCGATCGCCGTGCGCCGCGAGACGGCGGCGCGGCTCGACCTGCGCACGCTCAGCGACCTGGCGCGCGTGGCGCGGCAGATCGTGGCGGGCTTTACGCCCGACTTTATCGGCCGGCCGGACGGCCTCCCGGGTCTCACGCGTGCCTACGATTTCCATCCTCGCGAGGTCCGCTCGCTGCTCCAGGCGGTGAAGTATCAGGCGCTGGCGGCCGGCACGGTCGATGTGATCGACGGCTATTCCACCGACGGCTTCATCGCGCGCTACGACCTCGTGGTTCTCGAGGACGACCGCCGCTTCTTTCCGCCCTACGAGGCTGCGGCCCTCGTGAGCGCGCGCCTCTGGATCGAGGTGCCCCGGGCGGTGACCGCGCTCACTGAGTTGAGCGGAAGGTTCGACGAGAGTTTTATGCGGCGCCTGAACCGGCGGGTGGAGGTGGACGGCGCGGAGATCGCGCGGGTCGCAGCGGACGCTCTGGCCGAGTTGGGGCTTGTCGCTGGCGGGGCCGCGGGCGAAGCGACCGTAGGTCGCACGGCGCAAGCCGCCCGGGCGCCACAGGCGGCGACTCTTGTGGAATATCTCTGGGATCGGCGCAGCGTGATCCTGCGGCTCACGCTGCGCCATCTTCTTCTGGCGGGGCTCTCGCTGGCCGCGGCGACGGCCCTCGCCGTGCCCCTCGGGCTCGCCCTGGAGCGTGCGAGGGCGAGCGCCGAAGCGACGATCCGGGGCGTCGGCCTTCTCCAGACGCTTCCGAGCATAGCGCTCCTCGCCTTCATGATCCCGCTCCTCGGGATCGGGGTCGTTCCCGCGCTCGTCGCCCTCTTCCTCTACTCGCTCTACCCGATCCTGCGGAACACCTACACGGGCGTGCGCGACGCGAGCCCGGATGCCGTGGACGCCGCCGCCGCCCTCGGGATGACGCCGTCTCAGGTCCTGCGGTACGTGCGGCTGCCGCTCGCGGCGCCCGTCATCATGGCGGGGATCCGTACGGCCGCCGTCATCAACGTGGGAACGGCGACGCTTGCCGCGTTCATCGGCGCGGGTGGTTTGGGCGATCCTATTGTCGCGGGGCTCGCGCTCTCGGACACGTGGATGATCCTCTCCGGTGCCATCCCCGCGGCGCTGCTGGCACTTGTGGTGGACGGGACGTTGGCGCTGTGCGAGCGGGTGGTGAAGCCGGGCGGGCTCGAGCCGCGCAAGGGCTAACAAGCGGGCGGCCGAGGAACAGCCAGGGCCGGCTGGCGGACCCGATCCGCCTTGCCCCGGCGGTGCGCGACGCGCATTTTCTTCCCCGGCTGCGACCTCTTCTCTGACGAAGAGGGAGCGCGAAACCGCATGAGCGATTCTCCATCGAGATTCCGGCTCTTCCTCGCAGAGCTCAAGCGCCGCCGCGTCTACCGCGTGACGTGCGTGTACGCGATCGTGGGCTGGCTCATCGTGCAGGTCGTGAACGCCGTGTTCCCGAACCTGCACCTTCCGCCCTGGACGGCGACGTTCGTCGTCGTCCTGGTGCTCTTGGGCTTCCCCATCGCGCTCGTGCTTGCGTGGGCGTTCGAGATCACTCCCGAGGGTGTGCGGCGGACCGAACCGCTCTCTCCCGAGGCCGCCGCACTGGCGGTTCGCCGCGGGGTTCCGGTTCCGTGGTCGGTCATGCTCGCCGGGATGGTGATGATGTCGATTGCCGTGCTCGGAGTCCTGAACGTGGGGGGATGGCGGCAGCGTCTCTTCGGCCCTGGTGAGATCAAGTCGCTGGCGGTGCTCCCCCTGGAGAACCACTCGCCGGATCCGGCACAGGAGTACTTCTCGGATGGGATGACGGAGGCACTCATCACCGAGCTGTCCCGGATCAGCGCTCTCCGGGTGGTTTCTCGCACCTCCGTGATGCAGTACAAGGGGACGCCCAAGTCGATGCGGACGATTGCGGACGAGCTGGACGTGGACGCCGTCGTGGAGGGATCGGTGCTCCGCGAGGGCGAGCGGGTGCGCATCACGGCGCAGCTCATCCACGCGCGGGCGGATCGGCACCTGTGGGCGGAGGAGTACGTGCGCGACCTCCAGGACATCCTCGGCTTGCAGCGGGAGGTCGCTCGGACGATCGCCAACGAGATCCAGGTCAAGTTGACGCCTGTGGACCGGGCCCGCTTCGCTGCCACCGCTCGTCCGGTCAACCCAGAGGCCTACGACGCGTATCTCAAGGGCCGCTATCACTGGAACAAGCGGACCAAGCAGGATCTGCTGACGGCCGCCCGCTACTTCTTCCAAGCGATCGAGAAGGACCCGAATTCCGCGCTCGGGTACGCCGGGCTCGCGGACTGCATGATGATGTGCGGCTGGCACGGGTTCATGGAGCACAGGATGGCCTTCGCGCAGGGGAAGGGGGCCGCGCTCAAGGCGCTGGACATCGACAGCACCGTCGCCGAGGCGCACACCTCCCTCGCCTACGCCGCCTTTTACCTGGACTGGGATTGGGCCGCCGCGGAACGCGAGTTCAGGCGCGCGATCGAGCTGAACCCGCACTACCCAGGTGCCCACCACTGGTATGCCGACTTCCTCTCCGCCATGGGCCGGCACGAGGAGGCGATCCCCGAGGCGGTGCGGGCGCGCGAGCTGGATCCCCTTTCGTCCAGCGTCGGCTCCGCGGTGGGATGGGCGTTGTACCTTGGGCGCCGGTACGACGAGGCCATCGAGGAGTACCGGAAGATCGTCGGGGCCCACCCGAACTTCGTACCCGGTCACTTCTTCCTGGGGCTGGCCTACGAAGCCCGCGGGCTCTTCCCGCAGGCGATCGGGGAATTCCAGATGGCGATCTCCCTCTCGGACAGCAGCGTGGCCTATCTGGCCGCCCTTGCCCACACCTACGCCGTCGCCGGGGACCGCGCGCGGGCGGCGAGCCTCCTCGAGCAGATGAAGCGGCTCTCCACGCAGCACTACGTGTCCGGCTATTGGATCGCCGAGATCCACGCCGCTCTGGGGGAGATCGATGAGGCGTTCGAGTGGCTGGAGCGGGCGTCCGAGGAGCCCTCGAGCTGGATGGTGTACCTCAGAGTCGATCCGAGGCTCGATCCTCTTCGCTCCGACCCGCGGTTCGACGCTCTCCTCGAGAAGGTGGGCCTCAGGAAGGTGATCGCGCAGCCGAAGGCGGCCTAAGCGCTCGCCGGCCAGAGGCTGTCGGCCGTCTGCACGACAATTCGAAGCTTGTAGGCCTGGTCCTCCGGTGAGACTCGGTTCCCGATGACCGAGCTCGCGAACCCGCACTGCGGGCTCAGCGCCAGCCGATGCATCGGGAACCAGCGCCCCGCTTCCTCGACGCGCCTCCGGAGCTCGTCGGGCGTCTCGCGTCGGCGCCTCTTCGTGCTGACCAGGCCGAGGACGACCATCTTCTCCCGGGGGACAGCGGCCAGCGGCTTGAAGGAGCCGGACCGCTCGTCGTCGTACTCCAGAAGGAGCCGCTGCGCGCGGGTTCGCTGGAAGACCTGGATGAGCGGCTCGTATCCGCCTGCGACGAGCCACCGGCTCTCCTGGTTCCCCCGGCAGATGTGGAGGCCGAACGTCACGTCGCGGAATCCTTCCATGACGGCGTTATCGAGCTCGGCCCCTTTCGCCAGCCAGACGTCGGCGCTCCACCCGAGCGACTCGTAAAAGCGCCGCGTTTCCGGGTTCAGGAACAACGCGTACTGTGGCGCATCGATCTGGATGTACGCGCAGCCCAGCCGCACGAGCTCGGCGACCTCCTCCCGAAGGATCCGCGTCACGTCCTCCAGGAACTCGTCCAGCGTCGGATACGCGTCCCGGGAGACGTCGCGTGACCAGAAGTTCGCCCACAGGCTGGCGCTCGGGAGCGTGACCTTCCCGATCCTGCGGGTGCGGGCGCGCAGGTAGGTGAATTCCTCGGCGCAGAGATGCCGGCGGCGACGGAGCTTGCCGACGACCCCGAGACGCGAAGGCCGCGGCACCCTGCGATCGCCCAGCTCCGAGTCGCCGTGCCACTCGCCCCAGAGAAAAGCGGAGAGGTCGTGCTCGCCGAACCCCTCCACGGCGGCGGTCATCTGGCTCTGGAACGACTGCCGGCGCATCTCCCCGTCCGTCACCACCTCGAGGCCGGCCGACTCCTGGAGCGCCACGGCCTCACCGACCGCGCGATCCTCGATGCGCTTGAATTCGGCGCAGTCGATGCGCCCGCGCGCGAAGTCCTCTTGCGCCTGCAAGAGATGAGCCGGCCTGAGAAGGCTGCCGACGACATCCGCGTGGGCTTCGACGGGCGACATCGATCTGGCGCCGAAAAGCCCGGGCCCTAGCGGAGGTCTCGCCGCACCGCGGCCGACACGAGATCGACCAGCCAGGCGATCGCGATGTAGGCGATGATCACAGTGGCGACCGCGGCGTAGTCGAAGCTGCTCACGCGCTCGGTGAGGAGGCGCCCCAGTCCCCCGGCGCCCACGAGCCCCACCATCGCCGTCGCCCGGATGCACACCTCCCAGCGATACAGCACGTACGCGGTGTAGCGGGGGAGGACGGCGGGGAGCACCCCGTAGAGGAAGACGTGTGAACCGGCCGCTCCCTGCGCCCGAAGCGCTGTCAGCGGCCGCGTGTCCAGATTCTCGGTGGCCTCTGCCATGAGCCTGCCCAATACGCCCAGAGTGTACACGGCCAGGGCCAGGGCGCCCGGCAGCATCCCCGGAAAGAACACGAAGAGGAACGTGAGAGCCCAGATCGGCGCGGGCACGGCCCGGAAGAAGAGCAAGACGGCGCGGCTCACGAGGTATGCGCCGACGCCGGCGACCCTACCCGCGGGCCGGCGACCTCCCGGATGCACGACGCCGCCGGGCACGAGCATGTTGCGGGCCGCAGGGAAGGAGAGCAGGGCTCCGCCGATCCCCGCCAGCCCGATCGCGAGGATCGACATTGCCAGCGTCTGTCCGCACACGTCGAGGAATTCCAGGAGGGTCATCCCCCCGAGCGTCGGCGGGATCGCCTCCGCGATGAGCTGACCGAGTAGCTGAGCCGTGCGCGAGCCCGTGAGGCGGGCGACATCGGCACCCACGTACCAGAAGCCGAACGCGGTCAGTAGACCGACTCCGAGGATCGAGCCTTTGATGACGGGATCCACGCGGTAGCGCGGCGTGTCGCCGATCGTGCGGGTCTTGAGCGTGCTGTCAAAACGGGATCCGGTGCCCAGCTTGCGGCGCACCAGGCCGCTCCAGAGATCGCTCAGACCGGTGAGCACTATCAGCGCGAAGACCAGCGTCCACACCTGCTCGTAGCGCAGCGAGCGCAGGCTGAGGAGGATCTCGTATCCCAAGCCGCCGGCGCCGACGATCCCCAGGACCGCGGCCGAGCGGATCGCGCACTCGAACCGGTAGAAGGAATACGAGATGAGGTCGGGGAGCGCCTCCGGGACGAGGCTGTACAGAAACGCTTTGAGAGGCGGCGCGCCGCTCGCACGCAGGGCCCCGAGTGAGTGGCGGGGCGCCTCGTCGAGTAGCTCCGCGAAGACCTTCGCCGTGATCGCGCCGAAGGGGATCGCGATGGCCAGGATCGCAACCAGCGGGTCGAGTCCGAGGATGGCGACGAGGAGGACTCCCCAGACGATCTCGTGAATCGCACGCGGCACCGTGAGGAGGGTTCGCACCGCGAGCCACGGCCCTCTGGCGGTGCGCAGCCGGGACCGGCCAGCGCCCCGGGGTGGGAACACCGATTCCCACCACACCTCGGAGGCGAGAATCCCGCCCACGGAGCCTATCAGGAGACAGAGCGCGGTGCCGCAGGCGGCGAAGGCGAGCGTCGCCAGCGTCGCCTGCCAGGCGACGGCCAGGAACTCGGCGCTCAGTTCCGGGCGCAGGATCGAAGACGCCAGTCGCAGGACGAGCGACCAGCCGCCCTCGTTCACGAGCTCCCTGCGGAAGAGTCCCGATTCCCAGAGCGACCACGCGACGGCGGCAATGACGGCGAGGAGCCAGAGGTGGCGGCGCCCGAGGGCGAGTGGTCGTGCGGCCGCCGCGGGGGGAGCGGCGGCACGCGCGCGCTCCGGCGCCGCTATGACGATCGGCCGGGCCGATTCCAGCTCCTCTAGCCGCACCGCTCGAGCCGATAGAGGTCGTCCACCAGGCTGCGGGGGATCTCCGAGACCCGATCATCGAATGCGATGTGGCCGGAGCGTAGCCCGATGATCCGCTCGCAATGGCTGAAGGCGTAGTTCACGTCGTGGAGGCAGATGACCACGGTCTTTCCCCGGCGCTCGTTCAGCTCCCGCAGAAGATCCATGACGAGCCGGCTGTGCTCCGGATCGAGGTTCGAGATCGGCTCGTCCGCGAGGATGACCGACGGGTCCTGCACCAGGACTCTAACGAGGGCGACCCTCTGCTGCTCGCCGCCGGACAGCCGGTCGTTGCGCTCGAAGACCTTGTCCTCCAGGCCGAGGCCCCGGAGCCAGCGGACCGCCCGGTCCACCTCCAGCGGCCGGACGAGGGAGTGCAGCGCCCGGAAGAGCGACCAGCGCCCGAGATGGCCCGCGTTCACGTTGTGAATCACCCGGAGGTTGCCGACGAGGTGGAACTGCTGGTGAACGGTGCCGATCTGCTGCTGGAGGCGGCGGAGCTCGCGCGCTGGGAGCCTGTGGGGATCGCAGCCGAAGAGGCGAACCTCTCCCTCGTCGGGCGGGATGGATCCGTTGAGGAGGTTGAAGAGCGTCGTCTTTCCGGCTCCGCTGGGCCCGACCAGGGCCACCCGCTCGCCCGCGCGGATCGCGAGGCCGATCCCCCCGACGGCAGCGAGCTCGCTGAACCGCTTCGTCACGCCCCGGAGCTCGAACACGGGCGACTGCGGCGTGCGCCGGTCCGGCGTTCTCGCGTCCCGCTCGCTAGCGGATCTTGCCGATCCTGCGGCCGATCGCCTCGATCTCGGCATAGTTCGAGTTCTCACTCGGCACGAACCCCGCCGCTCCGAAGAGGTCCAGGATCTCTCTGTGCGCGGCAACGCCCGGGCTGAGCTTCAGGAACGCCGCCTTCACGCGCTCCAGAAAATCAGGGCCGTAGCGCTGGAGCGCGTTCGGATGGATCACCCAGTGGTAGTCATAGTAGGGCGGCGTACGCCAGATCACACGAACACGGCCGAGGTCCACCTTCCCGGCAGCCACCCGGCTTTTCCACACCTGCTCGTTCAAGGCACCCGCCTCGTAGGTCCCCGCTTCGACCAGCTGGATCGTGGCGTCGTGCGATCCCGAGAAGCCGACCTCGCCACGGAAGTCGTCGAGGGAGACGCCGGCCTCCTCGAGGTAGTATTGCGGCATCAGTCGCCCGGACGTGGAGGACTCGCTGCCGAACGTGAAGGTGCGGCCTTTGAGCTGGACGAGGCCCTTCACATCCTGGATCGGCCGGAGGCCGCTGCGCGCGTTCGCGATGAACACGCTGCGGAACTCGCGATCGATGGCGCGCTGGAGGATCGCTTGCGCGCCCGGCACCTGTACGCGAGCCTGCACGCCCGTGAGCCCTCCGAACCACACCATGTCGAGGTCGCCGACGCGAAACGCCGTGACCGCGGCCGCGTAGTCGGTCACGGGGCGATACACGACGGGCACGCCCAGCTCGGTCGCGAGATAGTCCGTCAGCCGTCCGTACAGGCGCTGCAGGATCTCGGGGTCCTGATCGGGGATCGCCCCGATCGCGAACGGTCGGGAGGCCTGCGCTCGTTGTGCC